>NZ_SAVA01000004.1:0-387221 GCF_004022465.1 Paenirhodobacter huangdaonensis | reverse complement strand
GCTGACTACTCACATCATCGGGTTGCCCCTAGTGAGCGATATGCTACGGTCCGCGTCGATCTCGACCAAACCGCCCGCATATCTCTTCAGATATCTATCAATTTCAAAGAGCACGGAAACAAAATCAACCAGTTGCGCCCCATCTTCGTGGCGCCGCTAGCCAACCCATCTCCAAATTTCGTCTTGCTTTCCAGTGCCTTGCGGCGCCTTCCGGCGACCGGCGCGGTGTGTTCCGCTTCGGTGAGGCGCTGTTTACGGATCACCGACAAACTCCGCAAGAGACTTTTTCATTTTTTCTGCGGATTTTTTGCCGGGAGGCCGAAAACCCCTGCTTTCATTGGAGCGGCGCTGAACACGGCAAGACGCGGAAATCCGGGCAAATCCTGCCCCTGCAAGATTGTTGCGCGAACACCCCGGAAGAACGACACAAAACTCCCGCCCCGAGGCGTTCAGCCCCGACTCGGACGGATCAGGCCCGGGAATCGCAGCGCCAGAAGCGCCGCCACGGCCGCGGCCCAGGTCCAGCCCTCGGGCGAGATCACCTTCATCTGCCACAGGTAATGCGCCACCCCGAGCAGCACCGCCGGGTAGACGAGCCGATGCAGCCGCCGCCAGCCAGCCCGCAGCCGCCGCACCGACGCATCGTTCGAGGTCAGCGCCAGCGGGATCAGCAGCGCGAAGGCCGAGATGCCGAGGACAAGATAGGGCCGCTTCACCAGATCGCTCGCCGCCTGCCGCCACAGCAGCCCCATGTCGAGCCAGACCCAGGCGACGAGATGCAGCGCGATGTAGAAGAAGGCGAGCAGCCCGATTGCGCGGCGATAGCGGATCAGGTTCAGCCGGGTCAGCCGCAGCAGCGGCGTGATCGTCAGCCCGCCCGCCAGGAACCACAGCCCGACCTTGCCCAGACGGTGCTCGATCCCCTTCACCGGATCGACTCCGATGCCACCCGACAGCGTCAGCCAGACGATCCAGGCAAGCGGCAGCAGGCCGAGCAGATAGACCGCCCCCGGCGGCAGCCGGCGCAGCGTCGCGTTCAGCCGGGCGATCATCAGTAATTCGCCCGCAGGTCCATGCCGGCGTAGAGCGAGGCCACCTGATCGCCATAGCCGTTGAAGGGCAGGGTCGGCTGGCGCGCCGCGAACAGCCCGGCGCCGATCCGGCGCTCGCTCGCCTGGCTCCAGCGCGGATGGTCGACCGCCGGGTTCACATTGGCATAGAAACCGTATTCGCGCGGCTGCAGGTCGTTCCAGGTGGTGCGCGGCTCGCGCTCGGTCAGGGTGATCTTCACCAGGCTCTTGATCGACTTGAAGCCGTATTTCCACGGCACCACCAGCCGCAGCGGCGCGCCGTTCTGCTTCGGCAGCTCCTCGCCATAAAGACCCGAGGCCAGAATCGTCAGCGGGTGCATCGCCTCGTCAAGCCGCAACCCCTCGACATAGGGCCAGTCGATGCCGGGGCCGCGCTGGCCGGGCATCTCGGACGGGCGCAAGAGCGTCTCGAAGGCCACGTATTTCGCCCCGGGCTGCACCCCGACCCGGTTCAGCAGCGCGGCAAGCGGAAAGCCGATCCAGGGAATCACCATCGCCCAGGCCTCGACGCAGCGGAAGCGATAGATCCGCTCCTCGGGGGCCGCGGTCTTCAGCACATCGGCCAGGTCGTAGCTGCCCGGCTTCTCGACCAGACCGCCGATCTCGACCGACCAGGGGTCGGTGGTCAGCGCGCCGGCATGGGCCTTCGGGTCGCCCTTGTCCCAGCCGAATTCGTAGAAGT
This sequence comes from Paenirhodobacter huangdaonensis, assembly GCF_004022465.1. Classification (NCBI taxonomy): domain Bacteria; kingdom Pseudomonadati; phylum Pseudomonadota; class Alphaproteobacteria; order Rhodobacterales; genus Paenirhodobacter; species Paenirhodobacter huangdaonensis. Next base: position 385,448 of record NZ_SAVA01000004.1, on the reverse strand, counting down.
TGTTGTAGGAGGTGATCTCCTCGAGCGTGTTCGGCGCCGCCTCCGTCGAATAGGGCGAGGGCGCGGCGGCGATGCGCGCGGCGGCGGGCCCGGCGACCGAAGCGGCAAGCGCGCCCGCAATGATCTCGCGGCGGTTCAGGAACAGGGCCCTGGGCGTCACCTCGGCCCAGCCCGGCTGCGTGTCGCGGTTTCGGCGCATCTTCTCACCTCCTCTGTTTGCCCCCATGTTACGCGCAAATGGCGCGATGCCGGGCGGCAACCAGCGGGTCTGACGCACATGTGACCGCGTTTAAAGATCGCGCGCGCGGTGCGCCTGCAGCTGGCTCAGCCGGACGTGGCGCAGCGCCTCGACCAGAAGCGCGGTGAGCAGGCCGATGTTCAGCAGCCCGTTCGCCGCCGCCATGCCGCCGAGGATGCGCCATTCGTGGGTGAGAAGAATGTCGCCGTAGCCAAGCGTGGTGTAGGAGACGAGGGCGAAATAGACCGCCGCCTCCATCGTCACGAAGATGCCGAGCGATCGGAAGCACAGCGCCCAGATCCACACCCCGACCGTCACCATCGCCAGCGCCCAGAATGCGGCGATCAGCACCACCAGCATCAGCTTCGGCCGGTGCGGCTCGAGCAACAGCCAGAAATGCGAGCGGGCGAAGGCCCACTCCATGCCCCAGGCGCTGAAGGCGGCGATCACCACCGTCAGAAGCATCATCACCGAGCCGATGAAAAGCTGAATGAACATCGCCGTCCCCCCCGGCCTCGCGCTACATCCGCGCCCCGGTTCCGGTCAAGTGGCGCGCGTGCCGCACTGGACAGATGCCCTCCCCTCGCCTATCTCGGTGCGATCATGGCGCAGAAATCCGACCCCAATTCCAAGCTGATCGCCGAGAACCGGCAGGCCCGTTACCATTATGCCGTCGAGGACACGCTCGAGGCCGGCATCATGCTGACCGGCTCCGAGGTGAAGTCGCTGCGCACCGGCCAGTCGAACATCGCCGAAAGCTATGCCTCGGTCGAGGGGGGCGAGCTGTGGCTGATCAACGGCTACATCGCCGCCTACAAGGAGGCGGGCGTCTTCGGCCATGAGGAGCGGCGCCGGCGCAAGCTCCTTGTCTCGAAGCGCGAGCTCGCACGGCTGTGGAATGCCACCGGGCGCGAGGGCATGACCATCGTGCCGCTGAAGATGTATTTCAACGAGAAGGGCCGGGTGAAGCTGCTGCTTGGCATCGCCAAGGGCAAGAAGCTTGCCGACAAGCGCGAAACCGAGGCGAAGCGCGACTGGAACCGGCAAAAGCAGCGCCTGCTGAAACAGAACAGCTGAGCCGCTTTCCCCATCCCACAGACGGCTGAAGGCCCCTTCAGCCTTGCGTCAGCGCCCCCCTTGAGTCTAAGCACAAGACCGAGAAAACGGAGGGGCGCGATGGCCATGGACGATCCGAAGACGCTGGTTTCCACCGAGTGGCTGGCAGCCCACCTGCAGGACCCCGACCTGCGTATCCTCGACGCCACCTGGTTCATGCCGGATGACGAACGCGACGCCCGCAAGGGCTATGACGCCGCCCATATCCCCGGCGCGCGCTTCTTCGACATCGACGAGATTTCCGACACCCGCTCGCCGCTGCCGCACATGGCACCGCCGGTCGAGAAGTTCATCTCGCGGATGCGCGCCATGGGCGTGGGCGACGGCCATCAGGTGGTGGTCTACGATCAGGTCGGCGTGTTCTCGGCGCCGCGGGTGTGGTGGCTGTTCCGCCTGATGGGCAAGAGCGACATCGCCGTGCTGGACGGCGGGCTGCCGAAATGGATCGCCGAGGGCCGCGAGATCGAGGATCTGCCGCCGGTGATGCGCGATCGCCACATCACCGTGCAGCGCCAGGCGAGCCTGGTGAAGGACGTCACCCAGGTCGCCCATGCTGCAAAGCTCGGCGATCAGGAGATCGTCGATGCCCGCGCCCATGACCGCTTCACCGGCGCCACGCCGGAGCCGCGCCCGGGCCTGCGCTCGGGCCATATCCCGGGATCGAAGAACCTGCCCTGGCAGACGGTGATCACCGCCGACGGCCGGCTGAAATCCCCCGAAGAGCTGCGCGCGCTGTTCGCCGCGGCGCAGGTCGACACCACGAAGCCGGTGATCTGCACCTGCGGCTCGGGCGTCTCGGCCTCGATCCTCGCGCTGGCGCTCGAACGCATCGGCCACCGCGACTGGTCCGTCTATGACGGCTCGTGGTCGGAATGGGGCATGTACAACGACCTCAAGGTCGCAACCGGAGAAGCATGATGTTCAACGCATTGAAGCCGCAGTCGCAGGACAAGATCCTCGCGCTGATGGGCATGTTCCGCGCCGATCCCCGGCCCGAGAAGGTCGACCTCGGCGTCGGCGTCTACAAGGATGCCGAGGGCCACACCCCGGTGATGCGGGCGATCAAGGCGGCGGAAAAGCAGCTTTGGGACACCGAGACGACGAAGACCTACACCGCGCTGGCGGGTGAGCCCGCCTTCCACGCCGCGATGGCGGGGCTGGTGCTGGGCGCGGACTATCCGAAGGATCGGCTTTCGGCGCTGCAGACCGTGGGCGGCACCGGCGCCGTGCGCATGGCCTTCGAGCTGGCGCGGATCGCCAACCCCGACTGCACGGTCTGGGCCTCGGACCCGACCTGGCCGAACCACCTGTCGATCCTCGACTTCATGCACATGCCGCGCAAAAGCTATCGCTATTTCGACGCCGAGACCCGCGCCGTCGACTTCACCGCGATGATGGCCGACCTGGCCGGGCTGAAGGCGGGCGACGTGGTGCTGCTGCACGGCTGCTGCCACAACCCGACCGGCGCCAACCTGACGATCGAGCAATGGGCGACAGTCGCCGACCTGCTCGAGAAGACCGGCGCGATCCCGATGGTCGACATCGCCTATCAGGGCTTCGGCGACGGGCTCGAGGCCGATGCCACCGGCACCCGGCTGATCGCGTCGCGCCTGCCCGAGGTGATGATCGCCGCCTCCTGCTCGAAGAACTTCGGCATCTACCGCGAGCGCACCGGCTGCCTGATGGTGCTGTCCGACGCCGCGGCGAAGGAGATGACGCAGGGCACGCTCGCCTATCTGAACCGGCAGACCTATTCCTTCGCGCCCGACCACGGCGCGCGGCTGGTGACGATGGTGCTGACCGACCCGACGCTGCGCGCCGAATGGGAAACCGAGCTCGAAGCAGTGCGCAACGGCATGCTGGGCCTGCGCGAGCAGCTCGCCGCCGAACTGCGGCAGCTGTCGAACTCGGACCGCTTCGACTTTCTCGCCCGGCACCGCGGCATGTTCTCGCGCCTTGGCGCGACGCCCGAGCAGGTCGAGAAGATGCGCACCGAAAACGGCATCTACATGGTCGGCGATTCCCGCTTCAACGTGGCGGGGCTGAACGCGAAATCAGTGCCGGTCCTGGCCCGCGCGATCCTCGCCGCCGGCGTCTGAACCGGCGCATTTTTGCACATCCCCTGCGCGGTGGCAGCGATGCCGCCGCGCATTTCTTTTGCGCATTTTCCTTGATTTGATAAGCAGGCTTATAATATCTCTGCTCACCTTCCTGAAGGCGAGTCGCATGTCCAGTCCCCCCATTCCCGATGAAAGCCTCGGCTTCCTGCTGACCGACGCCACGCGCGCGATCCGCCGCCGGTTCGAGCAGCGCGCCACCGAGCTCGGCCTCAGCTCCGCGCAATGGCGCGTCCTCGTGCATCTGCTGCGGCGCGGGCCGCTGTCGCAGGCACGGCTGGCCGAGTTCCTCGAAATCGAGCCGATCTCGGTCTCGCGCCTCGTCGACCGGATGCAGGAGGCGGGCTGGGTCGAGCGCGAACCGGACCCGAACGACCGCCGGGTGAAGCTCGTCGTCGCGAAGTCCAAGGCCCATGCCGCCTTCGAGAACGCGCGGCAGATTGCCGATGACCTTTACGAACAGGCGCTGGCCGGGCTGCCCCCCGGCGCGCTCGACACCCTGACCGACGCCCTGCGCCGGATCATCATCAACCTTTCCGACAGCCCCGAGGCGCAAGATGACCGCTGAGAACGTTCAGAGAAAACCGAAGAAATGGCTGATGGCCGCGCTGCCGCTGGCGCTGGTGATCGGCGGCACCTGGATCTGGCTCGATGCCGGGCGCTACGAGAACACCGAGAACGCCGCGGTCCGCCAGGCGCGGATCTCGGTCGCCTCGGACCTGTCGGGCCGCGTGACCGAGGTCTTCGTCGCCGACAGCACGCAGGTGAAGGCCGGGCAGGAGCTGTTCCGCGTCGATCCCGAACCCTACAAGCTCGCCCTCGCCCAGGCCGAGGCGGCCCTGTCGCAGGCGCGGCTCGGCGTCGAGCAGCTGCGCGCCGCCTACCGGGTCTCGCTTGCCCAGGCGAAGGTCGCACAGGACAGCGTCGACTACCTCGACTCCGAGCTGAAGCGGCAGCAGCAGATCACCGGCCGCGGCGCCGGCACCGAATCGGCGCTCGACGCGGCGCGGCACAACGCGAAATCCGCCCGTGAATCGCTCGCCGCCGCGCAGCAGGGCGTCGAGGCGGCGCTTGCCGCGCTCGGCAGCGACCCCGAGATCGCCACCGACGATCACCCCACCGTGCAGGCGGCGATCGTGGCGCGCGACAAGGCGGCCTACAACCTGTCGCTGACCACGGTGAAGGCGCCGGCCGACGGCGTGATCTACAGGGCCGACAGCTTCAAGCCCGGCCAGTTCGTCACCGCCGGCGCCACGCTGTTCTCGCTGGTCGAAACCGGCGACACCTGGATCGAGGCGAATTTCAAGGAAACCCAGATCGGCGGGATGCGCCCGGGCCAGACCGCGGAGGTCGAGTTCGACACCTTCCCGGACCGCGGCTACACCGCCACGGTCGAATCCGTGGGCGCGGGCACCGGGGCCGAGTTCTCGATCCTGCCGGCGCAGAACGCCACCGGCAACTGGGTGAAGGTGACGCAGCGCGTGCCGGTGCGGCTGCGGCTTGCCGAGGGCTCGGATCTGAACGGCCTGCGCTCGGGTCTCTCCGCCTCGGTCACCGTCGACACCAAGGCCGAGACCCGTTTCGGGTCGTTCTTCGCGCATGGCGCGACGGCGGAGAAGTAAGCCATGCCGGCCGCCGTCGTCTCCGCCCCGGGCGAGGTCAAGCATCACGGGCTGATCACCCTCTCGCTGATGCTCGCGACGATCATGCAGGTGCTCGACACCACGATCGCGAACGTCGCCCTGCCGTCGATGCGCGCCGACCTCGGCGCGTCCTCGGACACGATCAACTGGGTGCTGACCTCCTACATCGTCGCCGCGGCGATCGTCACGCCGCTGTCGGGCTGGATGTCGGAGCGCTTCGGCCGCAAGGAGATCTTCGTCGCCTCGGTGGCGGGCTTCATCCTCACCTCGATGCTGTGCGGCATCGCCTGGAGCCTCGAGACGATGGTGCTGTTCCGCATGGCGCAGGGCGTCTTCGGCGCCGCGATCGTGCCGCTCAGCCAGACCTTCCTGCTCGACATCAACCCGAAGGAAAAGCACGGCTCGGCGATGGCGATGTGGGGCGCGGGGATCATGGTCGGCCCGATCATCGGCCCCACCCTCGGCGGCTATCTGACCGAGACCTTCAACTGGCGGTGGGTGTTCTACATCAACGTGCCGCTCGGGGCGGTGGCGCTCGCGGGCTGCATGGCCTACCTGCCCGAGATGGGCCGGCGGCTGCGGCAGTTCGATTTCTTCGGCTTCGCGGCACTCGGCATCGGGGTTGGCGCGCTGCAGCTGATGCTCGACCGCGGCGGCGAGGTCGACTGGTTCAACTCGGCCGAGATCTGGATCGAGTTCGCCATCGCGCTCTCGGGATTCTGGGTCTTCGTGGTCTGGATCATCGGCGCCGAGCACCCGTTCCTCGACCCGCGGATGTTCCTTGACCGCAACTTCGCCACCGGGCTCGTGTTCATCTTCATCGTCGGCATCATCCTGCTCGCCTCGCTGGCACTGCTGCCGCCGATGCTGTCCGGTCTCTTCGGCTATCCGGTGATCACTGTGGGCATGGTGATGGCGCCACGCGGCGTCGGCACGATGATCACGATGATGGCGGCGGGCAAGCTGCTGCGGGTGCTCGACGCACGCCTTCTGGTGGTGGCGGGGCTGCTGCTCACCGCGCTCTCGCTCGACATCATGACCGGCTTCGGCCCGCAGATGGACGCGCGGCTGGTGGTGATCTCGGGCCTCGTGCAGGGCTTCGGGCTCGGCCTCGTCTTCGTGCCGCTCTCGACCGTTTCCTTCGCCACGATCGAGGCGCGCTTCCGCGGCGATGCGACGGCGCTCTACAGCCTCGTGCGCAACATCGGCTCCTCGATCGGGATCTCGGTGGTGACGCTGCTGCTGACCCGCAACACCCAGATCAACCACACCGAGCTGGTGCAGAAGGTCTCGGCGCTCGATCCGGACTTCACGCAGCTGACGAACGGGCCGCTGGCCGGCGCGCTGAAGATGCTGACGCTGAAATACGGAGACGGCGCGGTCTGGACGATCGTCAACCAGCTCGTCACCCAGCAGGCGGCGATGGTGGGCTATCTCGACGACTTCAAGGCGATGATGTGGGTCACCCTTGCCGCCGTGCCGCTGGTGCTGCTGCTGCGCCGCCCGGGGCTGAGCGAGGCGGGCGAGGCGGCGACGATCCACGCCGACTGAGCGCCCGCATCCACGCAAGGCAAAAGGCCCGGGGGTTCCCCCGGGCCTTTCCAGTTTCGCTCGTCCCTCCCACTTTCGCGGGACATCGCTCTTACGAGTGATAGGCGCTTTCGCCGTGGGTGGTGAGGTCGAGGCCCTGACGTTCGTCATCGACCGAGACGCGCAGACCGGTGATCGCCTTGACGATGTAGAGCAGGATCAGCGAGCCGATGCCCGACCACAGCAGGGTGATGATGACGGCCTTGATCTGGATCAGGACCTGAGCCCCCATCGCGAAGTCGTCGCCGCCCGTGCCGCCAAGGCCCGGAGCCATCAGGATGCCGGTGGCGATGGCGCCGATGATGCCGCCGATGCCGTGCACGCCGAAGACGTCGAGGCTGTCGTCATAGCCGAACTTCGACTTCACCGTGGTGACGAAGAAGTAGCAGACCGGCGAGACGGCGAGGCCGAGGACGATCGCGCCGACCGGGCCGGTGGTGCCGCAGGCCGGGGTGATGGCGACGAGGCCGGCAACCATGCCCGAGGCGGCGCCGAGGCCCGAGGCCTTGCCGCGGGTCAGGGTCTCGACGAGGCCCCAGCTGACGATCGCAGCGGCGGTGCACACGAAGGTGTTCAGCATCGCAAGCGTCGCGCCGGCGGTCGCTTCGAGGTTCGAACCGGCGTTGAAGCCGAACCAGCCAACCCACAGCATCGCGGCGCCGGTCATCGTCAGCGTCATCGAGTGCGGCGCCATCATGTCCTTGCCCAGGCCGATGCGCGGGCCGATGACGAGCGCGGCAACAAGCGCGGTGATCCCGGCGTTGATGTGGACCACGGTGCCGCCGGCGAAGTCAACGGCGCCCATGTTGAAGATCAGGCCCGAGCCGTCCCACACCATATGCGCGATCGGGAAGTAGATCACCGTCACCCAGAGGATGGTGAACAGGATCACGGCCGAGAACTTGATGCGCTCGGCGAAGGCGCCGATGAACAGCGCCGGGGTGATCGCGGCGAAGGTCATCTGGAACGCGATGAAGACATATTCCGGCAGCACGACGCCGTCGGTGAAGGTCGCGGCGGTCGAATCCATCGTCACGCCCGACAGGAAGAGCTTGCCGAGGCCGCCCCAGAACGGCGAGGTGCCGCCGCCGAAGGCGAAGGAGTAGCCGTAGAGCACCCAGATGATCATCACGACAGCGGTGATCATGGTGCACTGCATCAGCACCGAGAGCATGTTCTTGGTGCGCACGAGGCCACCGTAGAACAGCGCGAGGCCCGGGATCGTCATGAACAGCACGAGCGCCGAGGAGATCATCATCCAGGCGACGTCGCCCTTGTCGATGACCGGCGCGGCTTCTGCCGCCGCATCCTGCGCGAAGGCCGGCAGGGCGGCTGCGGCTGCGAGCGCCGCGGCGAGACCCGCAATCTTGGTAAGGTTTTTCATCGTTTCACTTCCCCTGAGCGTTTCTTACAGCGCGTCGTCGCCAGCTTCGCCGGTGCGCACGCGAACCGCCTGGTTCACGTCGAGGACGAAGATCTTGCCGTCACCGATCTTGTCGGTCTTCGCCGACTTCAGGATCGTGTCCACGACCTCGTCGGCGAGGCTGTCGGGGACCACGATCTCGAGCTTCACCTTCGGCACGAAGTTCACCGCATATTCCGCACCGCGATAGATTTCGGTGTGGCCGGACTGAGCGCCGAAACCCTTGATTTCCGTAACCATCATGCCGCGCACGCCGATGGCGGTGAGCGCCTCGCGCACCTCCTCGAGCTTGAACGGTTTGACTGCTGCAATGATCAGTTTCACTGGATTTCCCTTCCTATGGTCCGCAGCCCCGATGCCAGCGAGGGCACCGCACGCCAGCAGAAGGCCTTTTCCCCCCCTTCCAGACAAGCGAAGCGCGCATCGGCCGCGGCGTCCTTCCCGTGCTTTGTGCCCGAAAGTCACATAAATCAGGCATTCTGGTTAAAATTTAATCGCCACAAAAACCGAATCGTGAATGCTTGTTGCTCCACAAGCGGAAAGCATCCATGTAACCTGCTCCGAAAGGCAGGCAGCAGGCGAAACAATGGCAGGAACAGGCGGGCGGCGCGGGCCGCTGATGGCAGACAAACGGTATCCGACGGGGGCAGCCCCCGCCGCGAAGGCCACGCCGAAACCCGCCCCGTCGCAGAAGTCTCACGGCTCTTCCGCCCCCCGGCCGCCGCGCCGGCGCGGGCCGATCCGCACTGCGCTTTACGGTTTTGCGCATTTCATCTGGCGCGTGGTCTGGGGCACCGCCTGGCGGGTCGGCGCGGTGATCGCGCTGATCGTCGGGCTTGCCACCTTCTACTTCTACTCGCAGCTGCCCGAGTACACGGCGCTGCTCGACGGCCGCAACCGCGGCTCGGTCACCCTTCTCGACCGCGGCGGCGAGGTCTTCGCCTGGCGCGGCGAGACCTTCGGCGGCCAGATCACTGCCGAGAATGTCTCGCCCTACCTGCGCAACGCCATCATCGCCACCGAGGACCGCCGCTTTTACAAGCATTTCGGCGTCTCGCCCCGCGGCATCGCCTCGGCGATCGCGATCAACCTGCGCGAGGGGCGCGGCCCGCTCGAGGGCAACGGCGGCTCGACGATCACCCAGCAGGTGGCAAAACTGCTCTGCCTCGGCGTCGCCTATGACCCGCAGCGCTGGAAGACCGAAGCTGCCTACGAGGACGACTGCCGTTCGGGCGGGGTGAAGCGCAAGATCAAGGAGATCCCCTTCGCCCTGGCGATGGAATTCAAGTATTCCAAGAACCAGATCCTGACGATCTACCTCAACCGCGCCTATCTCGGCGCCGGCGCGCGCGGCTTCGAGGCGGCGGCGCAGCGCTACTTCGGCACCTCCGCCGCGAATGTCACCCCGCAACAGGCGGCCATGCTTGCCGGGCTGCTGAAGGCGCCCTCCTATTACGCCCCCACCTCGAACCTGAAACGCTCGCAGGAGCGGGCGGGGATGGTGCTTGCGCTGATGCACGAGCAGGGCGTCCTGAATGACAAGGACTGGGCGCAGGCGCGCGACAACCCGGCCACGCTCTCCGAGGCGGCACAGGCGCGCGCCGGCGGCTATTTCGCCGACTGGGTGATGGACACGATCCCCGACTTCCTGTCGAAGGACACCACCGAGGACGTGGTGATCCGCACCACGCTCGACCAGAGCCTGCAGCGCAAGGCCGAGGAGGCCCTCGCCGCGGTCTTCGACACCAAGGTCAAGGACGGGTCCTCCGCCGAGGCGGCGATCGTCGTGATGTCCTCGGACGGGGCGGTGCGGGCGATGGTGGGCGGGCGCAAGACCAAGGTCTCGGGCGCCTTCAACCGCGCCACCCAGGCGAAGCGGCAGACCGGCTCCACCTTCAAGCCCTTCGTCTATGCCGCGGCGCTCGACATGGGCTGGACCCCCGACACCCCCATTCTCGACGGCCCGCTGACGATCAACGTCAAGGGCTCGGGCCCGTGGTCGCCGAAGAACTACACCAACAAGTATCTGGGCGAGATCCCGCTGTGGAAGGCCCTCGCCGAATCGATCAACACCGCCACCGTGCGGGTGGGCCAGGCCGTGGGCTTCGATGCGGTGCGCAAGGTCGCCACCGACTTCGGCTTCGCCTCGGACCTCGCGGCGGGGCCGGCGGTGGTGCTCGGCGTCTCCGAATCGACGCTGCTCGAGATGACCGGCTCCTATGCCGGCATCCTGAACGGCGGCTCCTCGGTGAAACCCTACGGCCTGACCGAGCTGCGGCTGAAGGGCGATGCCGAGCCGCTTTTCGGGGCCGGCGGCGGCATGGGCGAGCGGGTGATCTCGGAAAAGGCCGCGCGCGAGCTGATGTGGATGATGTTCCAGGGCGTCGAACAGGGCACCAGCCGGCGCGCCCGGCTCGACGGGCACGAGGTCGCCGGCAAGACCGGCACCACGCAATCGGCGCGCGACGCCTGGTTCATCGGCTTCACCGCCGATTACGTCACCGGCGTCTGGATGGGCTACGACGACAACCGCCCGCTTTCCGGCGTCACCGGCGGCGGCCTGCCGGCCGAGATCTGGCACGAGGTGATGGCCCGGGTCGAGGCCGACGTCCCCTCGACGCCGCTGCCGAAGGCCGATCCGGCGGAATGGCGCAACCAGCCCGTTGCGCAGGGCGCGCCGCAGGCCCCCTGGACCGAGGGCGGCCCGATCCCCGAGGGCGGCGTGCCGGTGGTGAATGGCGAACTCGTCCGCCCCGAACCGCAGAAGACGGAAACCCTTGGCGACAAGATCGAATCTCTGCTGCACTCGCTGTACTGAGTGCGGCAGCCCCGGCAAGCGAAAGGCGCGGCCCCTTGCGGGACCGCGCCTTTTTCATGCGTCGGCTGGGCCGATCAGCCGGCCGTCTTCAGATCGGCGATCAGCGCGTTCACGTCACCGCGCCGCGCGTCGAGCATCGAGCCGATCTCGGTGCGTTCGGCCGCGAGCATGTTCACGCCCTCGATGATGATGTTGAAGAACAGATCCTTGCCGGACTTGTCCGAAACCTGCCACAGCACCTCGAAGGGCGACTGGCCGCGCAGGTAGGCAACCGTCTTCACCTCGTAGAAGGTCTTGACCTGGCGCGCCTCGGCAACCTCGAAGCGGGCGCCGATGAACTCGCGGAAACGCTTGCCGTATTTGCGCGAGATATAGCCGCGGAAGGCGGTGGTGAAAGCCGCCATCTGCGCCGGGCTTGCCGAGCGCGAGGCAACGCCGAGCGCCGAGCGCGCGATCGTCGGCACGTCGGCGTATTTCACGAAGATGCTCTCGAACAGGGCATAAAGCGCCGGCCCGGACTTGCCCGAATCGATGGCCGAATTCACGTCGTCGACGGCCTTGCCGATCAGCGCACGGGCCTGGGTGTCGTTCAGCGCGAAAGCCGCGCCGGGCAGCATGACGGCCGCCGCCAGTGCGGCGCCACCGCGCAGGAAGGCGCGGCGCCCCCCTGCCCGGCTCAGGCCGCGTTCATTGCTGCTGCTGGTAAGGGTCAGCATAGGGATCCCATGCCTGGGCATCGTTATACTCCTGTCCGGACAACTGGTAACGCCGGTTCTGCAGATAGAGGAGGCGGGCCTGCGCGTAGCTGTCCGCACTGTCGTAAAGGATGGATTCGACGATATCGCCGTGGATCTTGCGGTCTGCCACCTTGCCGGCGACGCGCGCCGTGCTGGCGGCGGCGGCATCGGCGCCTTTCAGCACCTGCCCCACCGGGTTCATCGCGATGTCGACCACGGTGCCGACCGCATCGCGTTCGGTCGAGGGGCCGAAGACCGGCAGTTCGACATAGGCGCCCTCGCGCACCCCCCACACCGCAAGCGTCTCGCCGAAATCGGTGTCGGTCTCGGGCAGCGAGAAGGACGAGCCCGCCGGATCGAAGACACCGCCCAGCCCGATCGTCGAATTGATCAGGAAGCGGAAGGTGTTCTTCACCGCCGGTTCCGGGCGCCCCTGCAGCAGCGAGTTCACCACCTTGCCCGGCAGGCCGAGGTTCGAGCCCACGTTCGACACCGAACGCACGAAACCGTTGTCGACCGTGCGCGGCTGCCCCGGGCGGGCCTTGAACAGCGCCTCGTCGACGCCCTTGTTGAAGGCATGCATCTGCCGGTTGGTCTTTTCATAGGGATCGTTGATCCCGGTCGGCGACTCGCTCTGCGCGGCGCAGCCGACGAGTGCGAGCACCACCACAGCGGCGCCGCCAAGTGCTCTGGCCATCCCGTTCTCCCGTTCCGTTCCCCTCTGACGGCAGCGAACCAGGGTGACTCGCAGCCGCGTTTAAGGGTAAACCACGGGGCAAGAATTAAGGTTGTGGCATCGCTGAGACAAGGCGCCGAAACGGCTTTTCTGTTCACGAGCGGGAAACCTGGCTCGATTTGAATGAACTGTGGCGGGGAAACGCCGATTCGGGGGCGCCCCCGAATGTCCGGAGGGGGATCCTGATGAAACGCGACGAACTCGCGAAGGGCCGGGCAGAGCTGCGCGGCGCACGGGCGGAAAGCAACGCGCTGATCTGGTCCGTCGGCCTGTTCTCGGCCTTCGTCAACCTGCTGATGCTGACCGGGCCGCTGTTCATGCTGCAGGTCTATGACCGCGTCCTCGGCGCCCATTCGGTCGAGACGCTGACCGCGCTCTTTCTCCTCGTCGTCTTCCTGTTCGCGATGATGGGCGTGCTTGATTACGTCCGCGCGCGCGTCATGGCGCGGGTCGGCGCGCAGTTTCAGGCCCGGCTCGAGGCGCGGGTCTTCGATGCGGCGCTGCGCCGCCACGCGGTCGCGCCGAACGACCCGGTGGCGGTCTCGTCGCTGCGCGACCTCGACGCGGTGCACAAGCTGCTCTCGGCGCCGGTGTTCCTTGCCCTCTTCGACCTGCCCTGGTCGCCGATCTTCTTCGCCGCGATCTTCTTCTTCCATCCCTGGCTCGGCTTCCTCGCGCTTGCGGGCGGCGCGCTGCTGGTCGCGGTCACCCTGCTCAACCAGTCGATGACCATGCAGCCGCTGATGCAGGCGACCGGCGCCCATATCGCCTCGGACCGGCTCTCGGACCATCTGCGCGACGAATCAGAGCTGTTGCAGGCGCTCGGCATGCGCCGCGCCTCCTTCCTGCGCTGGAAGGCGGCGCGCACACACGCCGAAGAGGCCGCGCTGCGCGCCACCGACATCGGCGGCGGCTTTGCCACCTTCACCCGCACCTTCCGCGTCTTCCTGCAATCGGCGATGCTGGCGCTTGGCGCCTTCGTCGTGCTGCGCGGCGAGATGACCGCGGGGGCGATGATCGCGGGCTCGATCCTGATGGGCCGCGCCCTCGCCCCGGTCGAGCAGGCGGTGACCGGCTGGTCGGTCGTCGCCCGCGCCCGCGAAGGCTGGGGCCGGCTGATGGTGCTGCTCAGCTCGGTCCCGGCCGAGACCCTGCGCACCCCGCTGCCGCGGCCGCGCGCCGTGCTCGAGGCGAACAACCTCACCGTGGTGCCGCCCGGCCATTCCGCCGCGACGCTGCGCATGGTCTCGTTCCGGCTCGAACCCGGTCAGGCCATGGGGGTGATCGGCCCCTCGGGCGCCGGCAAGTCGACACTTGCCCGCGCGCTGTGCGGGGTGTGGCGGCCGGCGGGCGGCTGGATCCGGCTCGATGGCGCCACGCTCGAGCAATACGACCCCGACGTGCTCGGCGGGCTGATCGGCTACCTGCCGCAGCGGGTGACGCTGTTCGACGGCACGATCGCCGAGAACATCGCCCGCCTGTCGCCCCGCCCCGACCCCGCACAGGTGGTCGAGGCGGCCAGGCGCGCCGCGGCGCATCAGATGATCCTCGACCTGCCCGAGGGCTACGACACCCGCGTCGATCAGGCCGGCGGCCGGCTCTCGGGCGGGCAGATCCAGCGCATCGGCCTCGCCCGTGCGCTTTACGGCCACCCGGTGCTGCTCATCCTCGACGAGCCGAACTCGAACCTCGACAACGAGGGCAGCCTCGCGCTGAACACCGCGGTGCGCAGCATGAAGGCCGCCGGCGGCGCGGTGCTGATCATGGCGCACCGGCCGGCGGCGATCGCGGAATGCGACACGCTCCTGATGCTCGAGGGCGGGCTGCGCCGCGCCTTCGGCCCGCGCGAGGAGGTGCTGCGCGCGATGGTGCAGAACGCGAACGAAATCACCCGCAAGTCCGGCCCCGGAGGTGTGGCATGACGCAGGGCGCGAACTCCGACCCGAAGCCGCCCGTCCCGGCCACCACCGGCACGCCCGATTCGATGGCGCTGGTGCGCAAGGCGATCCCGACACATCCGGCAAGGACCGGGCCCCCCGCCCCGGCGCCCGAACCGCCCCCGCATGTTCCCCATCTCTCGGCCCGCGGCACGCTGATCGCGGGCTTCCTCGCGCTGCTCGTGCTCGTCGGCGGCTTTGGCGCCTGGGGCACCTTCAGCTCGATCGCCGGCGCCGTCGTGGCGAGCGGTCAGATCGAGGTCGACCAGCGCCGCCAGGTGGTGCAGCACCCGGACGGCGGCGTCGTCGACGCGATCCTCGTCCAGGACGGCGATCATGTGCAGGCCGGCGACACGCTGATCCGCCTCGACGGCGAGATGCTGCGCTCGGAGCACGCCATCGTCGAGGGCCAGTTCTACGAGCTTCTGGCGCGCCGCGGCCGGCTCGAGGCCGAGCGCGCCGACGCCGCCGCGATCAGCTTCGCGCCCGAGCTTCTGGCCGCCGCACAGGCCGACCCGGACGTGGCCGAACTGGTCGACGGCCAGCAGCGGCTGTTTGACGCCCGCCTCGCCACGCTGACGAAATCGCTCGAACAGGTGGCGAAGCGGCGCGAGCAGACGCAGTCGCAGATCGCCGGCATCGACGCGCAGCTGACCGCCCTTGCCACCCAGCAGGACCTGATCGGGCAGGAGCTGACCGATCAGCGCAGCCTCTTGGCGAAGGGGCTGGCGCAATCGAGCCGGGTGCTGGCCCTCGAGCGCGAGGCGGCAAATCTGGCGGGGCAGGTCGGCGAGCTGACGGCGCAGCGCGCCCAGGCCGAAGGCCGGATCACCGAGCTCGAGCTCGAGACCCTGCGGCTCAGTTCGCAGCGGCGCGAGGATGCCGAGACCGAACTGCGCAACATCGGCTATCGCGAGCTGGAACTGGCCGAGCGGCGCCGCGCGCTGAGCGGGCAGATCGAGCGGCTCGACCTGCGCGCGCCGGTCTCGGGCGTGGTCTACGGCATGACCGTCACCACGCCGCGCGCGGTGATCCGGGCGGCCGAGCCGGTGCTCTACATCGTGCCGCAGGACCGGCCGCTGGTCATCGCCGCGCGGATCTCGCCGATCCATATCGACGAGGTCTCGATCGGCCAGCCGGTGCAGCTGCGCTTCTCGGCCTTTGCCAGCCGCACCACGCCGCAGCTTCTGGGCCAGGTCACCAACATCTCGGCCGACGCCATCACCGACGAGGCGACGCGCGCCTCCTATTACCGCGCCGAGGTGATGCTGAACCCGGGCGAGCTGGCGAAGCTCGGCGGGCTGACGCTGCTGCCGGGCATGCCGGTCGAGGTCTATATCCGCACCGGCGAGCGCTCGCCGCTCGGCTATCTGGTGAAGCCCTTCGCCGATTACTTCAACCGCGCCTTCCGCGAGGATTAAAGCCGGTTCAGCAGCGCGGCGGTCGGCCAGGCGTCGGCGGGCAGGCCGAGGCGGGCCTGCTCGGCCTGCACCGCTTCGCGCGTCTTCTCGCCAAGGATGCCGTCGATCTTGCCGACGTCATGGCCGCGCGCCGTCAGCCGCGCCTGCAGCGCCTTCATCTGCTCGGCGCTCAATCCCGGCTCGGGCGTGCGCGGATCAAGCCGCGGCGCGCCCTCGAGGCGCGTGGCGAAATAGGCGGCCGAGGTGACATAGACGAAGCTCTTGTTCCACTCGAAGAGCACCTGAAAATTCGGATAGACCATGAAGGCCGGCCCCTTGCGCCCCATCGGCAGAAGCACCGAGCCCTGCCCCGGTGCCAGCGCGCCCGTCCGCGCCCGCACCCCCATCCGCGCCCAGTCGGCGGTCGAAAATGCGTGGTTCAGCCCGGTCTGGCGCCAGTCGAGATCCGCGGGCACGATGATCTCCTGCATCCAGGGCTCGCCCGCGCGCCAGCCCATGCCGGCGATCATCTTCGCCCCCGACAGCAACGCATCGGGCACCGAGCCCTTCAGATCGACATGGCCGTCGCCATCGCCGTCGACGCCGTTGACCAGAATATCGGCGGGCAGCATCTGCACCTGGCCGATCTCGCCCGCCCAGGCCCCGCGGCTGCGTGCCGGATCGAAATCGCCGCGCGCAGAAAGCCGCGCCGCGGCCAGAACCTGCGGCCGGAACAGGTCGGGCCGGCGGCAGTCATGCGCCAGCGTCACCAGCGCGTCGCGGGTGCTGAAATCGCCCTGCACCGCGCCGAAATCAGTCTCGAGCCCCCAGAAGGCCAGCAAAATGCCGCGTGGCACGCCATAGCTGCGCTCGGCCCGGTCAAAGACCGTGGCATATTTCGTCGCCATCCGCGCCCCGTTCGTCAGCCGGTTCTGGCTGATGACCGAGGCCGAAAAGGCAAGGAAATCCTTGCGGAAAACGCCCTGCCCGCGGTCGGCGCGCAGCACCCGGGCGTCCTGCCGCACGCCGCGGAAGAAGGCGTCGGCCTGCGCCGCGCTCAGCCCCCCGGCCCGCATCTCGGCCTTCAGCCCGGCGACGAAAGTGCCGAAATCGCCGCCGCAGTCGGCGGCACGGGCAAGCCCCGGAACGGCGAGGGCAAGGCAGGTGGCAAGGAACAGGCGGCGCATCGGAAAACTCCCGGAAAGACCCCCCTGACGGTAGCGGCGGCCGGCCCGTCGGGCAACCGTGCGCGGGGCGTCACATTTCGGGCACATGCTGCGCTGCGGCCGGCACCGTCGCTTGATCTTTACAAGCGCCTGCACAGACTTGGAGGCAGGGAACGGTCACCGGAGGGGGAAATGGAGATTCTGCCAAAAGAGCTTCTCGCCGGGTTGCGCGCGGCGACACAGGGCGGCCGGCGCCGCTCGCGACTGCGGATCCGGGCGGGCGAGGAAAGCTGGCCGGTGCTGCGGCGCTGGCCTGGCGGCTTCGCCCTTGATGCGGCACAGATCCACACCCTGCGCGGGCTTGTCGATCTTTATGAGGGCAGCCGCCATCTGGCGACCTGCCTGATCGTCGCCTCGGAGATCGAGGGGGGCGAGCTGATCTGCACCATCAAGCGCGAGACCCCGGTGACCGATCGCCCGCCCGTCGATTTCGTCCGCGACGAGGGCGCGCCGGCGGGGCTTCTGCCCCGCCTCTAGGCCTCACTGCAGGTCGGAAAACGCCGCCCGCAGCCGCGCGACGGCCTGCTCCACCCGCAGCCGCGGCGTGGCAAGGTTGAAGCGCATCCAGCCTTCGCCGCCGGCGCCAAAGCTCGGCCCGTGATTCGCCGCGATCTTCGCGCCCTGCTCGACGCGCGCGGCAAGCTCGGCGTCGCTCATACCGGTGCCGGAAAAATCGACCCAGGCGAGATAGGTCGCCTCGAGCGGCATCGAGCGCAGCCCGGCAATCGCGTTCACCCCCTCGTCGAAAATCTTCCGGTTGCCGTCGAGATAGGCGATCAGCGCGTCGAGCCAGGCCGCCCCCTCGGGGCTGTAGGCGGCCGTCGCCATCGCCAGGCCGAAGCTGTTCGGCGAAATGCCAAGCGCCGCCATCCGGCCCGCGAACCGCGCCCGCAGCTCCGGATCGGCGATGATGACATTGCCCGAATGGGTGCCGGCGATGTTGAAGGTCTTGGTCGTCGCCGACATCATCACCACCGGGTAATCGGTCGCCGTCGCCATCGGAATGTGGCGCTGCCCGGGCATCACCAGATCATGGTGGATCTCGTCGGAAACCAGCACCAGCCCGTGCCGGCGGGCGAACTCGGCGGTTGCCTGCAGCTCCTCGGCGGTCCAGACCCGCCCGCCCGGATTGTGCGGCGAGCACAGGATCAGCATCTTCGCCCGGCCGTCGACAATCCCCTCCCAGGCGTCGAAATCCATCTGATAGCGGCCATCGACCAGCTTCAGCGGACATTCGACGACGGTGCGCCCGGCCGCCCGGATCACCCGCGCAAAGGCATGATAGACCGGCGTCATCAGCACCACGCCGTCGCCCGGCTGGGTGAAGGCGTCAACGCAGATCGCGGTGCCGTTCACCAGCCCATGGGTGGTGAAGATCCACTCGGGCTCGACCTGCCAGCCGTGCCGGTGCGCCATCCACCAGCCGATCGCCGCATGATAGGCGCGGTTGTCGCCCCAATAGCCATAGACGCCCTGCGCCGCCATCGTCTCGAGCGCGCCCTGCACGCAGGCCGGCGGGCGAAAGTCCATGTCGGCCACCCACATTGCGATTCCCTCTTCGGGGCTCACGCCGTAAAGGTCCTGCATGCAGTCCCATTTCACCGAATGGGTGCCGACGCGGTCGATCACCTCGTCGAAGTCGGGGGCAAGGGTCATGTCTTCACGCTCCTGTCGAAATTTTAGTCCTTCCCGGATGAATATCGCAGCACAACGTTCCGATGAAGATCAATTCATCGGGAATTATTCCCTGAATTTTCAATCAACATGGAACGTTTTTCCGATTTCACCAGGCCATTGCACGGCGTCGCGCCATCCCCTACATCAACGCCATGACACTGCGCCCGATCCTGATCCATCCCGACCCCCGGCTCAAGAAGCATTGCGCCCCCGTCGTCACCGTCGACGACGAGATCCGCAAACTTGCCGATGACATGCTTGCCACGATGTATGAAGCCCCGGGCGTCGGCCTTGCCGCGCCGCAGGTCGGCGTGCTCAAGCGCCTCTTCGTGATGGATTGCGTCAAGGACAAGGCCACCGCCCCGGCGCCGATGGTGATGCTCAACCCCGAGGTCACCTGGACCTCGGAAGAGACCAACGTCTACGAGGAAGGCTGCCTCTCGATCCCCGATCAATACGCCGAGGTGACCCGCCCGCGCGAGGTGCGGATGCGCTGGCTCGGCCTTGACGGGCAGATCCACGAGGAGCAGTTCGACGGGCTCTGGGCCACCTGCGCCCAGCACGAGAACGACCACCTCGACGGCAAGCTCTTCATCGACTACCTCGGCCCCCTGAAGCGGCAGATGATCACCCGCAAGATGGAAAAGCTGAAACGCGAGCGCGCCCGCGCCGCGAAGGATCAGAGCATCCTCTGATGGCGGTGCGCCCCTTCATTCCCTATGAGGACCGCCGCCTGCACACGGCCGCCGAGCCGGTGACGGCGGTGACCGAGACGGTGCGGATGATCTGGGACGACATGGTCGAGACGATGGAGGCGATGCCGGGCGTCGGCCTTGCCGCGCCGCAGATCGGCATCATGCTGCGGCTTGCCGTCGTCGATGCCTCGGACAAGCGCGGTCAGGCGGTGAAGATGGCGAACCCCGAGGTGCTGCATGCCTCGGTGCAGCTGCGCCGCCACGACGAGGCCTCGCCCAACCTGCCCGGCGTCTTCGCCACGATCGAACGGCCCCGCGCCGTCACCGTGCGCTTCCTGAACGAGGCGGGCGAGACCGAGGAGCGCGACTTCGTCGGGCTCTGGGCGACCTCGGTGCAGCATCAGATCGACCATCTGAACGGCAAAACCTATCTCGACCATCTCTCACCGCTGCGCCGCAAGATGCTGGTGCAGAAAGCGGCGAAACTCACCCGGAGGTAAGCCGATGCGCGTCGTCTTCATGGGCACGCCCGAGTTTTCCGTGCCGGTGCTCGCGGCGCTGGCGGCGCATCATCAGGTGGTCGCGGTCTATTCGCAGCCGCCCCGCCCCGCCGGCCGCGGCAAGAAGGACCGCCCGACGCCGGTGCACATGAAGGCGCTCGAGCTCGGCCTGCCGGTGCGCACGCCGCGCAACTTCCGTGCCGAGGAAGACCGCGCCGCCTTCGCCGCGCTCGGGGCCGATGTCGCGGTGGTGGTGGCCTACGGGCTGATCCTGCCGCAGGCGCTGCTTGACGCGCCGCGGCACGGCTGCCTGAACATCCACGCCTCGCTCCTGCCGCGCTGGCGCGGTGCCGCGCCGATCCACCGCGCGATCATGGCGGGCGATGCCGAGACCGGGCTGTGCATCATGCAGATGGAGGCGGGGCTCGACACCGGCCCGGTTCTGCTGCGCGCCACCACCCCGATCGGCGCAACCGAGACCACCGGCGCGCTGCACGACCGGCTGAGCGAGATGGGCGCCACGCTGATCCTCGAGGCGCTCGACCGGCTCGATACCCTCAGCCCCGAGCCGCAGCCCGAAACGGGCGTCACCTATGCGGCGAAGATCGACAAGGCCGAGGCGCGGATCGACTGGTCCCGCCCGGCGGCGGAGCTCGTGCACCAGGTGAACGGCCTTTCCCCCTTCCCGGGCGCGTGGTGCCTTGCGGGCGAGGAACGGCTGAAACTGCTGCGCGCCGCCCCGGCGCCCGGCAGCGGCACGCCCGGACAGGTGCTCGGCGGCTTCACCGTGGCCTGCGGCACTGGTGCCCTCGAGGTGCTCGAGGCGCAGCGCGAGGGCAAACGCCCGATGCCCGCCGCCGAGGTGCTGAAGGGCCTCACCCTGCCCGATCACCTCGCCTGACCGGCCCTCGCCGCGCCTGACGGCCCGGCTTTCATCTTGCCGCAAATACCTCGCGGGGTCCGGGGGCGCGAAGCCCCCGGCGCGCGTCACCCGGCAACCGGCGCGAACCCGTCGAGCGGCTGCGCCGCCACCTTGCGCAACAGCTCGACAAAACCTGCCACCTGATGCGCGGCCGTCGCCCGGCCCTTCCCCGCCGTCGCCGCGGCGGCATTGCCAACGGCGCCGAGCGGGTTCACATCGGAGGCGATCCAGCCATAGGAGATCGGCCCCACCGGCGAGATCAGCCCGGTCTCGGCGCTCGAGGCGAAATCCTGCGCCGCGCCCATGTCCACGGTCTCCGGGTTGAAGGCCAGCATCAGCGAGGTCTCGACATCGCCGCCATGGATGCCATAGGCCAGCTCCTTCGCCGGATACATCCCCTCGGGATGGCCGAAGGCGGTCCACTGGCATTTCACCGCGAACATCCCCGCCCGCACCCGCAGCTCGCGCGACAGGATCGACACCAGGTCAAGGTTGCCGCCATGGCTGTTCACCAGCACGATCTTGCGGATCCCCGCCCGCGCCACCGAAAGCCCGATCTCGACCCATGCGCTCAGCGCCGTCTCGGCGCTCAGCGTGGCGGTGCCGGGCGCCCACAGATGCTCGTTCGACTTGCCCACCGCCTGCACCGGCAGGATCCGCACCGCGGGCGCATCGGGCGCGGCATCGAGCTGCCGGCGCAGCTCGGCGAGCATCCCCTCCATGATCAGCGTATCGGTGCCCACCGGCAGATGCGGCCCGTGCTGCTCGATCGCGGCGGTGGGCAGGATCGCGACGGTCGTCATCGGATCGAGCCCCTTGAAAGCGGGCGCGCGGTGGAACGCCCAGTCGTGGTGGGTCATGCCTTGACCTCCTGTCGTTGCGGCACCGGCCCGATCAGCCGGTCCATCTGGCGCGCGACCCGTTGCAGGTGCCGCGCGCGGGTTTTCGGGGTGGAACTGTCCATCAGGTAATGCATGGCGAAGGCGGTGCGCTTGCCGGGCTTGCACAAGAGCCCAAGCCCGCGCAGCAGCGTGCGTCGCCCCGGCGCTCCGACGAAGAAGGTCAGCAGCCGCGAGGCGCCGCCGGTGGTGAAGACGCCAAGCCGGGTGATGTGGCGCAGCCCCGGGCGGATCGTGCCGTTCTCGCCCTCGGGCATCAGGAAGGCCACGTCCGGCAGCAGCACCCGGTCGAGCCACCCCTTCAGCATCGCCGGCAGCCCGTACCACCAGGTCGGATAGACGAAGATCAGCGTGTCGCACCAGCGGATCGCCGCGACATGAGCGGCCATGTGATCGGTGCCGATCGTCAGGTCGAGATAGGCGGCGTTCTCGGGCCCCGACATCACCGGCTCGAAGCCCTCGGCGTAAAGGTCGATCAGCCGGGTCTCGGCCCCGGCGGCGGCCAGCTTTTCCAGCACCACGTCGCGCACGGCGGCGTTGAAGCTGTCGGCGCGCGGGTGACAATAGACGACAAGCGCGCGCATCAGAACGCCTCCATCGCGCGGCCGACGCGGGTCAGGAAGGCCGCGCGCCCGGCCTCGGTCACGCGGTTCATGTCATGCAACGCGAGGAAGCGGAAACGCTCGGGCCGGGTGATGTAGCGCAGATGGCGGGTGACCAGCCGACGCGGCGGATCGCCCGCCAGAAAGGTGCGCCAGCGCGAGCCGCCATAGGTCGTCACCGCGGCAAGCCGGCGGATATGGGTGAGGTTCGGCACGGTCTGGCCGTTCTCCATCCGAAACGACACGCCGGGCAGGAACACCCGGTCGAGAAACCCCTTCAGGATCGCCGGATAGCCCATGTTCCAGACCGGGAACACCAGCACCAGCGCCTCGGCGGCGCGCAGCCGCGCAACGTGACCCGCCACCGGATCGAGGTTCGGCCCGATGTCGTGATAGCCGCGCCGCTCGGCCGCGCTCAGCACCGGCGCAAAGCCCTCGGCGTAGAGATCGCAATCGTCGACCTGCCAGCCCCGCGCCGAAAGCGTATCGCACACGTGCCGGTGCAGCGCCGCCGAGAAGCTTTCGGCGCAGGGATGGGCGAAAAGGACCAGCGCGCGCGTCATCCCCGCCCTCCGCTCCCGGCCCCGCCCGCGGACGCCTCCGGCGGGAGTATTTTTCCAAGGAAAGGCAGAGCGGCTTTTTCTTGGCCCAACTCCTCACTCTGCCCCCTGCCGCAGGTGCCGGCGCCGGTCATTCCGCCGCCCTCATCCCGGCATAGGCATAGATCGTCTCGTAGCCCCAGTCCGGCACGTCCCAGGCGATCATCTTGCCGGGGTTCAGAAGTCCCTTCGGATCCGCCTCGCGCTTGAAGGCAAGCTGGCGCGCGTCGGCCGACTGCCGCCCGCCTTCTTCCAGCGTGTAGCGGTGCGGGTTGAAGATCATCGCGCCCATCTCCTCGTGCTCGCGCACGATCTCCTCGAGCCGTTCCTCGGTGGTGAACCGCACCATGGTCAGCCCGGCATAGATCACCTGGCCATGCTCGCGCATCACCTCGAGGTGCTGCATCAGCTCGGCGCCGAAACGGGCACGGACCGCCTCGATCACCTCGAGGAAATCGGCGCCATGATAGCGCACCTGCAGATAGGTGATGTCGGGATCGACCTTCAGCGCGCGCAGCGTGGTGTGGTTCCAGCCGTATTCATAGGCGACGCCCGGGTCGCGGCTCCAGTCGTTCGCGTCCGAGCGGAAGATCATCCGGCCCGCCGGCCAGCGCGCGAGGAAGGTCTCGAGCGCCGGCATCGACTGCGGCGCGACCATCAGCTGCAAGGTGGTGTCGCCCGCGTCGACATGGCCCTTGAAGCGCTGGAAGTACTGCGCAGCGATCGGCGCCTCGCAGACGGTGACGAGCTTGACCAGAATCCCGTCCTCGGCCGCGAGTTCGGCGCCAAAGCGCGCGGCCTCGGCGAAATCGGGGAAGGTCAGAACGGTCGAGACCCAGTCATAGGCCGGGGCGAGCGGCATCTCGATCTCGGTGATGATGCCGTTCGTGCCATAGGCGTGGCTGACCCGGTGCAGCTCCTCGCCGGTGAATTCGTGGATCTGCGGTTCGGCCTCCATCGAGACCACGCGCAGCCGCAGGATATTGCCCAGATCGCGCAGCGCGCCCCAACGCACCGAGCCCACGCCACCCGAGCCGCCGGCGATGAAACCGCCGAGCGTCGCCGTGGCGGCGGTCGAGGGCATCATCCGCAGCTCCTGCCCGGACTGCGCCTTCGTCTGCGCATCGAGGTCGCGGATCACGATGCCCGGTTCCGCCACCACCCGGCCGGGGGCGATCTCGCGGATCCGGTTCATGTTCTTCAGATGCATCACGCAGCCGCCCGCCAGCGGCATCGCCTGACCGTAATTGCCGGTGCCGGCGCCGCGCACGGTGACCGGCACGTCATGGGCGTAACAGGTCCGCAGCACCTCGATCACCTCGGCCTCGTCGCGCGGCGAGACGACGAAATCGGCGACGACGTGATCGAGCCGCGCCTTCAGCACCGGCGAATACCAGAAGAAATCCCGGCTTTTCGAGCGGATCGAGGCGGGATTGTCGTCAAGCTCGAGATCGGCGAGCGCGGCCTTTGCAGCATCAATGTTCATGTCATCAGTCCGTCGAGTTCGGAATAATCGGGAAGGGTGCGGTCGATCTGCCGGCCGGCGCGCAGCACGATGCGGTCGGCCTGCGGGCGGGCGAAGAGCTCGGTCCAGCTGCGGGCGCGGCAGATCACCAGATCGGCGGGCGCGCCCGGGGCAAGCGAGGGCGCGTCAATGCCGCAGGCGCGGGCGGGGTTCGCGGTGAAGGCGCGCGGCCAGTCGGTGCCCGCGTGGTCGAGATGCGAGATCCGCGTCGCCTCGCGCATCACCTCGATCATGTCGAGATCGCCATAGGCATAGAACGGATCGCGGGTGTTGTCGGAGGCAAAGCTGACATTGATGCCGCGCGCCGCCATCTCGTGCACCAGCGTCACCCCGCGCCAGCGCGGCGTGCGGCCGGGCGTGCGGTCCTGCAGATACATGTTGCACATCGGCAGGCTGACGACGTTCAGCCCGGCCCTGGCCACAAGGTCGAGCGTGCGCGCCGCCTCGGCCTCGGGCTGCACGGCGAGCGAGCAGCAATGCCCCACCGTCACCGGCGCGTCGAAGCCCACCTCCAGCGCCACCTCGGCGATCACCTTCAGCGTCGCGACCGAGGCATCGCCGGTCTCGTCGACGTGGAAGTCGGCCTGCAGCCCGCGCCGCGCCGCGTGGTCGAAGAACACCCGCAGCCGCCGGCGCAGGTCGGGGACCGGATAGGTGACGGCGCCGAGCACGCCGCCCGAACCTGCGACGATCGCCGCGGTGCGGCCGAAGGGGCCGCCCTCCTCGACGCTGTCGATCGGCACGAGGCATGCGCCCTGCAGCGCGATCCGGCCCGCCCAGTCCTCGCGCAGCTCGGCGAAGACCGGGAAGGAGATTGCGTCCTGCGGCGCGAGGCTGTCGAGATGGGTGCGGACCGCGCGCGTGCCATGCGCCCAGGCACAGCGCAGCGCAAACTCCATCCGCGCGCGCACGTCCTCGGCCGACCAGTTCGCCACCCGGTCGGCGCCGACGGTGGCCAGCGCCCCCTCGAACGTGCCGTCGGGGTTCGCCGCGCGCGGCCAGATATGGCCCTTGTCGAGATGCGTGTGCATGTCGACGAAGGCCGGAAAAACCATCTTGCCGGCCATGTCCACCACAGGCGCGTCGGGCGGCACCGCCGCGACGATCCGGCCATCCGAGATGGCCAGGTCGATCTGGGCGAGGTCGCCCTCTTGTCCGAGGAGGCAGGCCGGGGTTTTCAGATTGATCAGACGATACGTGCCGCTGGGCAGAACGCAAAAATCCATCAATTCTCCCGTTTGATGGCACTCTCGTGCCATTTGTGAAGCATCAGGTGCGTCACCAGGCTCAGCACCGCGAAGATGACGACGCCGGTCAGCGCAATGAGGGCGAGCGCCGCGAACATCCGCGGGATGTTCAGCCGGTATCCCGCCTCGAGGATGCGGAAGGCCAGGCCCGAGCCGATGCCGCCGGTGCCCGCGACATATTCCGCCACCACCGCACCAATCAGGCTCAGCCCGCCGGCGATGCGCAGCCCGCCAAGGAAATAGGGCAGCGCCGTCGGGATCTGCAGATAGCGCAGCCGCTGCCAGCGGGTGGCGCCATAGATCCGGTAGAGGTCGCGCAAATTGTGGTCGGTCGAATTCAGCCCGAGCGTGGTGTTCGACAGGATCGGGAAGAAGGCGACGATCCAGGCGCAGAGCAAGAGCCCCGCCAGCCGGTTGTCGACATAGATGAAGATCAGCGGCGCGATCGAGACGACCGGGGTGACCTGCAAGATCACCGCGAAGGGGTAGAAACACATCTCGGCCCAGCGGCTGAGACTGAAGAGCACCGCAAGCCCCACGCCGCCCAGCACCGCGACCGCAAGCGCCATCAGCGTGATCTGCTGCGTGACGCCAAGCGCCGGCAGCAGGATCGGCGCGTCCTTGACCAGCGTTTGCGCAACAAGGCCGGGCCCCGGCAGGATGTAATGCGGGATCTCGTTCCAGACGACGATGCGGTCCCACAGCACGATCAGCAGCACCACGGTGATGCTCGGCAGCAGCCAGCGCAGCACCCGCTCGCGCCGCCGGGCGCGGGCGCGGGCCAGCTCGTCGGCATCGACCGGCGCGGTCAGCTCGAGGGCGGGATCGGCAAGGCTCATGCGGTCTCTCCCATCGCGGCATGGAGCGCATCCGAGGCGGTGCGGCACAGCGCGGCATAATCGGCCGAGGTGCGGAAATCCTCGCCGCGCGGATAGGGCGCATCGACGGTCAGCTCGGTCGAGACCCGGCCGGGCCGGGCCGCCATCACCACGATGCGGTCGCTCAGAAACACCGATTCGAACACCGAATGGGTGACGAAGATCACCGTCGAAGCGATCTTTTCCTTCAGCTCGAGCAGATCCTTGTTCAGCTTGTGGCGGGTGATCTCGTCCAGTGCGGCGAAGGGCTCGTCCATCAGGATCAGTCGCGGCCGCGTCACCATCGCCCGCGCGATCGAGACCCGCATCTTCATCCCGCCCGAGAGCTCGCGCGGATAGGATTTCGCGAAGGCCTCGAGCCCGACCAGCTTCAGCGCCAGGTGGATGTCGTCGCGCACCTGCACGAAGCTCTGCCCCTTCAGGCGGAAGGGCAGATAGACGTTCTGCTCGACCGTCGCCCAGGGCATCAGCGTCGGCTCCTGGAAGACGACGCCGATCTCGGCCTCGCCGCCCTCCCAGCGGATCTGCCCGCGCGTCGGATGCATCAGCCCGGCAATCAGCCGCAGCGCCGTCGACTTGCCGCAGCCCGAAGGCCCGAGAAGCGAGATGAAATCGCCCTCGTTCACGGTCAGGTTCATCTCCCTGAGCGCCAGCGTGCCCCCGGCGAAGGCCTTGTCGACCGCGGCCATCTCCAGAAGTTTCGCCCGCTTGCCCAGCGGTTTCGGCTTGCGCCAGGTCACCACCATCGGTGCCTCGTCTCGGAAAAGGTTCGGGCGGGCCACCATAGGCCCGCCCCGGGAAGATCACTTCTTCAGATCAAGGCCGACGCCTGCGCCGACGAAATCGGTGGTATAGGCGGCCTTGTAGTCGAGATCGCCGGGCACGACCCCGGCCGCGACCATCTTGTCGAAGAAGTCCTTCACATGGGCGTCGGTGATCACCCCGATGCCCTTCTCAAGCGCATCCCCCGAATCGACGATCCCCTTCTCCTTCAGCTGGCTGATGCCGAAGGCGAGCTGCTCGTCGGTCATGTCGGGGTTGTCCTTCTTGATCTTCTCCTTCGCGGCGCTGTTGTCGCCGTAAAGGAAATTGTACCAGCCCTTGATCGAGCCATCGACGAAGCACTTCACCACCTCGGGCTTCTTCGCGACAGTATCGGCCATGGTCTCGATCAGCGTCGAATAGGTCGAATAGCCGGCATCGGCGAGCAGCCAGACGTCGGGCTTGAAGCCGCCCTCCTTCTCGACCATCAGCGGCTCGGACGAGAGATAGCCCTGCATCCCCGACTTCTCATCGGCGATGAAGGGCGCGGGGTTGAAGGTGTAGACCTCGCGCTGCTCGGGGGTGAAGCCATAGGCCTTGATCATCCACTGATAATAGGACGCATAGCCCGCATCGCCGATGAGGAGCTTGAGGGTCTTCAGGTCCTCGAAGCTTTTCGCCGCGCCCGGATGGGTCAGGATGACCTGCGGCTCCTTCTGGAAGATCGCGGCGACGGCGACGACCGGGATGCCCTCCTGCACCGCCGAGAATTCCTCGAGCAGGTTGCCGCCCATGTTGAAGTCGATCTTGCCCGCCAGCATCAGCGCCCGGTTGTTCACCTGCGGCCCGCCCGGCTGGATCGTCACGTCAAGCCCGCAGGCCGCATAGGTGCCATCGGCCACCGCCTGATAGAAGCCGCCATGCTCGGCCTGGGCCAGCCAGTTGGTGCCGAAGGTCACCGCCGTGTTCGCCGAGGCTGCGGTGGCGACGGTCGACAGAAGCAGGGAAAGGACAATCTTGCGCATGCGCGGCTCCGGGGTGTGATTCTCTGCGGCCAGCCTAGGAGGGCGCGGCGCAATGCTCAGGGGGCGGTGCGGCAAAAACCCGCATGCCGGCAGAAGACGGCGCGGCTTTGGGCAGGTTTTCCCGACCCCTGCCTGCGTTTTCGGCAGATGCCGAAAATTTTGCCCGTTTGGTCAGGAAGCATGGCTCTCGCCGGGCGCCGGGGGCAGGATCTGACCCGAAGAAACCGGCGCCCGACCAACCGGAGGTTATCCATGCGTGCCCTTGCCCCGACCTCGATCCGCCCGCCCTTCGGCGCCTATGCCCATGGCGTCGAGCTGCCGCCCGGCGCGCGGCTGGTGATGACCTCGGGCCAGCTCGGCCTCGGCCCCGATGACGTCGCCCCGGCCACGGTGCGCGAACAGGCCCGGCTGTGCTTTGCCAATGTCGCCGCGATCCTCGCCGAGGCGGGAATGGGACCGGCTGACGTGGTCCGGATCAACGCCTTCGTCACCGATCGGGCGCATTTCCCCGAGTACATGGCGGCGCGCGACGAATGGCTGGCGGGCTCGGGCAATCTGCCCGCCTCGACCCTCGTCATCGTCACCGGCTTCACCCGCGCCGAGTTCCTTGTCGAAGTCGAGGTGACGGCGGCCGCACTTCAGGCTAGCGTCGGGTGAAACGCCCCGAAGGAGCCCCGACATGCTCGAGACCTTGATGGCCTTTCCGCCGGCGACGCTGCTTGCCTTTCTGGCCGGCGCGCTGGTGCTGAACCTGACGCCCGGCTCGGATGTTCTGTTCGCCATCGCCTCGGGGCTGCAGGGCGGGCCGAAGGCCGGGGTGGCGGCGGGCTTTGGTGTCGGCATCGGCGGCATCTTCCACACCTGTGCCACCGCCTTCGGCCTTGCCGCGCTGGTGGCGGCGCATCCCGGCACGCTCGACATCGTCCGCTGGGCGGGGGCGGCCTATCTGCTGTGGATCGCGGTGAAAAGCTGGCGCGCGGTGGTGCCGCCGCCCGAAAGCGTGGGCGGCGCGCTGCTGCCCCGTGACGCCTTCCGCCGTGGCGTGATCACCAATGTGCTGAACCCCAAGGTCGCGCTCTTCATGCTGGCCTACCTGCCGCAGTTCACCGACCCGGCGATCGGGCCGCTGTGGCAGCAGATGCTGATCCTCGGCGGCATCGTCTTCACCGGCGGCACCCTGATCACCATGGGCTACGGCGCCTCGGCGGGCTGGCTCGGCACCCGGCTCGCGCGGCGGATGGGGGTGCTGAACAGGGTCGCGGCGCTGCTGTTCGGCGGGCTCGCGGCGAAACTCGCCCTCGACTGAGCTTGATTTCGCCGCGCCCGCGCGCCATCTGGGCGCCATGACCGATTTCGTCTACACCCCCACGACCGAACAGCCCCGCATCCTGCACGCCGATCACGAGATCCTCGTGGTCGACAAGCCGGCCGGGCTGCTCTCGGTGCCCGGCAAGGGCGAGGACCGCGCCGATTGCCTGATCGCGCGGCTGCGCGCGGCCTATCCCACGGTGCTGCTCGTCCACCGGCTCGACATGGACACCTCGGGGGTGATGGTCTTCGGCCTGACGCCGCATGCGCAACGCCACCTCGGCCTGCAGTTCGAGCACCGGCAGACGAAGAAGCACTACCTCGCCCGGCTCTGGGGCCATCTCGAGCCGAAGGAAGGCCATGTCGACCTGCCGCTCTGCGTCGACTGGCCGAACCGGCCGCGCCAGCATGTCGACCATGAAAACGGCCGCCCGGCACAGACCGACTGGCGCGTGCTGCGGCTGGATGCCGACGGCACGACGCGGGTGCGGCTGACCCCGCTCACCGGGCGCAGCCACCAGCTGCGCGTGCACATGCGAGAGACCGGCCACCCGATCCTTGGCGATCCGCTCTATGCCGAAGGGCCGGCACGGGACTTCCCGCGGCTGATGCTGCACGCCGAAAGCCTGCGCCTGCGCCACCCCGACGGCGGGCGCCACATGACCTTCACCGCGCCCTGCCCGTTCTGAGGCAAGGGGGCGCTGCCCCCTCGGCCTGCGGCCTCACCCCCGGGATATTTGACTGCGATTGGAAGATGAGCACGGCTCGCTGCTTCCAATTGCCCCAAATATCCCGGGGGTGAATTTCGCGTCAGCGAAAGAGGGGGCGGGCCCCCTGCGAGCTCAGGCCAGGTGATCCACCTTCGCCAGATACTGCGCCTGCACCTGCAGCGCAGAAAGCCAGCCCTGCACCAGCTTCGGGTCATGCGGCGCGGCCTGCACGCCCGCCGGAATGTCATGCGCCAGCACCGCCTCGACCGCGAGCGAGACCGTCCCCGAAACCAGCCGTGCCATCGCGCTGCCACGGATGTCGCCCTTGGCCTCGAGCACCCAGGAGCGGTCGAAGACCGCGCGCCCGGCGCGTTTCGCGGCCAGCGTGACCACCGCCACCACCCGGTCAGGCTCTCCCGGGGCATAGCCGTTCTCGCGCAAGAGCCGCTCGGCCAGCTGCGCAAGGCGGCGCTCGGCCCCTTCCGACGCATCCGACAGCGCCGCGAAGACCGGCTGCCAGGCCTCGGCCCAGCCCAGAAGCCGCAGCGTGCCACGGACGAAATCCTCGATCCGCCAGCTCGGATCGAAACGATAGTCGCCGATGTAGCCGAGGCTGTCGCGGCTCGGATAGACCTCGAAGGTCTCGGGGCGCGGCAGCGGCGCGTCATAGCGCGTCACCCCCTCCCAGGGGTGGGCAAGCCGCAGCTCGCTGAAGTGGCGGATCGAGCGCGAGGGCGATTTCAGCCCGCGCAAGACGCCAAGCGGCGACCAGCTGAACTTGTAGCGAAAGGCGTTTGGCCGCGCCGGGATGCCGCCGCAATAGCTGTGAAACGACACCGTATCGCCCGGCGCGATGGTGCCCGAGGCGCGGTAATCGGCGACCAGATCATGCGCCATCAGATGGTCGATGCCGGGGGCAAGCCCGACCTCGCCCACCACCGCGACGCCCGCCTTGCGCGCCGCCGCATCAAGCCCGCGCAACTCGGGCGTCAGCTCCGAGGCGCAGACGAAATGCGCCTGCCGGTGCAGCGCGAGCCGGGCAAGCGCCAGATGCAGGTCGGGCGGCAGCATCGAGACGACAACATCGCCCGGCCGCAGCGTCGCCTCGAGCGCGGGCAGGCTGTAGTCGGCGATGCGGGCGCGGCGGCCGGCAAGCAGCGCCTCGGCCTGCGGCCGTTCGATCGTCCAGACGGTGAGCGCGCGGCCCGCGTCGATCAGCCGGCGCAGCCCCGGCCCCGAGCTCAGCCCCGTGCCGCACCAGTGGATCATTGCCATCGCCGCCCTCCTCAGCCCTGCGCGGTGCGCCGCTCGCTCAGCCGGTAGCCGCGCGAGATCGCCCGGCCCCGCCAGCGGTCGGCCGCCTGCACCGCGTCGCGCAGGTTGGAAAACCAGTTCACCCGCGCCCCGGCCGCGCGCCCGCCACGCCCCCATTCGCGCAGCACGGTATATTCGCCGAACAGGTTGTCGGAGATTTCCACGCGGTAGAAGGCGCGCGCCGGGGTGCGGTGAAGCAGGATGGTCAGCATGGCAGTGCCTTCCGCAGGGGTCTGATCCAAGGGAATCAGAAGCGCGCCGCCATTGCCAGCGCAAAATCAGCTCCAGCGCACCTCGCCCAGAAAGATGTAGCCCGCGCCGTAGATCGTCTTGATCAGGCGCGGGTTCTTCGGATCTTCGCCAAGTTTCGTGCGCAGCCGCGAGATCCGCACGTCCATCGCCCGGTCGAAACTTTCGCCGGCGCCGCTGCCCAGCGCCTCCTGCATCTGCGCGCGGGTGATGAGCCGGTTCGGGCTTTCGAGAAAGAGCCGCAGCACCTCGCCCTCGGCGTGCGAAAACGGCGTCTCGCGGCCCCCGGCATCGGTCAGCACGTAGCGGTCGAACTGCGCGCGCCAGCCGGCGAAATCGGCGGTCTGCGCGGCCGGTGCCGCCTCGGCGCGGGGCTTGCGCAGGCGGGCGCGGATGCGGGCCACCACCTCGGTCGGATCGAACGGCTTGATGATGTAGTCGTCGGCCCCAAGTTCCAGCCCGGTGACGCGGTCCTGCACCTGCGCGCGCCCCGAGATGATGATGATCGCCGCCCCCTGTTCCAGCGCCAGCCGGTGCACCAGCGCCAGCCCGTCACGGTCGGGCAGGCCCAGATCGACGAGGCAGACATCGGGCTGGGCACGTTTCAGCCCCGCCTCGAACTCGGTCGCGCGGGCATAGCAGGTGGTGCGGAAGCCCGCTTCTTCCAGTGCATCCGACAGCATCCGGCGGATCTCGGGCTCGTCGTCGAGGATGGCGACATGCGGGGCAGTCATCGGCGGGCTCCGTCGATCAGGGCGGCAAGTTCGCGCGCGGAGAAGGGTTTTTGCAGCACCGCGCAGGGGGCGGAGGCGCGCAGTGCATCGCCCGGCGGCAGCGAGGTCATCAGCACCACCGGCACCCGCGGCGCAAGGCGGCGGGCAAGATCGACCCCGGTCGCCTCGCCCGGCAACTGGATGTCGGAGAGCACCATCGCGATGTCGGGCAGTGCGGTCAGCGCCTCGGCCTCGGCGACGCTTGCCGCCTCGATCACCGTATGGCCGAGGCCGCGCAGCATCTCGCGCACATTCGCGCGGATCTCGTCATTGTCCTCGACCAGCAGCACCAGCATCGGCGCGGAAGGCGCGCCGGCGGGGCGCAGCGGCAGGCGCAGGGTGACGCGCGCGCCCTCCTCGGTGTTCTCGAGCTGCACGGTGCCCCCCGCCAGCTTCGTCTGGTCATAGACCATCGACAGGCCAAGCCCCGAGCCCTCGCCGCCCTTCGTCGTGAAGAACGGGTCGAGCCCGCGGGCGAGCGCCTCGGCCGAAAAGCCGGGGCCGGTGTCGGTGACCGAAATCTCGACCCAGGTGTCGCGCACCGGGTGCAGTTCGATCCGGATCGTGCCGCCGCGCGGCCCCATCGCATCGCGCGCGTTCAGGAGCAGATTCAGCAGGCTGTCCTGCAGCTGACCGGGATCGACCAGCACCGGCAGGTCGAGCCCGCCGACGAAGGTCTCGAGCCGCACCGCGTCACCGAGCGTCGGGCGCGCCATCGCCGCGATATCCTCGACCAGCGGGCGCAGCTCCACCGCCTCGGGGCGCAGCGCGCGCCGGCCCGAGATCGCGGCGATGCGGTCCAGAAGCGTGCCGCCGCGCCGCGCCGCGGCCAGCGTGCCGCGGGCGATCTCGGCCGCGTCGGGAGGCAGGTCGGGCATCCGCGCAAGCCGCCCCTGCAGGCCCAGAATGACGGTCAGCAGGTTCGCGAAATCATGCGCAAGCCCCGAGGTCAGGTGGCCGGCGAGCTCGCGCTTGGCCGATTGCGCGAGCGCCGCGCGGGCCTGCGCCTCATGCGTGACATCGGTCGAGAGGATATAGACCCCCACCACCTCGCCTGCCGCATCGCGGTCGGGGGTCAGCGCGATGCGCACCCGCCGCCCCGAGGGCGTATGGGTGATCTCGCGCACGTTTGCCTCGCCGGCGAGCGCCCGCGCAAAGCCGGGCTCGATGCGCGCGAAGGTGTCGGCGCCAAGCGCCTCGGCGGCGTGCCGGCCGACCGGATCGAGCACCGATCCGGGCATCACCGAGGGCAGCTTGCGGTTCGAGAAGGTGTAGATCAGCCCGCAATCCACATGCGCGATATGGGCGGGCATCATCTCGTTCACCTGGCGCGTGCGCGCCTCGATCGCGGTCAGCTCGCGCTGCGTCTCGGCAAGCGCGGCATTCGTCGCGCCAAGCTCGCGGTTCGCCGCCGCCAGCCGCTCGGCATGGTCGAGCACCTGCACCGACAGCTCCTGCGAGCGGGCCCGCAACAGCCCCTCCTGGCGCTTGATCTCGGTGATGTCGGTATAGACGGTGACCCAGCCGCCCTGCGCAAGCGGCGCCCCCTCGACCGCAATCGTGCGCCCGTTCGCGCGGGCGCGCTCCATGTAATGCGGCGCAAAGGTCCGCGCCTGCGCGACGCGCAGCCGCACCGCCTCCTCGAGATCGGTCACCGGCCCGTATTCGCCGCGCGTCACCAGGAAGCGGATGGTGTCCTCGAACGGCGTGCCCGGACGGGTCAGCGCCTCGGGCAGCTCGAACATCAGCGCGAATTGCCGGTTGCACACCGCAAGCCGCAGCTCGCTGTCAAAGATCGACAGCGCCTGGCCGATCATGTTCAGCCCGGCCTCCATCAGCCGGGTGTGGGCATCCTCTGCGGTCATCCGGTCTCCTCCCCCGTCATCGCTAGCATCCCGGCGGGGTTCGGCAAAGGGGCAAGGGGCGCGAGAAAGGATTCGTTAGATTTCGGAAAAAGTCAGGAAAACTTTGACCCGCAGCCTTCGGGCATGACGCGGCGGGCGATGGAGGAATCGCTTCCCGCGGCGAGGACGCCGGGCGACCGGCGTGAGGGAGGACACATGGCGGACAGAACGGCGGCGGAGCAATCCGCGCAGTCGATTCCTGCGCTTCTGGCGCGGAACGTGGCGCGGTATGGCGGCTATCCGGCCTATCGCGAAAAGGAATTCGGGATCTGGCAGAGCTGGACCTGGGCCCAGGCAAACGAGGAAATCCGCGCCCTGGCGATGGGGCTGCTGAGCCTCGGCGTCGCGCGCGGCGATCACGTCGCGATCATCGGGCGCAACCGCCCGGCGCATTACTGGGCGATGGTGGCGGCGCAGATGTGCGGCGCGGTGCCGGTGCCGCTCTATCAGGACGCGGTGGCCGAGGAGATGGCCTATGTCCTTGGCCATTGCGGCGCGCGCTTCGTCGTCTGCGGCGATCAGGAGCAGGTCGACAAGGTCGTCGAGATCGAGGACCGCATCCACACGATCAAGCACGTGATGTACACCGACAAGCGCGGCATGCGGAAATACGACCATTCCCGGATGAACGCGCTCGCCGATGTCATCGCCGAGGGCAAGGCGGGGCATTACCGCTATCAGGAGGAACTCGAGACCCGCATCGCCGAGCTGACCTATGACAGCACCTGCGTGATGCTCTACACCTCGGGCACCACCGGCAAGCCGAAGGGCGTGGTGCTGTCGAACCGCAACATCATCGAGACGGCGAAGAACTCCGTCTCCTTCGACCGGCTGACGCGTCTCGAAGAGGTGCTCGCCTATCTGCCGATGGCCTGGGTCGGCGATTTCATCTTCTCGGTCGGACAGGCCTATTGGGCGGGCTTCACCGTGAACTGCCCGGAAAACGCCGCGACGATGATGACCGACCTGCGCGAGATCGGGCCGACCTATTTCTTCGCCCCGCCGCGGGTGTTCGAGGGCCAGCTGACGCAGGTGATGATCCGCATGGAAGATGCGGGGCGGGTGAAGAAATGGCTCTTCGACCATTCCATGGCGCTGGCCCGCCGGGTCGGGCCCGCGATCCTCGACGGCGAACCGGTCGGCATGCTCGACCGGCTGCGCTATGCGCTTGGCGGGTTCTTCATCTTCGGGCCGCTGAAGAACACGCTCGGCTTCTCGCGCATCCGCGTCGGCTATACCGCGGGCGAGGCGATCGGGCCCGAGATCTTCGACTTCTACCGATCGCTCGGCATCAACCTGAAGCAGCTTTACGGCCAGACCGAAGCCTCGGTCTTCATCACCCAGCAGCCCGACGGCCAGGTCCGCTCCGACACCGTCGGCGTGCCCTCGCCGGGCGTCGAGGTGAAGATCGGCGAGAACGGTGAAGTCTACTATCGCTCGCCGGGCACTTTCGTCGAGTATTACAACAACCCCGACAGCACCGCCTCGACCAAGGACGCCGAGGGCTGGGTTGCCACGGGGGATGCGGGGTTCTTCGAGGAAGGCTCGGGGCACCTGCGCATCATCGACCGCGCCAAGGACGTCGGCAAACTGGCCGATGGCCGGCTCTTCGCTCCCAAATACGTGGAAAACAAGCTCAAGTTCTACCCAAGCATTCTTGAGGCTGTCGTCTTTGGCGCGGGTCGTGACCGCTGCACCGCCTTCATCAACATCGACCTGACCGCGGTCGGCAACTGGGCCGAGCGCAACAACATCGCCTATGCCTCCTATCAGGAACTGGCCGGGCACCCGAAGGTCTATGACATGATCCGCGGTCACATCGACGAGGTGAACGCCTCGGTGGCGCACGACCCGATGCTCTCCGGCTGCCAGATCCACCGCTTCCTGATCCTGCACAAGGAACTCGATGCGGACGATGGCGAGATGACCCGCACCCGCAAGGTGCGCCGCAACATCGTGGCGGAGAAATACGCCGACCTGATCGACGCGCTCTATGACGGGCGCGACAGCGTCTACACCGAGACCGAGGTCACCTACGAGGACGGCCGCAAGGGGGCGATCAAGGCGACGCTGACGCTTGCCGACGCGACCGTCGCCCCCGGGCCGCAGCTGGCGGAGGCCGCAGAATGAAGGACATGAACGAAGGCTGGGTCACCGCCGATGGCCGCAAGATCGGCGGCGTGCTGATGGAACTGCGCAACATCACGCTGAAGTTCGGCGGGGTGACGGCGATCAAGGACATCAGCTTCGACATCCGCGACGGCGAGATCCGCGCGATCATCGGCCCGAACGGCGCCGGCAAATCCTCGATGCTGAACGTGATCTCGGGCTTTTACGTTCCGACCGAGGGCTCGGTCTGGTTCAAGGGCTATCAGCGCGGGCCGATGAAACCCTATCAGGTCGCCCGCCTCGGCATCGCCCGCACCTTCCAGAACATCGCGCTCTTCGACGGCATGTCGGTGCTCGACAACATCATGACCGGGCGGCTGACGCTGATGAAGTCGGGGCTCTTCAGCCAGGCCTTCTGGTGGGGCGGCGCGAGCCGCGAGGAAGAGGCACATCGCGAGAAGGTCGAGAAGATCATCGACTTTCTGGAAATCCAGAACATCCGGAAAACGCCTGTCGGCCGCCTGCCCTACGGGCTGAAGAAGCGCGTCGAGCTGGCGCGCGCCCTGGCCGCGGAACCGAAGATCCTGCTGCTCGACGAGCCGATGGCCGGGATGAACGTCGAGGAGAAGGAGGACATGTGCCGCTTCATCCTCGATCTGAACGACGAGTTCGGCACCACCATCGTGCTGATCGAGCACGATATGGGCGTGGTGATGGACCTGAGCGACCGGGTGGTGGTGATGGATTACGGCAAGAAGATTGGCGACGGCCCGCCCGAGGAGGTGCGCAACAACCAGGCGGTGATCGACGCCTATCTGGGGGTGGCCCATGACTGAGCCCCGTCCGCAACCGAACTTGAAGGGAGGCCGCCATGCCTGACCAGCTGCTTTATGCGATGGAAGTGACCCTGAACGGCCTGATGGCGGGGGTGATGTATGCGCTCGTCGCGCTCGGCTTCGTGCTGATCTACAAGGCCTCTGGCATCTTCAACTATGCGCAGGGGGTGCTTGCACTCTTTGCCGCGCTGACGCTTGTCGGCATCCAGCAGGGCCAGGTGCCCTTCGCCCATGTCATCAACGCGATCACCGGCGGGCATCTCGAGAGTTTCGGCTGGCAGCTGCCCTCGATCCTCGCGATCCTGCTCACCGCCGGGGTGATGGTGGTGCTGGCGATCGTCATCGAGAAGCTGGTGCTGAAGCATCTGGTGGGCCAGGCCGAGATCATCCTCTTCATGGCGACGATCGGGCTGGCCTATTTCCTCGAGGGCTTCGGCGACGTGATGTGGGGCGCCGACATCAAGACGCTGGACGTCGGCCTGCCGCAGGGCATCAACGAGACGCTCGAGAGCGTGACCGACAGCCTCTTCGGCTATGGCTTCTTCGTCGACAATCTCGACATCGTCGCGGCGCTGGTCGCGGTGGCGCTGGTCACGGCGCTGACCCTGTTCAGCCAGTATTCGAAACAGGGCCGCGCCCTGCGCGCGGTGGCCGACGACCACCAGGCGGCGCTCTCGGTCGGGATCTCGCTGCGCTTCATCTGGGTGCTGGTGTGGTCGATCGCCGGCATCGTCGCCCTCGTCGCCGGGATCATGTGGGGCTCGAAATCGGGCGTGCAGTTCTCGCTCAGCCTGATCGCGCTGAAGGCGCTGCCGGTGCTGATGCTGGGCGGCTTCACCTCGATCCCCGGTGCCATCGTCGGCGGTCTCATCATCGGCATGGGCGAGAAGCTGTTCGAGTTCTTCCTCGGCCCGCTGATCGGCGGCGCCACCGAGAACTGGTTCGCCTATGTGCTCGCCCTCGTCTTCCTCGTGTTCCGGCCGCAGGGCCTGTTCGGCGAACGCATCATCGAGCGGGTGTGACGATGGCTGTGAGCGCAAACACGATTTTCGTTGAGTGCCGGGAGGGGATGCGACATCCTGTCGCAGATCCGACCGCGCAGGGGCAGGGAGGCCCCGGTCGGAGAGAAGGGTTGCTGACGCGGCCCATCATGGCCGCGCAAGGGATTGGGAGGTCCTTTGGTCATGAAAACCTGTGCGACTGTCTTCACCATCGGTTCGGGCGCGGCACTCGCCTTCGGCTGGATCGCGCTCGCTGCCCCGCCGGACGAACCGACGGCGCTGCATTCACTCAACATCCTACTGGCCGCGGCCGGTGCCGGGGCGGCCTTGCTCGCCTGGGCACGTCTGAAGCGCGGCTGCTGAGGGGGACGGACCACGCCTTCCCCCGCACGATCAACGGGGGGAAGGCCTGATGTTCTACCGCGAGGCAGGTGATTTCAAGACGAGCTACCGGGAGGACAACCAGACCTTCCCGATCCGCTTCGACCGCATGGGGTTCTATGCCACCCTGGCTGTGGCCTTTGGCGTGATCCCGCTCGTCATCGACGACTACTGGGCGAATGCGGTCTTCGTGCCCTTCCTGATCTACGCGATCGCGGCGATCGGGCTGAACATTCTTGTGGGCTATGCCGGGCAGGTCAGCCTTGGCACCGGCGGCTTCATGGCCGTGGGCGCCTATGCGGTCTACAAGCTGATGACCGCCTTCCCGGATGTGCCGGTCTTCATCCACGTGCTGCTTGCGGGCGGCGTCACCGCCGCCGTGGGCGTGCTCTTCGGCCTGCCCTCGCTGCGGATCAAGGGCTTCTACCTGGCCGTGGCGACGCTCGCCGCGCAGTTCTTCCTGGTCTGGCTCTTCAACAAGGTGCCGTGGTTCTACAACTATTCGGCCTCGGGCCAGATCACCGCGCCCGACCGCAGCATGTTCGGCGTCTTCGTCACCGGCGCGCAGACCTCGGCCACGGCGAAATACATGTTCTGCCTGATCCTGCTGACCCTCGTCGCGCTGGTCGCCCGCAATCTCACCCGCGGCACCATCGGCCGCAAGTGGATGGCGATCCGCGACATGGACATCGCCGCCGAGATCATCGGGGTGAACCCGCTGACCACCAAGATCACCGCCTTCGCCGTCAGCTCGTTCTTCATCGGCATCGCCGGGGCGCTGTTCTTCTCGGTCTATCTCGGCGCGGCCGAAGTGGGCGAGGCCTTCGGCATCAACAAGTCCTTCCTGATCCTCTTCATGGTGATCATCGGCGGGCTTGGCTCGATCTTCGGCTCCTTCGCCGGGGCGGCCTTCCTGGTGCTGCTGCCGGTGTTTCTGAAGAACGTCCTTGTCGGCGGCCTCGGCTGGCCCACCGACCTTGCCGCCCATATCGAGCTGATGATCGTGGGCGGGCTCATCATCGTCTTCCTGATCGCCGAGCCGCATGGCCTCGCCCAGCTCTGGCGGGTGGCGAAGGAGAAACTGCGCCTGTGGCCGTTCCCGCACTGAGGAGGGCGGGAAAGTCACGGGAAATCAACCGAATACGTTCTGGGAGGAATCGCGTATGAAGAAGACCTTTGCAGCCCTGGTGGTCGCGGCCATCACCACCACCGCCCTGCCGGCTTCGGCCGATCTGGTGGTGCCGAACCTGAGCTATCGCACCGGGCCCTTCGCGGCCGGCGGCATCCCCTACGCCGACGGGTTCAACGACTACTTCACCCTGCTCAACGAGCGCGACGGCGGCATCGGCGGCGAGAAGGTCGTCGTGCCGGAATGCGAGACCGCCTACAACACCGAGAAGGGCGTCGAGTGCTATGAAAGCACCAAGGGCATGGGGGCGCTCGCCTACAACCCGCTGTCGACCGGCATCACCTATCAGCTGATCCCGAAGATGGCGGCCGACGGCATCACCCTCTACACCCCGGGCTACGGCCGCACCTCGGCGGCGAACGGCAAGGTCTTCGAATGGGTGTTCAACTACCCGGCGAACTACTGGGACGGCGCCTCGGTGGCGGTGAAATACCTGCTCGACCAGTCCGGCGGCAGCCTTGACGGCAAGAAGATCACCCTGCTCTACCACAACTCGGCCTATGGCAAGGAACCGATCCGCACCCTTGAAGAGCTGGCGAAGAAGCACGGCTTCAAGCTGACCGCCCTGCCGATCGACAGCCCCGGCCAGGAGCAGAAGTCGCAATGGCTGCAGGTGCGCCGCGACAAGCCCGATTACGTGCTGTTCTGGGGCTGGGGCGTGATGAACCAGGTGGCAATCCAGGAAGCCGCGAACATCAAGTTCCCGATGGACCATTTCATCGGCATCTGGTGGTCGGGCTCGGAGAATGACGTCAAGCCCGCCGGCGCCGGCGCGAACGGCTACAAGGCGCTGACCATGCACGGCGTCGGCACCGAGTATCCGATCTACGCCGACATGAAGAAATACGTCTACGATCCCGGCAAGGCGAGCGGCCCGGCCGAGGCCGAGGGCTCGGTGATCTATTCGCGCGGCATGTATGCCGCCGTGGTCATCGCCGAGGCGATCCGCAAGGCGCAGGAACTGGCCGGCCATGCGAACGTCAATGCCGCCGAGGTCCGCAACGGCTTCGAGGCGCTCGAGATCACCGATGCGCGGATGGCCGAACTCGGCCTGCCGAACTTCGGCCAGCCCTTCGCTGCCACCTGCGCCGATCACGGCGGCCCGGGCGGCGCGATGATCCAGCAGTGGGACGCCGCGGCCGGCAAATGGACCCTCGTCACCGGCTTCATCGCCCCCGACAAGGAGGTTCTCGACCCGCTGATCGCCGCCGATTCCGAGGCCTATGCCAAGGAAGCCGGCCTCACCGAACGCTGCAAATGACCCCCTCCCCCGGCCCACGGGCCGGGGGACCACCCCCACGGAGGACGCCATGCTCGACGCCGCCAAGACCGAGACCCTGCTCGAGGTGAACAACATCGAGGTGATCTACAACCACGTCATCCTGGTGCTGAAGGGCGTCAGCCTCGCGGTGCCGAAGGGCGGCATCACCGCCCTTCTGGGCGGCAACGGCGCGGGCAAGACGACGACGCTCAAGGCGATCTCGAACCTGCTCAAATCCGAGCGCGGCGAGATCACCAAGGGCTCGGTGATCTACCGCGGCGAGCGGCTGCAGGACATGGCGCCCGCCGATCTGGTGAAGAAGGGCGTGATCCAGGTGATGGAGGGCCGCCACTGCTTCGAGCACCTGACCGTCGAGGAAAACCTGCTCACCGGCGCCTATACCCGCCGCGACGGCCGTGCCGCGATCGCGCGCGACCTCGAGATGGTCTACACCTATTTCCCGCGCCTGAAGGAGCGCCGCCGCAGCCAGGCGGGCTATACCTCGGGCGGCGAACAGCAGATGGTCGCCATGGGCCGCGCACTGATGTCGCGCCCCGAGATGATCTTGCTCGACGAGCCCTCGATGGGCCTCGCGCCGCAGCTCGTCGAACAGATCTTCGAGATCGTGAAGGCGGTCAACGAGGGCGAGGGCGTGACCTTCCTGCTCGCCGAACAGAACACCAACGTCGCGCTGCGCTACGCCCATTACGGCTATATCCTCGAAAGCGGGCGGGTGGTGATGGACGGCCCGGCGCAGGCGCTGCGCGAGAACCCGGACGTGAAGGAATTCTACCTCGGGATGTCGGACGAGGGCCGGAAATCCTTCCGCGAAGTGCGCAGCTATCGCCGCCGCAAGCGCTGGCTTGCCTGACGCAACAGATTGAAACCACAGGATTGCTGCGCGGCATTCTGCACCGCAGCATCACTCAGGACAGACCCGGAGACAGACCCCGATGAGCCGCTACTTCGATGCGCTGGAAACCCGCTCGCAGGATGAACGCGAGGCCGCGCTGGCGCGCGACCTGCCCGCGGTGATCGCCCGCGCGCTCACCGCCCCCGGGCTCGCGGCCCATCTCGGCCCGGTCGATCCGGCTGCGATCACCTCGCGCGCGGCGCTCGCCCGGCTGCCGGTGCTGCGCAAGTCCGACCTCGGCGCGGCGCAG
Organism: Paenirhodobacter huangdaonensis; assembly: GCF_004022465.1. Taxonomy (NCBI): domain Bacteria; kingdom Pseudomonadati; phylum Pseudomonadota; class Alphaproteobacteria; order Rhodobacterales; genus Paenirhodobacter; species Paenirhodobacter huangdaonensis. The sequence continues at coordinate 342,938 of NZ_SAVA01000004.1, read as the reverse complement.
AAGGCGGCCTTCCCCTTCGGCGGGCTGACGGCGAAACCCGCCCATGCCTTCGCCCATATCTTCCAGAGCCCCGGCCCGATCTACGAACCCGGCGATGTCAGCGCCGACTGGTGGCGGATGGGGCGCTTCCTGCACGCCTGCGGCGTCGGTCCCGGCGACATCGTGCAGAACTGCTTCGGCTATCACCTGACGCCCGCGGGGATGATCTTCGAATCGGGTGCGCGCGCGGTCGGCGCGGCGGTGCTGCCCGCCGGCACCGGCCAGACCGAGCTGCAGGTGCGCGCCGCGGTCGATGTCGGCACTTCGGTCTATTCCGGCACGCCCGACTACCTGAAGGTGATCCTCGACAAGGCCGAGGAGATGGGCGAGCGCCTCGCCATCACCCGCGCGGCGGTGGGCGGCGGCGCGCTCTTCCCCTCGCTGCGTCAGGAATATGCCGATCGCGGCATCGTCTGCCTGCAATGCTATGCCACCGCCGATCTCGGCAACATCGCCTACGAGAGCCCGGCGATGGAGGGGATGATTCTCGACGAGGGGGTGATCGTCGAGATCGTCCGCCCCGGCACCGGCGACCCGGTGCCCGAGGGCGAAGTGGGCGAGGTGGTGGTGACCACGCTCAACCCCGACTATCCGCTGGTGCGCTTCGCCACCGGCGATCTCAGCGCGCTGATGCCCGGCGTCTCGCCCTGCGGGCGGACGAATGCGCGCATCCGCGGCTGGCTCGGCCGCGCCGACCAGACCACCAAGATCAAGGGCATGTTCGTGCGCCCCGAACAGGTCGCGGCCTTCGTCGCCGCCCACCCGGAGGTGCGACGCGCCCGCGTCATCGCCACCCGCGACGGCGAGATGGACGTGATGACGGTGCGGATCGAAACCGAAGCGACCGACATGCGGCGCTTTGCCGGCGGCGTGGTCGAGGCGCTGAAGCTGCGCGGCGCGATCGAGCTGGTGGCGCCCGGCAGCCTGCCCAACGACGGCAAGGTGATCGAGGACCTGCGCACCTACGGCTGAGCGAGGCAGGGAGCGCTGCCCCCTCTTCCGCGCCTGCGCGCGGAATTCACCCCCGGGATATTTCGGGCAATTGGAAGAGACGGGCCTTCCCGCTTCCAATTGCCGCAAATATCCCGGGGGAGTCGCCGGCACGGCGACGGGGGCAGCGCCCCCGCACCCTCCCCGCAGGCGATGAGGATAAAGGAAAAGGCCGCGCGGATCTCTCCGGCGCGGCCCTTCATTTCCATAGCTCGAAGCGTGCCTCAGCCCTGACGGGCCTTGAAGCGCTTCTGCGTCTTGTTGATCACGTAGACGCGGCCCTTGCGGCGCACGATCTGGCAATCGCGATGACGCTGCTTGAGCGAACGGAGCGAGTTGCGGACCTTCATCGGTCTTCTCCTAGTCGCGGCGCGCGTGCGCCTGAAACAGATCTGCCCCCGAAGGGGCGGTGAATGGTGGGCGGTACTGGGATCGAACCAGTGACCCCTACGATGTCAACGTAGTGCTCTACCGCTGAGCTAACCGCCCGTGAAGCCTCGTGATCCCGCTTGCCACATCGTCCGTTTCCGGTCGTTGCGGGGCGAAACCGCTTCGGTCTGGCGGTCTATAAAAGGAGTCGACGCAGCTTTCAAGAGGGTTTTGGAAGGAAAACAATCCGGTGTATCGTGAGACCGGAGCCGGGAGGTGAAATGGCGGATTTGCTGCGCGAGACACAGGCCTACCGGCTGCGAAAGCCGGAGAGGATGACCACGGCAGTGGTCTTTGCCTCGCCCCATTCCGGGAGCGACTATCCGGCTGAGCTGCTGGCCCGCTCGGTGCTGGATCCGCAGCGGCTGCGCTCCTCCGAGGATGCCTTCGTCGACCGGTTCCTCGAAACCGCCCCGCGCGAGGGTGCGGCCCTGCTGACGGCGCGGCTGCCGCGCGCCTGGGTCGATCTGAACCGCGACGAGACCGAGCTCGACCCGGCGCTGATCGAGGGCCTGGAGCGCGGTGCGGCGGGGCCACGGGTGCTGGCCGGGCTTGGGGTGATTCCCCGCGTCGTCTCGTCGAACCGGGCGATCTATTCGGGCAAGCTGACGCGCGCCGAGGCCGATGCCCGGCTCGCCACGGTCTGGCGCCCCTACCACAGCACTCTCGCCGCGCTCTTGCGCGAGGTGCAGGCGCGGTTCGGCCGGGCGGTCCTGATCGACATGCATTCGATGCCTTCCGAGGCGGTGAGCGGCGCCGGCCCGCGACCGGCGGAGGTGGTGCTGGGCGACCGCTACGGTGCCGCCGCGCGGCCCGACACGGTTGCCGCAGTCGAGGCGATCTTCACCCGGCTCGGGCTGCGGGTGGCGCGCAACGCCCCCTTCGCCGGCGCCTATGTGACCCAGCATTACGGCCGCCCGGCAAGCGGGTACGAGGTGATCCAGGTCGAGATCAGCCGCGGTCTCTACATGGACGAGGCGGCGATTCGCCCCTCGGCCGGGTATGAGGACTTCCGCGCGCTGATGGCGCACGCCGTCGCGGGCATCGCCGCCATCGGGCGCGACAGCGCCGCGCGCCGCGGCCCGCTTGCCGCCGAATAGCGCTCAGCCGCGCGGCTTGTCCGCTCCGGCGCCGAGGCTGCGGCCGCTGCGGATCGCCCCGGCGCCGAATTTCGCGCGAATCGCATCGACTGCCCGTTCCGCCCCGGCGCGCCGGCCGGCGCCGGGGTCGAGCAGGTCGCCCACCGGGTCGCGCCCATCGGCGGGGGCGAGATCGGCATAGCCCGCCCCGATCAGCCGGAACGGGCCATCTTCGGGCAGGGCCTCGAGCAGGGCGAGCGTCGCACGAAACAGCGTGTCGGCCAGTTGGCTCGGCTCCTCGAGCCGCTGCTGCCGGCTCAGCGCCGAGAAATCCGCCCGTCGCAGCTTCAGCACCGCGGTGCGCCCGCACAGCCCCTTCGCCTTCATCCGCGCCGCGGTCTTCTCGCACATCACCCAGAGCCAGGCCTCGAGCCGGGCGCGCTCGGCGATGTCGGTGTCGAAGGTGGTCTCGTTCGACACCGATTTCACCGGCGCATCGGGGGTGACGCGGCGCGGATCCTCGCCGGTCGCCAGCGCATGGAGCCGCGCGCCCGAGGCGCCGAATCGCGCCACCATCGCGGCTTGCCCCGCCCGGCGGATGTCGGCGAGCGTGCGCAGCCCGGCCCGGCCGAGCGCGGCGCGCGTCGCCGCCCCCACGCCCCAGAGCATCGAGACCGGCTGATCGCGCAGGAAGTCCTCCGTCTCGGCCCGGCCGATCACCGAAAAGCCGCGCGGCTTGTCGAGGTCGGAGGCGACCTTGGCCAGAAACTTGTTGTGCGACAGCCCGACCGAGGCGGTGACGCCGATCGCCGTCTCGATCTCGCGCACGAGGCGCGCCATCAGCAGCGCCGGCGGCGCATGGTGCAGCCGCGCCGTACCGCCGAGGTCGAGGAAGGCCTCGTCGAGCGAAAGCGGTTCGATCAGCGGGGTCAGCGCCGCCATCTTCGCGCGGATCTGCGCCGAGACCGCCGCGTAATGCTCCATCCGCGGCCGGATCACCACCGCCTCGGGGCAGAGTTTCAGTGCCTGGAACATCGGCATCGCCGAGCGCACGCCGGAGACGCGCGCGACATAGCAGCAGGTGGAGACGACGCCGCGGGTGCCGCCGCCGACGATCACCGGGCGCGAAGCGAGCGCCGGATCGTCGCGCTTCTCGACCGAGGCATAGAAGCTGTCGCAATCGAGATGCGCGATGGTGAGATCAAAAAGCTCGGGGTGGGAGAGCACGCGCGGACGGCCGCAGCGCGGGCAGCGTGCAGGGGCGTCGTCGAAAGTGGCAAGGCAGTCGCGGCACAGGGCGGGCATGATTGCCATTCTAGCGCGCCGGGGCGGGCATGAAAAAGGGGGCGGGTTGCCCCGCCCCCCTTTCCTGTGCTGTCGCAAGGCTTATTGCAGCGGCACGTCGGCCGGGCGCGTGCGCCCCGAGGCCGAGACACGGCCACCGACCACCAGCCCGTCGGGCCCGGCGGTCACCTCCACCGTGCTGCCGTCCTTCACCTCGCCACTCAGCAGCAGCTCGGCCAGCGGGTCCTGCAGGCTGCGCTGGATCACCCGCTTCAGCGGGCGCGCGCCATAGACCGGGTCATAGCCCTCGTCGGCCAGCCACTTGCGCGCATCGTCGTTGAGATCGAGCGTGATCTTGCGCGCTGCGAGCCGCTTCTCGAGCCGCTTGAGCTGGATCGTGACGATGCCGTCCATGTTCGCCCGGGTCAGCCGGTCGAAGATGACGATCTCGTCGAGACGGTTCAGGAATTCGGGGCGGAAATGCGCCCGCACCGCGCCCATCACCTCGTCCTTCGCCTCGGACGAATCGCTGCCCTCGGGCAACAGGCTCAACGCCTGGCTGCCGAGGTTCGAGGTCAGCACGATCAGCGTCTGCTTGAAGTCGACCGTGCGGCCCTGACCGTCGGTCAGCTGACCGTCGTCCAGCACCTGCAAGAGCACGTTGAACACGTCCGGATGCGCCTTCTCGACCTCGTCGAAGAGCACGACCTGATAGGGCCGGCGCCGCACCGCCTCGGTCAGAACGCCGCCCTCGTCATAGCCGACATAGCCGGGCGGGGCGCCGATCAGCCGCGCCACGGAGTGCTTCTCCATGAACTCGGACATGTCGATGCGCACCATCGCGGTGTCGTCGTCGAAGAGGTATTCGGCAACCGCCTTGGTCAGCTCGGTCTTGCCGACGCCGGTCGGGCCGAGGAAGAGGAACGAGCCGAGCGGCCGGTTCTCGTCGTTCAGCCCGGCGCGGGCACGGCGCACCGCATTCGCGACGGCGGTGATCGCCGCATCCTGACCGATGACCCGGCCGTGCAGCTCTTCCTCCATCTTCAACAGCTTCTCGCGCTCGCCCTCCAGCATCTTCGTGGTCGGAATGCCGGTCCAGCGTTCGACCACCTCGGCGATCTGCTCGGGGCGGACGGCCTCCGAAACCATCTGGCCGTCTTCCTTCTCCTCGGCCTCGCCGAGCTTGCGCTCGAGGTCCGGGATCCGGCCATATTGCAGCTCGCCCGCCTTGCCGAAGTTGCCTTCGCGCTTGGCCTGATCAAGCTCGGCACGGGCCCGGTCGAGCTGTTCCTTCAGATCGCGCGAGGCCTCGAGCTTGTCGCGCTCGGCCTGCCATTTCGCGGTCATCGAGGCAGCGCGGTCCATGAGCTCGGCCAGCTCCTTCTCGAGCGTGACGAGGCGGTCCTTCGAGGCCGCGTCGTCCTCCTTCTTCAGCGCCTCGGCCTCGATCTGCATCTGCAGGATCTGCCGGTCGAGCGCATCGAGCTCTTCGGGCTTGCTGTCCACTTCCATGCGCAGACGCGATGCCGCCTCGTCGACAAGGTCGATCGCCTTGTCGGGCAGGAAGCGGTCGGTGATGTAGCGGTGCGAGAGCGTCGCCGCCGCCACCAGCGCCGAATCCGAGATCTTCACGCCGTGGTGGAGTTCGTATTTCTCCTTGATGCCGCGCAGGATCGAGATCGTGTCCTCGACCGTCGGTTCCTCGACCATCACCGGCTGGAACCGGCGGGCAAGGGCCGCGTCCTTCTCGACATACTTGCGGTATTCATCAAGCGTGGTCGCGCCGATGCAGTGCAGCTCACCGCGGGCGAGCGCCGGCTTGATCAGGTTCGCGGCATCCATCGCGCCTTCGGACTTGCCGGCGCCGACAAGGGTGTGGATCTCGTCGATGAACAGGATGACCTCGCCCGCCGCGGCCTCGATCTCCTTCAGGATGCTCTTCAGCCGTTCCTCGAACTCGCCGCGGTATTTCGCCCCAGCGATCAGCGCGCCCATGTCGAGGGCAAGCAGCTTCTTGTTGCGCAAGGATTCCGGCACGTCGCCGTTGACGATGCGCAGCGCGAGGCCCTCGGCGATCGCGGTCTTGCCCACGCCCGGCTCGCCGATCAGGATCGGGTTGTTCTTGGTGCGGCGCGACAACACCTGCATGGCGCGGCGGATCTCCTCGTCGCGGCCGATGATCGGGTCGATCTTGCCCTCTTCCGCGGCCTCGGTCAGGTCGCGGGCATATTTCTTCAGCGCGTCATAGCCTTCCTCGGCCGAGGCCGAATCGGCGGTGCGGCCCTTGCGCAGGTCGTTGATCGCAGCGTTCAGCTTCTGCGCGGTCACTGCGCCCTGATCGAGACAGTCCTTCGCCCGGGTGTTGACCACGGCCAGCGCCATCAGGATCCGTTCCACCGGAACGAAGCTGTCGCCCGCCTTCTGCGCGATCTTCTCGGCCTCGTCGAGCACGCGCACCAGCGATTGTTCGACATAGACCTGCCCGTCACCGCCCGACACTTTCGGCAGTTTCGACACGGCCAGATCGACCGCCTCCTGCACCCGCTGCGGCTCGCCGCCGGAGCGTCGGATCAAATTCGACGACAGCCCCTGATCGTCATCCATCAATGCTTTCAGCAAGTGTTCAGGCACCACCCGCTGATGTCCCTCGCGCATCGCGATGGTCTGGGCAGCCTGAATGAAGCCCCGCGACCGCTCGGTGAACTTTTCCATGTTCATCGGGTATCTCCTTTTCTGAAGCCCCCGGGAAAATCGAACGCCCATGACGGCACGCTCTGGTCCGGGTCTTGAAAGGGAGGTGGAGGCGGATCGCAGCCGCTTCAAGGGGGGGGCGACAGGCTGCGCGGAAAAAATGTGCGCGGTGTAACGCGCGGGAACGAAACACAAACCGGGCGGGGCCGGCGGGGCCCGCGCCCTGCTTTTCCTTGACCGGTGCCGGCTTCGGGCGCAAAAGGCGGGCGTTTGCCTGCCATCTCCGGAGCCTCGCCATGACCGATCTGCTGCCCGCCGACGACCGCCTGATCGTCGCCCTCGACCTGCCCACCGCGCTCGACGGGCTTTCGCTTGCGAAGACGCTCGGTGACAGCGTCTCGTTCTACAAGATCGGCCTTGGCATGCTGACCGGCGGCGGGCTGGCGCTGGCGAACGAGCTGAAGCAGGAACAGGGCAAGAAGATCTTCCTCGACATGAAGCTCTTCGACATCGGCGCCACGGTCGAGGCGGCGGTGCGCGGCATCGCGCGCTATGACCTCGACTTCCTCACCGTGCATGGCGACCCCTATGTGGTGACCGCGGCGAAACAGGGCGCGGCGGGCTCGGCCACGAAGATCCTCGCGGTGACGATCCTGACCTCGCTCGACCGCGCCGACCTCGACGGGGCGCTGATCAAGCCCGGCGAGATCGAGGCGCTGGTCACCGAACGTGCCGCGCGCGCCTTCGCGGCCGGGGCGGACGGCGTCATCGCCTCGCCGCGCGAGGCGGCGGCGATCCGGGCGCTGCCGGGCGCCGCAGGCAAGCTCATCGTCACCCCGGGTGTGCGCCCGGCAGGCGCCGCGCTTGGCGATCAGAAGCGGGTCGAGACGCCCGCCTCGGCGCTGGCGGCGGGCGCCGATCACCTCGTCGTCGGCCGTCCGATCTGGCAGGCCAAGGACCCGCGCGCCGCGGCGCAGGCGATCCTCGCCGAGATCCGCGGCTGAGAAATGCAAAACGGCGGCCGATGGCCGCCGTTTCCGCTCCAGCCCCGTTCGACCGGATCACTGCTGATGCGTGACCGCGAGCGTGGTGGTCGAGCTGGCATCGCCGTTCATCGGATGCGTCACCAGAATCCAGACCACGACCCCCACCAGGGCAATCGTCACCATCTTGAGGAAATACTTGAGGCCCTTCGCCTCTTCGGGAAAATCGTCGTACATCGCGCCTCTCCATCTCGGGATGCGAGTCCACTAGGGCCCCGGAGCCTGAAAATCCAGCCCCGGCTGGCGCGCGGCGGTCATTTCTCGTTGATGTCGTGGTGCCAGATCCTCACCTGACCATGGCGCACGCCCATCACCCGGCGCAACACGCCCCAGGCGATCGCCGCGATCACCGCCATCACCAGCAGCATCGGCGGCAGGGTGACCAGCAGGCCGATCCAGATCAGCACGCCGACACAGACCGCCCCGATCGCGAAGCCGAGCAGGATGAAGCCCGGCAGCAGCATCTCGAGCAGCGCCAGCACCACGCCGCCGGCGATCCAGACCCAGGCAAGTTCCCACAGCATCACGACCGCCCCTTGAGCAGCCCGAAGGCATTCGCGAAGGCATCGAGCGCCGCAGCCGGCAGCAGCACCACCTGCTTGCCCTCGCCCTTGCCGACGATGCTCAGCGCCTCGACCTGTTTCAGCGCGACCTGGAACTGCGCCGCCTCGAGCCCGTTCTTCGCGATCGCCTCGGCAATGACCGAGGTCGCAAAGGCCTCGGCCTCGGCGGTGACGCGGCGCGCCTTCGCCTGCTGCTCGGCGGCGTAAAGCTCGGCATCGGCGGCCAGCTCCACCGCGCGCTTGCGGCCCTCGGCCTCGGTCACCTGGGCACGGCGCGCGCGCTCGGCGTTCAGCTGCTGCAGCATCGCCGCCCGCGTCGCATCGTCGAGATTGACGTCGAGAATCTCCGCCCGGGTGACCTCGATCCCCCAGTCGTCGACGACATTGGCGAGGTTCTCCTGAATCGTGTGGATCAGCCCGGCACGGTTCGACTGCACGGCGTCGAGTTCCATCTTGCCGATCTCGGCGCGCACGATGCCGGCGACGGTGGTCGAGATCGCGGCGTCGATGTCGCGGATCCGGTAGACGGTCTTTTCCGGCTCGGTCACCCGGTAGAACACCGAGGTCTCGACCTGCACCAACACGTTGTCGGCGGTGATCGCATCCTGCCGGGTGGTGGGCAGCTGGCGCTCCAGCACCGAGACCTTGTGCGCCACCCGGTCGAGGAAGGGCACGATGAAGTTGATGCCCGGGCCAAGCACCGCACGCAGCCGGCCGAAGCGCTCGACCACGTATTTCTCGGACTGCGGCACGATCCGCACGCCCTGATAGACGGCGACGATGACGAAGGCCGCGAGTGCCAGGAAGACGGCGTTCTCGCCGAGGAAATCTTGCAAGGTCATGGGGTCTCCCGGGGGTGGGGCGCGGCGGCAGGGCGCAGCGCGGAGGGTCTCATTTCTGCGGCAGAAGCTTCACGCCGACCAGCGCCGCGACAGCCAGAACCGCCCAGCCACCGGGCCGGCGCAACAGCCAGATCGCAAGGCCAAGCGACCACAGCGTCAGCCGCGTCGTCGCCATGCCGGCCAGTCCGAAAAGCGGCCCCCACATCAGCGCCGCCCGTACTGGCGCCACAGCCAGATCAGCAGGAACGCGCCGAGCAAGGCCCCGACGAAGCCGCCAAGCGCGCCGGTCAGTGCCAGCAGGAAGCGCAGCACCAGCCCGCCGATCAGCGCGCCGATCACGCCGATGGCGATGGTGGTGGGGATGTCGGTTTCCATCTTCATCGCACGGGTGGCGATGAAGCCCGCCGCCGCGCCGATGATGATGAGAGCAATGACCTGCATGGGCTGTCTCCGGTTTGCGCCCCAATATGGGCGCGGGCCACGCGGGGCAAAAGGGGGAAGCGCAGGGCGGGCCGGCGCTGATGCGCGAAAGCGTCACCCCCGCCGGGCAGCTCCGGGCCGGCGATACGCTTTGGTAAGCATTTCCGGATACCCTTCGACCGTGAACGGTTGTCGGAGACGCGGTGATGAACCTTTATGCGGAAGCCCTCGGCGGGGCGCTGGTGGTGTACCTGCAGGAAGAACGCCTCGACGCGGCGATTGCCATCCGCTTCAAGGACCGGATGCGCGAAGTGACGGCGCAACCGTCCTCGCGCGTCGTGCTCGACCTGTCGGACGTGACCTTCCTCGACAGTTCCGGCCTCGGTGCGATCGTCGCAGTGATGAAGTCGCTCGCGCCGGCGCGACAACTGGAACTGGTCGGGCTCACGCCGACGGTCGAAAAGGTATTCCGGCTGACCCGGATGGATACGGTGTTCCGGATTCATCCGAACGTCGCGGCGGCCACATCCGAAAGGTTGCGCGATGCAGGCTGAGCGGAGTTCGCATCCGCAGCCGCCACCGGACCCTTCGGCACCGGAGCAGGCCATCTTCCGGCACAGTTTCAGTGCCGATCCGCTGTCGGTGCGCGCCGCACTGCACAGCACCCTGGCACGCTTCATCCGCCAGATGACCACGGACGAGGCCGGCGCCCTCGAGATCGTCCTGGCCGAGGTGTTCAACAACATCGTCAGGCATGGCTATGGCAACAGCGGCAAGGGCACGATCAGCCTCGCCCTCGCACGGGACCGGCGCGGGTTGACCTGCCTGGTCTGCGACGATGGGATCGAGCTGCCCGAGCGTTGCCTGTCCGGCATCGGCGGCGATCACCCGCGCCCGGTGCCCGACACTCTGCCCGAAGGCGGCTTCGGCTGGTTCCTGATTCGCGATCTGGTCGAGGACCTGCACTATTGCCGCCACGACGGCCGCAACGAGCTGGTCTTTCGCCTGCCGCTCGCGCCGCTCGCCCTGGCGCAGTGAGCTGCGGCGCGCTCAGTTCAGCTGGAACTGCAGCGGATAGCGCCCGTCCTCGAAATCGCCGAACAAGTCGTCCAGATCCGGGTGATCCACCGGCTCGCCCGTGGTATCGGCCACCAGATTCTGCTCGGAGACATAGGCAACGTAGTAGTCGTCGTCATTCTCCGCCAGCAGGTGATAGAACGGCTGATCCTTCAGCGGACGGCTGCTTTCGGGAATCGCGAGATACCACTCCTCGGTATTCGAGAAGATCGCATCGACATCAAAGACCACGCCCCGGAACGACTGGTTCCGGTGCCGGACGATCTGGCCGATGGCATATTTCGCGCGTGCGGTCTGCATGTCTGCCCCCAATAAAAGGTAAGTAATACCTTACCCGCCCTGCTGTCCACCGCGCAGCGCCGGCGCCGGGGGAAACAGATTGTGGTGCGCAGCCCAACAGTTGCCACAATCGGCCGGCAAGATCATGGCTTTGTCATTTCCCCTGCGGAGAAAATCCGGTAAAATCGCGGGAAAACAAGACCGATCAGGCAGAGCAGTGATGAACAAGTACCTCAAGCTGGCCGTCTTGCTGATGGTCGCCTCCTGTGGTGGTGGCAGCTCGCAGGCGCCGCGTAACCTCGACAACGCCTGCCTTCTGGCGCGCGAGAAGCCGCAATACTACTCCGCGATGAAGCGCACCGAGGCCCGCTGGGGCGTGCCGGTGCATGTCCAGATGGCGACGATCCATCAGGAATCGAAATTCGTCGGCACCGCCAAGACGCCTTATCGCTTCGCGCTCGGGGTGATTCCGCTCGGCCGTGCGAGCTCTGCCTACGGCTACAGCCAGGCCCTCGATTCGACCTGGGACGACTACCGCGAGGCCACCCGCCGCTTCAGCGCAAAGCGCAACCGGATCCAGGACGCGACCGATTTCATGGGCTGGTACATGGACGGGACCTCGAAGAAGCTCGGCGTGTCGAAATACGACGCGCGCGGCCAGTACCTTGCCTATCACGAGGGGCGCTCGGGCTTTGCGAACGGCAGCCACAATTCCAAGGGCTGGCTGCTCGCCGTCGCCGACAAGGTGCAGACGCGCGCCAACATGTATCAGTCGCAGCTGCGCGCCTGCGGCAAGTGATCACTTCTTGCGGGCGTCGAGCTCGGCTTTGATGCTGAACAGCCGCGCGCCGAGATCGACGCCGGTCTTCAGCCCGCTCAGCACCACGGCGGTCTTCGCGCCGCTGTCATCGGTGATGATCCACTGCTTGAGCGCCACCGGCGCGTTGGTGAACACCAGCCGGATCGTGCCGTATTCCGGGTGATCCGGGTCCTGCGCGACGATCGTGGTGGTGGTCGCATCGCTTTCGCGCCCGACCACCATCTTCGCCCGGCCAAGGTCCACCGTCGGCGCCAGAATCAGGTTCAGCGGCGTGCGGGCGAGCGGATATTGCTCGGCCGGCTGGTTCGATTTCGGATCGAAGATCGCCACCTGCCCGCCCGAAGCCATCACCAGCGTCTTGTCGGTGGCATATTCGAACCGCGCCCGCCCCGGCCGCTTGATGTAGAGCACGCCCTTCGCGGTGGAGCCATCCGCGTTCACCTGCAGGAAATCGGCCTGCGCGGTCTCGAGCCCGTTCAGATAGGTCGAGATCTGGTCGAGCGACAGCGCCCCGGCAAAGGCCGGAACCGCAAGAAGTAGGGCGAAAACGGGCGCAAGGGCGAGACGAAGCAGGGTCATGGCGGGAAATCTAATCCAAGTACGGCAAAGAAAAAGCCCCGCCCGATCACTTCGGGCGGGGCGTCGCATCACGTTCGTGCCAGATCACTGCTCGGGCACCAGGATCTCGCGCTTGCCGACATGGTTTGCCGGGCTGACGACGCCCTGCTCTTCCATCTGCTCGACCAGCCGCGCGGCCTTGTTGTAGCCGATGCCCAGCTTGCGCTGGATATAGGAGGTCGAGCACTTGCGGTCCTTGATGACGATCGCGACCGCGGTGTCGTAAAGCGCGTTCTCGGTATCGTCACCCGAGCCGAGGCCCAAGACCGCGTCGATGTCGCTCGCCACTTCCTCGTCCGGCCCCTCGAGCACGCCCGACATGTATTGCGGCGGGCCGAAGCTCTTCAGGTGGTTGACGATCTCCTCGACCTCCTCGTCGGAAACGAAGGGCCCGTGGATGCGGGTGATGCGCGAGCCCGCGCCCATGTAGAGCATGTCGCCCATGCCGAGGAGCTGTTCCGCCCCCTGCTCGCCCAGAATCGTGCGGCTGTCGATCTTCGACGTCACCTGGAACGAGATCCGGGTCGGGAAGTTCGCCTTGATAGTGCCGGTGATGACGTCGACCGAGGGGCGCTGCGTCGCCATGATCAGGTGGATGCCCGAGGCGCGCGCCATCTGTGCCAGACGCTGGATGCAGGCCTCGATCTCCTTGCCCGCGACCATCATCAGGTCGGCCATCTCGTCGACGATGACGACGATGTAGGGGAAGGGCTGCGGCTGGAATTCCTCGGTCTCGAAGACCGGCTCGCCGGTCTCCTCGTCAAAGCCGGTCTGGACGGTGCGCTTGAACATCTCGCCCTTGTCCATCGCCTCGCGGACGCGGCCGTTATAGCCCTCGATGTTGCGCACGCCCATCTTCGACATGCGGCGATAGCGCTCCTCCATCTCGCCCACGACCCATTTCAGCGCCACGACCGCCTTCTTCGGGTCGGTGACGACCGGGCTCAGCAGATGCGGGATGCCGTCGTAGACGCTGAGTTCCAGCATCTTCGGGTCGATCATAATGAGCCGGCATTCCTCGGGCGAGAGCTTGTAGAGAAGCGACAGGATCATCGTGTTGATCGCCACCGACTTGCCCGAACCGGTGGTGCCGGCAATGAGCAGGTGGGGCATCTTGGCGAGGTTGGCGATCACCGGCTCGCCGCCGATGTCCTTGCCGAGCGCGAGCGGCAGCCGCAGGTTGCTGTCGCCGAAATCGCGCGCCGCGAGGATCTCGCGCAGCACGACCTTCTCGCGGTGCACGTTCGGCAGTTCGATGCCGATCACCGAGCGGCCCGGCACCGTCGAGACGCGCGCCGACAGCGCCGACATCGAACGCGCGATGTCGTCGGCCAGCCCGATCACGCGGCTGGCCTTCAGCCCCGGCGCCGGTTCGAGTTCATACATGGTGACCACCGGACCCGGGCGGACCGAGACGATCTCGCCCTTCACGCCGTAGTCGTCGAGCACGTTTTCCAGCATCCGCGCGTTCTCTTCCAGCGCGTCGTCCGACAGGCTGTGGCGCTGGATCGTCGTCGGGTTGGTCAGTAGGTTCAGCGGCGGCGGCTCGTAGGCCGGATGCGCCGGCGGCTCGAAGCGCAGCTTCGGCTGGGCCTCGGCGATCGCCTGCTTCGAGGGCACATGCGCCTTGCGCGGCGGTGCCATCACCCGGCGCTCGGGCGCGGGCGGGACCACCTGACGGTTCAGCATGATCCGCGGCGCCGAGGCCGGAACCTGCGGGATCTCCTCATCGAGATCGGCAAAGGCGTTGCGGTCGAAGTCGGTCTCGGCCCAGTCGTCGGCATCATCCGCCTCGCGGGCGACGCGCGGCGTCTCCCAGCCGGTCGCGGCGGGATCGACCGCCTCGCGCGGCACGGCGCGCTCGACATAGGCCGGGGCAGCGTCGGGATAGGTCAGGGCCGCATCGTGCAGCGGCGCCTCGTCGACGGCGGTTTCCCACATCGGCGGCAGCTCGGGGGCCACGACATGGGGCGCGGCCGCGACGGGTTCGGGCGCACGCAGCACCGGCTCGTTCAGATGCGAGGCCGGCGCGCTCGCCGATCCGGGCAGGAAGCGCGGGCGGGCCTGGATCGGCGGCTCCGAGCGCCGCACCGGCGCTGCGGGCACCGGCGCCGCCGGGCGGGCGCCACGGGCCAGACGCGCCGCGACCGCCGCCAGCACCGAGGCGGGCGTGGCGGGCGCCGGCGCCGGCTGCGGCGCGTAATGCTGCGGCGCGGAATACGGGGCCGGCTCGGCCTGGCGCGGCGTCGCGCGCAGCTCGGGCATTGCCACCGGCGCGGGCTCCATCGCCTCCCAGTCCTCGGGCTCGGCATGGACCATCGGCGCCACGGCGCGGGTCTTCACCGCCTGCGCGATGCGGGCGCGGATGCGGTCCTCGGAGGGGGCCTCGACGGCCGGCGCCGGCCAGCCGCGTTCGACCAGCTCGGAGTCGTACTCGAGGAGCCCGTCTTCCTGCGCGTAATCCGGTTCGGGCGCGCGGCGGATGCGCGACAGCAGCGAGGATTTCGCCGCCGCGCTCATCGCCGGCTGCGCCGCTGCGGGGGCATAGCCGCCCTGGCTCTGCTCCCAGGCGGCCTGCTGCGCCTCCCAGGCGGCCAGATCGGCCGCACGCTCGGCAGCCTCGGCCCGACGCTGGCGTGCCCGTTCGGCCGCCTGCTGCGCCGCGCCCTGCGCCATCCGCACCGAGGCGGCAGCGCCGCGGCCAAAGGCGTTCAGCGCCGCATCATAGGCGGCCACCGAGCCGAGCAGCAGGAAGCGGGTGATGGTCTGGATCTCGGCCCGGTCGAAGCCCAGCACGAAGGCGCTCATCGCGATCGTCGCCAGCGCCAGCACCAGCGACATCAGCTTGAGCCCGATCGAGCCCGAAACCGGCGACATGCCCAGCAGCGAGCCGGCGATCATGTCGCCGAAATGGCCGCCAAGGCCAAAGGCCTGACCCCAGTCGGCGCCGGGCACCAGCAGCGCGGCATAGACCGAAGCCAGCGCCACGCCGATCGGCAGGAAGACGGCGCGGGTGCCGAGCCGTTCCTCGCCGCGGTGCAGGATGTGGCGCACGCCCCAGGCGATCAGCCCAAGCGGCAGCAGCCAGGCGCCGCGCCCGACGATGACGTAAAGCGGCGAGGCGATCCCCGCCCCGATCCGCCCGAGCCAGTTCTGCACCGGCGCATCCGACACCGCCATCCAGCTCGGATCGTCGGGCGAATAGCTGGCAAGCAGCATCCCCACCAGAACGCCCGCAAAGACCAGAACCCCGCCCAGCAATTCCTTGCCGCGCCGTTCAAGCGCTGCCTGGGTGTTCTGGTCCAGAAGCGGGTCGCGTTGCCGTGCCTGATAGGATGCCATGCTCTACCGTCCTCACGTATACAGGCAGTCGCGGAGCCGGATCAGCCCGCGCTGCGTTTCTTCTCTTGGGGCGACCAGAGCCACCCGGATATATCCCTTGCCGGGGTTTTCCCCGTTCACCTCACGCGCGAGATAGGCGCCGGGCAGCACCCGCACCCCGGTCTCGCGCCACAGCTTCAGCGCCGCTTCCTCGCCATCGGGCACCGGCAGCCAGAGGAAGAAGCCACCATCGGGCAGCCGGAAGCTGTTGACGCCGGCGAAGATCTCGGCGGCATCGGCGTATTTCTCGGCATAAAGCGCGCGGTTTTCCACCACATGCGCCTCGTCCGCCCAGACCCGTTCCGAAACCCGCTGGATCGGCAGCGGCAGCGGCGCGCCGGCATAGGCGCGCAGACGGCGGATATGGCGAATGTTCTCGGCCCCGCTCGCGACGAAGCCCGAGCGCAGGCCGGGCAGGTTCGAGCGTTTCGACAGCGAATGGAACACCGCCACCCGCTCGGGGTCGATGCCCTCGGCCGCGGCGACCTCGAGTGCGCCCGGCGGCGGCGCCTCGCGCCACAGCTCGGAATAGCATTCGTCGGCGAAGACGCGGAAATCGTGTTTCTCGGCCAGATGCAGCAACTGCGCGAGATAGTCGCGCGAAGCGACCGCGCCTTGCGGGTTCGCGGGCGAGCACAGATAGGCGATCGTCACCCGGTCGAGCACCTCGGCCGGCAGGCTCGCGTAATCGGGCAGAAAGCCCGTCTCCTCGGTCGCCGGCACGAAGACCGGCTCGGCGCCGACCTCGACCGCAGCCACGGCATAGACCTGATAGAACGGGTTCGGGATCAGCACGACGGGCGTCTTGCCGCGCTTCATCTCGGGGCTCAGCGCAAGGGCGGCGTTGAACAGCCCCTCGCGCGTGCCGTTGAGTGCCATGATCCGGTTTTCCGCGACCTCGACGCGAAAGCGCCGCTGCAGCCAGGCGGAGATTGCCGCCAGCAGCTCGGGCGTGCCGTCGTTTGCCGGATATTTCCCAAATTCCGCAAGGCTTTGCGCCAGAACCTCACCGACGAAGGCGGGCATCGGATGGCGCGGTTCCCCGATGGTGAACGCCACCGCTTCGCCGCCGGGAGCGTGCGAATCGAGAAGCGCCCGCAAACGCGGGAATGCGTATTCGGGCAGGTTCGCAAACCGCTCGGGATAATCCATCTGTGCCTCGTTCATCGGGGTCGTGTCGCCCCGTATGATCGCAGGTTACCGAAGCCGGGCGCCCGCGTCCAGAAAAAGCACGCCCGCACCATGGCTTGCCGGGCGTGCCTGTGGCTTTTCAGTGCAGTGCTGCCTCGGCCGCAATCCCCAGTCGCAACAGGCGCTCCTCTGCCATCGGCGCGGCCATGAGCGAAATTCCGCACATCGGCTCGCCGCTCGGCAGGGTCAGCGCGCACAGCCCGAAGATGTTGCCGATGCGGGTATTGCGCAGGGCGAGCAGATTCTCGGCGGCGAAATAGGCGGGGTCGGTCTGCAGCCGCTGCGCGTCGGGCGGCAGGATCGGCGCCGTGGGCACCAAAACCGCGTCATAGCCCGCCGTCGCCGCGTGCCAGCGCGCGCGATATGCGTCCAGCGCCGCCCAGCCCGCGACGTAATCGGCGGCAGACGCCCCTGCCCCGCCGCGGAAGCGCTCGAGAATCGGCGGATACATCTTCTCGGGCGCCGCCTCGATCTCGGCCTGCCACAGCCCATAGGCCTCGGGCGCGAAAAGCAGCCCCGACAGCGCCATCGCCGGCGCCACCATCGGCAGCGCGCGCCGCTCGATCCGCGCGCCCGCGCGCCCCAGCCGCTCGACCGCCGCCTCGAAGCCGCGCAGCGGCTCGGTCCGCGCACCCTCGAGCGGCAGACCCTCGAGCACCAGAAGCCGGGCGCCGTCCAGCGTCGCGCCGCGCAGATCGGGGGCGTGGCGGCCCTCGAGCGCCGCCAGCACCAGCGCGCAATCTTCGACGCTGCGGGCGAGCGGCCCGACCGTGTCGAAGCGCCGGCACAGCGGCACCACGCCCCGCGTCGACACCCGGCCATGCGTCGTCTTCAGACCGACGATGTCGTTCCAGGCGGCCGGAATCCGCACCGAGCCGCCGGTGTCAGAGCCCACCGCCGCCGCGGCAAGGCCGAGCTTCACCGATACCGCCGCGCCCGAGCTCGACCCGCCCGGGGCGAGATGCGGCATCACCGCATTCGGCGGCGTCGCCGTCATCGGGTTGATGCCAAGCCCCGAGAAGGCCAGTTCCGTCATATGCGTCTTGCCAAGACAGACCGTGCCCGCCAGCGTCGCCTGCGCCAGCACCGCGGCGTCGTCCTCGGGCACCCGGCCTTCGAGCAGGCGCGAGCCCGCCTCGGTTTCCGTGCCCGCGCTGTCGAACAGGTCCTTCCAGCTCAGCGCCACGCCGTCGAGCGGCCCGCGCCCGAGGCCAAGCCGCAGCCGGGCGCGCGCCGCCATCGCCTCGCCGCGTGCGCGCTCGGGCGTCAGGCGGGCATAGACGTCGGGCACCGCCGCCGCGGCCTCGAGATAGGCCTCAGCCATCTCCACCGGGTCGAGCCGGCCCTCGGCCATCGCCCGCCCCTGCTCTGCCGCCGACCAGAACCGTTCGTCCATCGCGCCCTCCGCTCGTTTGCGCCACGCTAGCCATTGCCCGCCCCCCGGACAATCCCGCGCATGGACAATCGCGCGCGCCGCGCCATACTCCGCGCCATGACACATGATTCAGACATCCTCATCGCCGGCGGCGGGCTGAACGGCCCCGCGCTCGCCCTCGCCCTCGCGCAATCGGGGCTGACCGTCACCGTCGTCGACGCCGCCCCCGCGCGGGCGCGCACCGAGGATGACTTCGACGGCCGCGCCTATGCGCTGGCGCTTGCCTCGCAAAAGCTGCTTGCCGCCATCGGGCTCTGGCCGATGCTGGCGACGAACGCCCAGCCGATGCTCGAGGTGAAGGCCTCGGACGGGCGGCCGGGCGAGGGCGCCGCGCCGTTCTTTCTGCATTTCGACAGCCGCGAGCTTGACCAGACGCCGGTCGGCTACATGCTGGAGGACCGCTTCCTCTACCGCGCCTTCCTGCACGCGATGGAGGTCGACCCGAAGATCACCCTGCTCCCCCAGACCGCGGTCACCGCGCAGGAGGTGGTGCCGGGCGGCATCAAGGTGACGCTGTCGGACGGCAGCACGCGGCTGGTGAAGCTGCTGGTCGGCGCCGACGGGCGCCGCTCGGGCGTGGCCGAACGCGCCGGCATCACCCGCGAGGGCTGGGGCTATGGCCAGACCGCGCTGGTCGCCGCGATCGAGCATGAACTGCCGCATCAGGGCATCGCGCAGCAGTTCTTCATGCCGAACGGGCCGCTTGCCATCCTGCCGCTGCCGGGCAACCGCTCGTCGATCGTCTGGTCGGAAACGGACGCGAATGCCAAGGTGATCTCGGCGCTCTCGGACGAGGATTTCCTCGCCATCCTGCGGCCACGCTTCGGCGATTTCCTCGGCCAGATCCGGCTGGCCGGGCCGCGCTTCAGCTATCCGCTGAACCTGACGCTGGCGAAAAGCTATGTCGCGCCGCGGGTGGCGCTGATCGGTGATGCGGCGCATGGCGTGCACCCGATCGCCGGGCAGGGGCTGAACCTTGGTCTGCGCGACGTTGCGGCGCTCGCCGAGGTGGTGGTCGAGGCGACGCGCCGCGGCGAGGACATCGGCGCGCCCGATGTGCTGGAACGCTATCAGGGCTGGCGGCGCTTCGATTCCGTCTCGCTCGCGCTTGGCATGGACACGGTGAACAAGCTGTTCTCGAACGACAACCCGATCCTGCGGGCCGGGCGCGACCTCGGCCTCGGCATCGTGCAGGCCGCGGGCCCGTTGCGGCGCGCCTTCATGCGGCAGGCGGCGGGGCTGTCGGGCCCGTTGCCACGGCTGTTGCAGGGCCGCGCGATCTGAACGGAAAGGCCGCCCCTCGGGGCGGCCTTTTCAGTCCAGCGGGCGGGCCTCGTCGGGCACCATGATCGGAATGCCCGCGCGGATCGGATAGGCCAGATGCGCGGGCTTCGAGATCAGCTCCTGCCGCGCCGCATCGTAGTGCAGCGGCGCCTGCGTCAGCGGGCAGACCAGCGCCTCGAGCATGCGCCGGTCAAAGGCGGCGCGGTCTTCTTCCCCGGGCGTATCACTCATTGCTGGCGCTCCTCGCAGCCACCGTGCAGGTGAAATTCCAGCAGCGTCACCAGCGTCTCGCGCCGCGTCGTCAGGCTCGGCGCCTCGAGCAGGGCCTGCTTGTCCTCGGGTTCGAGCGGCAACAGCATCGAGAGCGAGTTGATCAGCAGCTCGTCCTCGGCCTCCTTCAGCGTCTCCCAGTCGGTGTCGAGCCCCTGCGAGTGGAAGAACCGCGCCAGCAGCCCGAGGAAGCCGTCGCGGTCGAAGCCCGGATCATGCTCGGCCCGGCCAAGGTCGCGCCCGAAATCGGTCCAGCTCACCTCGGCGCGGAGATAGGGGCAGAACCCCTCCTGCTCGCGCAACAGCCGGAACCGCGAGATCCCCGACAGGGTGATCATGTAGCGCCCGTCCTCGGTCTCCGAGAACCCCGTCAGCCGCCCCGCACAGCCGATCGCGTTCAGCTTCGCCGTCCCGTCGCGCCCCTTGCAGGGCTGGATCATCCCGATCAGCCGATGCGACGTCTTCAGACAATCCTCGACCATCTGCAGATAGCGCGGCTCGAAGATGTGAAGCGGCAACCGCCCCCGGGGCAGCAACAGCGCCCCCGGCAGCGGAAACAGCGGGATCTGGTCTGGCAGGTCGCAGGCTTTCATCATGCGCATGAGCTAGCCCGCCCGCGCGATCAGGCAAATATCATCGACGAAAGCCGCCGGCGCCCCTTCACCGCGATCGGGTCGGTGGGCTTCAGCGCGTCGAAGATGGTGAAGAGCTGCGTCTTCGCGGCGCCCTCGTTCCACTCGCGGTCGCGACGGAACAGCTCGAGCAGCTGCTCGATCGCCGCCTCGACATCGCCCGCCGCATGCAGCGCCGTGGCATAGTCGAACCGCGCCTGATGATCGGCAGGGTCGGCCTCGACCTTCGCCTTCAGCGCATCGAGCGGACCGGCCTTCGCCGCCTGCTTCGCCAGCGCGATCTGCGCGCGCGCGGCCTCGACCGGCGCGGCGGTCGCGATCTTTGCCGGCACCGCGGCGAGGAACTGTTCCGCCTGTTCGAGATTGCCAAGCGCCAGATGGGCACGGATCAGCCCGCCATAGGCCTCGGCATTCTCGGCGTCTTCGCCGAGGATCGCGGCGAAGGTCTCGGCCGCATCGACGGCGGCGCCCTCGGTCAGCATCTCCTCGGCGGCCGCGACCGCATCCGCGAGCCCGCCATCGCCCGCAAGCGCCGCAAGCTTGTCGACGAAGGTCTTCAGCTGCGAGGCCGGCAGCGCACCCTGGAACCCGTCGACCGGCTGCCCCTGCCAGAAGGCATAGACGGTCGGGATCGACTGCACCCGCATCTGGCCGGCGATCATCTGGTTCTCGTCGACGTTGACCTTGACCATCACGACCTTGCCCTTGGCGGCCTCGACCGCCGCCTCGAGCGCCGGGCCAAGCTGCCGGCAGGGGCCGCACCACGGCGCCCAGAAGTCGACGATGACGGGAATGGTCATCGACTTGTCGACGACTTCCGCCATGAAGGTGGTCTCGTCGACGTCTTTCACGAGTTCGGAATGGGTGGTTTTCGCTTCGGTGCCAATCATGGTCGCCTCTCCCAGATCTTTTGTTCCCTATATGCGCGCCGGGGGGCCGCTCGCCAAGGGGCGGATCGCCTCAGAGATCGAAAGTCGCGAAGACCGGGACGTGATCGGACGGCTGTTCCCAGCCCCGCGCCGCGCGCAGGATCCGGCTGCCATGCGCCGCGTTCGAGATGTCGGGCGTCGCCCAGACGTGATCGAGCCGGCGCCCCTTGTCGGCCGCGTCCCAGTCCTTGGCGCGATAGCTCCACCACGAATAAAGCAGCCCCTCGGGAATGTCCTGCCGGGTCACGTCGACCCAGTTCCCGGCGTCGCGGGTCTGCGCCAGATGCTCGACCTCAACGGGCGTGTGCGAGACGATCTTCAAAAGCGCCTTGTGGCTCCAGACGTCATCCTCGCGCGGGGCGATGTTCAGATCGCCCACCAAAATCGCCTTCTCGGGCCGGTTGGCGAAGAAGTCGTCGCGCATATGGGTCAGGAAATCGAGCTTCTGGCCGAATTTCTCGTTCTGCGCGCGGTCCGGAATGTCGCCGCCCGCCGGCACGTAGAAATTGTGGATCGTCACGCCATTCTCGAGCCGCGCCGCCACGTGCCGCGCCTGGCCGAGCCCGGCATAGTCGCCCGCCCCCGCCTCGACGAGCGGCAGCTTCGACAGGATCGCGACGCCGTTGTACCCCTTCTGGCCCCGCGCCACCATCCAGGTGTAGCCCAGCGCGCGGAAACGCTCGAGCGGGATCTTCTCGACCGGGCTCTTGCATTCCTGCAGGCAAAGCACGTCGGGCGCCTCCTCGCGCAGCAGCTTCTCGACCAGCCCCTCGCGCAGGCGGACCGAATTGATGTTCCAGGTGGCAAGGGTGAAGGTCATGGGGGCTCTCCTCTCAGGCCGCGCAGTTTCGCCCGCGCGGACCGGAAGGGCAAGGCGCCCGGCCCCGGCGAAGGATGAGTATTTTTCCAAGGAAAAGGCGCATCGGCTTTTTCTTGGCCCAAATACTCACCTTGCGACGCCGGGGCCGGGGGCGACGGCGGGGTTATTCGACCCAGCCGCCGATCGATTTCACATCGCAGAACTCCTCGATGCCCCAGCGGCCGCCCTCGCGCGCCCGGCCCGAGGCCTTGACGCCGCCGAAGGGGGCGCCGGCGCCGCGGCTCTTGCCGTTCGCGACGACCATGCCCGCATCGAGCGCGCGCAGCAGCCGGTTGGTGCGCACGGGGTCCTGCGTCTGCAGGTAATTCGTCAGCCCGTAGGGGGTGTCGTTCGCGATCGCGACGGCCTCTTCCTCACTGTCGAAGGGCATGATCGACAGCACCGGGCCGAAGATCTCCTCGCGCATGATCGTCATCTCCGGGGTGCAGTCGGCGAAGATCGTCGGGCGCACGTAATAGCCCTTGTTCAGCCCCTCGGGCCGGCCAAGCCCGCCCGCGATCAGCCGCGCGCCCTCCTTGATGCCGCTTTCGATCAGGCCCTGGATCTTCTCGAACTGGCTCTTGTTGATCACCGGGCCCAGATGGCGGCCGGGCTCGCGCGGGGCGCCGGTCTGGGTCTCGGCTGCGGTCTGCGCGGCGATCTCGAGTGCCGTCTCGTAATAGCTGCGCTCGACCAGCATCCGGCTCGGCGCGTTGCACGACTGCCCGGTGTTTTCGAACATGTGGCGCACGCCGCGCTTCACCGCCTTCTCATCGCAATCGGCAAAGACGAGATTCGCGCCCTTGCCGCCGAGTTCCAGCACCACGCGCTTCAGCGTCTCGGCCGCGGCGATGGAGATCGCCTTGCCGGCACGCGTCGAGCCGGTGAAGGAGATCATCTGGATGTCGGGATGGGTCGAGAGCTGCGTGCCCACGCCAACGCCATCGCCGTTCACCAGGTTGAACACCCCCGCCGGCACGCCCGCCTGTTCGATGAACTCGGCGAACAGCAGCGAGCTGAGCGGTGCCTCTTCCGAGGGTTTCAGCACCATCGTGCAGCCCGCGATCAGCGCCGGGATCACCTTCAGCGTGACCTGGTTCATCGGCCAGTTCCACGGCGTGATCAGGCCGACGACGCCGATCGCCTCATAGGCGATCATCGCGCCCGGGGTGCCGTCGCCGAGCGGATGGACCCACTCGAACTCTTTCGCCGCGCGGATGAAATTCTCGATGTGCCAGGTGCCGGCGCCGGCCTGTTCGGAGCGCGCGAAGTCGATCGGCGCGCCCATCTCGAGGCTCATCGCCTGCGCCATTTCCTCGTAGCGGTCCTTGTAGATTTCAAGGATCTTCTCGACATAGGCGAGGCGCGTCTCGGGCGCGGTGGCGCGCCAGCCGGGCAGCGCCGCCTTCGCCGCGGCGACGGCGGCCTCGGTATCGGCACGATCGCCGAGCGAGATCACCGCGCAGGGCTCTTCGGTCGACGGGTCGATCACCGCATAGTCGCGCGCCGCGGCGGGGGCGGTCCAGCGGCCGTTGATGTAGAAGTCGCGTTTTTCGATCATTGGGAAACCTCCTGTTGGCGCGCAGCGTGGCACCCGCGCGCGGCAAGGGCAAGCCGGCGCTTCGCACAGCGGCTGCGCAAATCGGCAAGCCCGGCGGCTGCAGAAGAACGTTCCGCTTCCGCCGGCGCGGGCGGCATTTCCTCCCATTCTGCCGCGAATTCACTGCGGGGGGATGCAACTTCGTTCCGCCTGCCTTAAGTTTCTGCGCGAAACGTCAACCAGGGAGACCAACATGGCTCTGCGCATCAACGACATCGCCCCCGACTTCACCGCCGACACCACCGAGGGCAAGATCAGCTTCCACGACTGGATCGGCGACAACTATGCCATCCTGTTCTCGCATCCGAAGGATTTCACCCCGGTCTGCACCACCGAATTCGGCGCCGTCGCGCAGCTCGCCGACGAATGGGCAAAGCGCAACACCAAGGTGATGGGCGTCTCGGTCGACACCGTCGAGGAACACAAGAAGTGGAAGGCGGACATCTCCGCCTATGCCGGCGCGCCGGCGACCTTCCCGATCATCGACGACACCTCGCTGACCGTGTCGAAGCTCTATGACATGCTGCCGGCCGAGGCCTATCTGCCCGACGGGCGCACCCCGGCGCATACCTCGACCGTGCGCACCGTCTTCATCATCGGGCCCGACAAGAAGATCCGCCTGATGATGATCTATCCGATGTCGGTGGGCCGCAACTTCGCCGAGGTGCTGCGCGCGCTCGACGCGATCCAGGTGACCGACGGCGCGCCCTTCGCCACCCCCGCGAACTGGGTGCCGGGCCAGGACGTGATCCTCGCGCTCTCGGTCTCGACCGAGGACGGCAAGGCGAAATTCGGCGACGTCGACGTCAAGCTGCCCTATCTGCGCTTCGTCAAGAAGCCGGAATAAGGCGCCGGCTCCGACCGACCGCAAGGCCCCGCCTCCGCGCGGGGCCTTTTGCGTCCCGGGCGCCCGTCACAGGGCGGCGGGGTAGCGCGTCACCCGGTCCTCGGGGCCGAGTTGCGCCGCCCCATCCGGGCCGAGCCACTGATCGACGCCGCGCTCGGCGCGCAGCAGGCCGAGCGCGCGGGTGCGTTCCTTCACTTCGCGGCTGCCCGCCCGCATCTCCGGGGTGGCATAGCCGCGCTCGTGATGCAGGTGCAGCGCCACGGTCGAGAACCGGATCCGCCAGGCGGTCAGCCCGAGCCGGTTCAGCCGCAGCCCGAACTCGACGTCGAGCCCGCCATAGCCCATCTCCTCGTTGAACCCGTTCACCGTCAGCGCCTCGCTGCGCAGGCAGGAGGCGGAATGGCCGTTCCAGGTCGGGCTTGCCCCGGACAGCCGGTCCATCAGCCAGCCCAGCCGGCCGCGGCCGATCACCTTCACCATCCGCCGCGCCGGCGCCCCATGCGCCATCAGCCAGCGCGGGGTGAAGCAGGCCTGGCTCGCCACCGAGGCCTCGTCGATCGCCGCCGAGGTTTCGGGCGTCTGCTTGAAATAGCTGCCCGACAGGAAATGCCCCGGCCGCGCCTGCCGGATATGGGTGTCGACGAAATCGTTGCGCACGACGCAATCGCCATCGGTGACGATGATCCGCTCGCCCGCGGCCAGCGCCAATGCCTTGTTCAGGATCCGGCACTTGCCGAAACCGGCGTCCGGCTGCCAGACATGGGTCACCGGCACCGGGCTGCGCGCCGCCATCCGCGCCACCAGCTCGGCCGTTTCGGGGCGCGAGCCGTCATCGGCGATCAGCAGCTCGAAATCACGCCGGTTCTGCGCGAAGAAGCCCCAGAACACCTTTTCCAGCGCCCAGGGCCAGTTGTAGGTGGAGATCAGGACCGAGGCGGTCACCTTGGGGCTCATCTTCTCGCTCATGTCTCATTCTCCGTCCGCCGGAAATCCATACTGCGCGATCATCGCCGCGATCGCCGCGTCATTGCCGCCCTCGTGCATGTTCAGGCTGCGCAGGTTGCTGTCCTGGCTGCCCGGCCATTCGATCTGCTTGTGGCCCAGTCCCAGCAGATGCGGCCGGCTGCCGCGCAGCCGGTGCATCCACCACAGCCAGACGTCATCGGCGCGCGGGCACAGCGCCATGAACAGATCGCGGCGGATCACCTCGGGGTGGAAGGCGCGCGGATCATAGAGCACCCCCATCACTCCGGTCGGAAACACCTGCGGCCCGGCAAGGTCGCGTTCGGGGGCGTGCACCCAGTCGTCATAGGGCAGCGGCCGGCCATTCGCGCTGCGCACCAGATGGCCGCGATGGCACACCACGCTCGCCCCCGCACGATGTGCCGCCACCAGCTCCTCAAGCCAGCTCGGCCAGTAGTAAACGTCGTCATCCGCGGTGACCACGATGCGGTCAGGGAAGGCCTCGAGCGTCGGGATGATCTTCTTGAAAGAGCGGATGTCGTCGCAGACACGGATGCTCAGCCCGAAGCGGGTGAAGGCGCGGATCTCGTCGGTGATCTTGTCGACGTCCTCGCGCGCCAGCCACAGCACGGTTTCGTCGGGCCGGATCGTCTGGAACAGCAGCCCGGCAAGCGTCAGCGGCAGCGTCGGAAACCGCGCCGGATAGCTGGTGAGCGATACCACAAGCCCGCGCGCAAGCCCGTGCGGCCGGGCGGGCCACGCCGCGCCCTGCGCCTGCCGCGCCGCCAGCTCGGCGCGCGCGCGCCGCACCCGGGCGTCCTTTTTCATCTGCCGCAACCGTCGCGAAAGGCCGGGAAAGATCCTGATGCGCAAGCCTGTCTCCTGCGTTGATTGCGTTGATGCGACGCCCGTCCTCAGCCGGGCAGGTCGAGCCCGGCGGGCAGGAAGCCCGCCAGCTTGTCCGCCAGCTGCGCGCGCAAAAGCGCCCGCGCCGCGGGACTGAAATCGTCGAGGCTCTGCACACAGCCATAGCGGCGCGCCCGGTCCGCAAGCAGTGCCGCCAGCCCTTCCGCCGTCAGCTCGGTCTTCGGCGTCAGATAGACCTGTGGCGAAACCGGCACCACCCGCGCCCGGCCTTGCGCCAGTTCGATCTCGTTCGACAGCGCGTAGGGCGAGAATTGCTCGGATGCGCGGAAGCGATGGCGCAGCTGGGCGCGCAGCAGCTCGGGACGGGCGGCGAAAAACTCGGCCAGCGTGCGGGTGCGCAGCGGCCGCGGCGAATGGCCAAGCGACAGGTAGTGTCGCCGCCCGAGCAGCGCCGCCGCCACCGCCTGCGCGGTCTTGAACCGCACCGGCGGGAAGCTTTGGCCGCGCAGTCGCGCCGCCCAGTCCCGCAGCCGGTGCTTCCACAGCGTCGCCCGCACCGAGCGCAGGCGCCCCTCCAGCAGAAGTCGCTCCTCGTCATCGACGAAGTCAGCCCGGCTGACCGGCGCGTTCAGAAAGAAATCGTCGTTGAAATAGAGGATCTCGTCCCCGATCCCCTCGATGTTCCAAAACAGCGCCTCGAGCGTGCGGCTGCTGAAGGTGGGCAGGAATTCCTCGTAGCCGCGAAACAGCTCGCGGTGATCGACGACACGGATCCGGTCGGCGGCACAGAGGCCCTGCCGCGCGAATTCGCCGATCGCGGCCGGCGCCTGATCGTCGCCGAGCACGTGGATGCGCCGGATGAAGGGGGCGTATTTCAGGATCGAGGCGATGCAGACATAGATCTCGCCCAGATCGCTGAAGCGGGTGGGCGCGACGAAATTGGCGCCTGCGTCAGGGGCCATGCCAAGCGCCGCCATCGCTGCCTGCCGCTTGGCCGCGTGGCGCGGATCGCTGCCGTCGACCCAGGCGATGACTGCGTCCATCCTGTCCCCGGCCTCCCGTTCCGGCTTGCGAAAAAGCGGGCCGCCCGGTGGCGGCCCGCTCCTGTCAGATCCGACCGATCACTCGGCCGTTTCGTCTTTCTTCTCGGCGGCGAGTTCCTCGCCGGTCTCCTGGTCGACCATCTTCATGCCGAGCCGGACCTTGCCGCGATCGTCGAAGCCGAGCAGCTTGACCCAGACTTCCTGGCCTTCCTTCAGCGCATCCGACGGATGGTTCAGGCGCTTGTTGGCGATCTGGCTGACGTGCACGAGGCCGTCACGCTTGCCGAAGAAGTTCACGAAGGCGCCGAAATCGACGAGCTTCACGACCTTGCCGCGGTAGATCTTGCCTTCTTCCGGCTCCGCCACGATCGAATAGATCATGTCGTAGGCGCGCTTGATCGCCTCGGCATCGTTCGAGGCGATCTTGATCACGCCATCGTCGTTGATGTCGACCTTGGCGCCCGAGGTTTCCACGATCTCGCGGATGACCTTGCCGCCCGAACCGATCACTTCGCGGATCTTGTCGGTCGGGATCTGCATCGTCTCGATCTTCGGCGCGTATTCCGAGAAGCCCTGCGGCGCGGAGATCGCCTTGGCCATCTCGCCGAGGATGTGCATCCGGCCGTCCTTCGCCTGGGCGAGGGCCTGCTCCATGATCGCCGGGGTGATGCCCGCGACCTTGATGTCCATCTGCAGCGAGGTGATGCCGTTCTCGGTGCCGGCGACCTTGAAGTCCATGTCGCCGAGGTGGTCTTCGTCACCGAGGATGTCGGTGAGCACCGCCCAGCGGCCATCGTCCTCGAGGATCAGGCCCATCGCCACACCCGCGACCGGCGCCTTCAGCGGCACGCCCGCGTCCATCATCGACAGCGAGCCGCCGCAGACCGAAGCCATCGACGAGGAGCCGTTCGATTCGGTGATCTCCGACACGACGCGGATCGTGTAGGGGAAGTCGGTCGCCGCCGGCAGCACCGCCTGCAGCGCGCGCCAGGCGAGCTTGCCGTGGCCGATCTCGCGACGACCGGGCGAGCCCACGCGGCCCACTTCGCCGACCGAGTAGGGCGGGAAGTTGTAGTGCAGCAGGAAGTTCGAGCGGAAGTTGCCGTTCAGCGCGTCGATGATCTGTTCGTCATCGCCGGTGCCGAGCGTGGTCACGACCAGCGCCTGGGTCTCGCCGCGGGTGAACAGCGACGAACCGTGGGTGCGCGGCAGGATGCCGGTTTCCGACACGATCGGGCGCACGGTGGTGTTGTTGCGGCCGTCGATGCGGGCGCCACCGTTGATGATGTCACCGCGCAGGATCGACGATTCGAGCTTCTTGATCGCTAGGTCCAGGTTCGGATCGGCAAGCTCTTCCTCGCTCAGGCCGGCCTTCGCGGTCGCCACGGCGGCGGCGATGGCGTCCTGACGGGCGAGCTTGTCCTTGATCGCGAAGGCAGCGCGCATCTCGGTCTCGCCGGCGGCCTTCACCTTGGCGTAGAGCGCGGCATAGTCGGGCGGGGTGAAGTCGAAGGGTTCCTTCGCCGCGACCTCGGCCAGCGCGATGATCAGGTCGATCACCGGCTGCATCTGCTCGTGGCCGAACTTGACCGCGCCCAGCATCTCGGCTTCCGAAAGCTCATAGGCTTCGGATTCGACCATCATCACCGCGTCCTTGGTGCCGGCGACGACGAGATCGAGCCGCTGCTCGGGGTTCTCGCGCAGCTTGGTCATCTCGTCCATCTTCGGGTTCAGGATGTAGGCACCATCCTTGAAGCCGACGCGGGCGGCGCCGATCGGGCCGCGGAACGGCACGCCCGAGATCGTCAGCGCGGCCGAGGCGGCGATCATCGCCACGATGTCGGGATCGTTCTCGAGGTCGCACGACAGCACGGTGGCCATCACCAGAACTTCGTTCTTGAAGCCCGGCACGAAGAGCGGACGGCAGGGCCGGTCGATCAGGCGGGAGACGAGGGTCTCCTTCTCCGACGGGCGCGCCTCGCGCTTGAAGAAGCCGCCCGGGATCTTGCCGGCGGCGTAGTATTTTTCCTGGTAATGCACGGTCAGCGGGAAGAAGTCCTGACCGGGCTTCGGCTTCTTGGCGAAGGTGACGTTCGCCATGACCGAGGTCTCGCCGAGCGTGGCGATGACCGAGCCGTCAGCCTGGCGGGCGACCTTGCCGGTTTCCAGCGTCAGCGTCTCGTCGCCCCACTGGATGGATTTTTTCATAACGTTGAACATTCAGCGTATCCTGTCTGGGAAACTCCGGACCCTCCGGGCTTCCCGTTTGCATGGCGGCCCCATTGCCGCCGCCCCCTGATCCTTTGCATGTGCCCGGGGGCTCTGGGCGTCACGTCGCAGATGGCCCGGCCCATACAGGAAAACAAGGGTTTTGGAAAGCGGCGAGTTGGACGCGCGATTGAGCGCCATAGCCGGATGACGGCCTGAGGCCATTGCGGTCATTCGCGCCAAGGGCAATTGTTGAGCGCAATCCACTGAGAGGTGATGTCACTTATGACCCCTGAGTATTCCCATGCGGTAATCCGTGCATTTGAGCCTTCGGACGTGCCTGCTTTGACCCAACTACTCAACATGCCCGGTGTGGTCGCAGGAACGTTGCAGCAACCATTTAGATCATTTGCAGAAAGAGCGAAGTTGGCTGAATACTTCTCCCCTCAGGTGAACATTATTGCTGAGCTTGATGGTGTTTTGCTGGGACACGCCTGCTTGAATGTCGCGTCGGACATCAGTTGCAGGCATTCTGGTAGCGTTGATGTCGTCGTTAGAGATGACCATTGGCGCATGGGTATCGGATCGAATCTCGTCAGAACGCTACTGGATCAGGCTGATAACTCGATCGGTTTACGGCGCGTCGAGCTGACAGTCCTTGCGGAAAACACTGGGGCGATTGCCCTCTATGAGACCTTGGGCTTCCAGCGCGAGGGGGTTTTTCATGATTACGCCTTCAAGGCTGGAAGATTTGTCGATGCCATCCCAATGGCGAGGATCAAAATGTAGCAGGGGCACGCTTCCGACCGAACGGCAGCTTCGTCCCGCATAGCCGCCTCACCCGCCAAACCAAAACGCCCGCCTCTTGCGAGGCGGGCGTCCGGTTTTCCGATCGGAAGAAATTAGCGGCGCAGGCCGAGACGCGCGATCAGCGCGGTGTAACGGCTTTCGTCTTTCTTCTTCAGGTAGTCGAGCAGTTTGCGGCGCTGAGCCACCATCATCAGAAGGCCACGACGCGAGTGGTTGTCCTTCTTGTGCTCTTTGAAGTGCTCGGTCAGGTTGGCGATCCGCTTCGACAGCAGCGCAACCTGGACTTCGGGGGAACCGGTATCGCCTTCTTTGGTGGCGAATTCCTTCATCAGGCGGTTCTTGTCTTCGACGGTGATCGACATCGGGATCTCCTGTTTCAAAAGGGTGACGGCGCAAGCCGGGATGTCGTCCAGCAAGGCCCGTGGAGGCACCCGTCCCGGACCGAGGACCAGAGGCGGATGCGCGCCTATAGGCGAGAATCGCCCGAAAAGAAAGGGCAAAACCCGGCGCCGGATCAGAAATGGGCGAACTCGGCCGGGGTGAGCAGCAGCACGTCCCGCGGCGCTAGGCTGCCGGCCTCCAGCACCTCGGCAAGCCGTGTGCCGTTCAGCACCACCCAGGCCGCGCCCAGGGTGTCGGACGGCTCGATGCTCAGCCGCGGCGCAGCGCCCGCCTCCGGGTCGTAGACGACGACGATCTGGTCCTCCCAGGCATCGTAATCGGCGATCGTGGCCGGGTCCTGCGGGTCGATCCAGGCCCCCAGCGCGAAAAGCACGCCGCCGGTGTCGTCAGGGCCGCCGCCTTCCGCCCCGGCCATCAGCCCGTCCGCCCCCGCGTCGCCAGCCGCGCCATCCGCCGGCCGCCGTGATCCGCCCACTGTCCTCACTGTCGCCCCCTCGCACAAGCCTGCCGCACGGGCCTGCCCCGCGGCGCCATCAGCATAGGCGCGAAATCCCTGACCGAAGGTGAACGGTTCAGCGCAGCCAGCGCTCGGGCTGGCGGTCATAGCCGATATAGAGCGGGTGTTTCGGGGCGCCGGCCTTGGTCAGGCCGAGGTGCCACAGCTCGCGCCCGGTCGCGCGCAACAGCCGCTCGACCGCCGCGCCGCGGTCGAGATGCGCGCCATGCGCGCCCCAGGCGCAGACGATCTTCGCCCCCGCGCCCGTGGCCCAGTCGACGCTCGCCCGGATCGCCGCGTCATTCTCCGGCCCGACCGGGTCGGGCTGGGCGCGCATCTCCTTCGGGTCGGTGGCACGCCAGGCGAAGATGTTCGTCACCCGGAAGGCGCCGAAGCCCAGCGTGCGGGCCCGCCGCTCACAGCGCTCGACGGTCGGGTCGTTCTGCACCTCGGTCGCGGTCGAGGGGTTCAGCATCACGAAAAGGGCGCGCGGCCGGGTCTCGTCCCAGACCCGGGTGAGCAGGTAACGATAGTGCTCGCAATCGGAATAGACCGCGACCGAGGGGGCATCGCCCTTGACGTGGCTGCGGGTGATCATGGCTCGGCGGTGTTGAACACGCGCGCCGGGTGCAGCTCGCCCCCCATGTAGCGCCCGACCGCCACCGCGCGGCCCTCGAAGCTCGCCCAGGCCTCCTCGCCGAACTCGACGTCGCGGGCGATCACCTGCCCCGGGTTGCCGTGCGACAGCCGCACCGCGCCCTCGGCCGTGGCCCGCACCTCGGGCAGGTCGGCCAGCCCGTATTCAAGCGGCAGCAGATGGTTTTCAAGCTCGGGCGTGCGGGCGAGCCGGTCGATCTCCTCGAGGCTCAGCCCCTCTTCGGCGCGGAACGGGCCGGCCCAGTCGCGGCGCAGCCACAGCACATGGCCCAGACAGCCGAGCGCCCGGCCAAGGTCGCGCGCGATCGAGCGCACATAGCCGCCCTTGCCGCAGACCATCTCCAGTTCAACGGTGTCGCGGTCGGGGCGGGCGACGAAATCGAGGCTTTCGACCCAGAGCGGGCGGGCGGCAAGATCCATCACCTCGCCCTCGCGCGCCAGATCATAGGCGCGCTCGCCCTCGACCTTCACCGCGGAAAACTGCGGCGGCACCTGCTCGATATCGCCGCGAAACGCCGTCAGCGCCTCCTCGATCTCGACATCGGTCGGGCGCAGATCCGAGGTCGCGATCACCTCGCCCTCGGCATCGTCGGTGGTGGTGGCGGCGCCCAGCCGGACCTGGAAGCGATAGGCTTTCAGCGCATCGGTGACATAGGGCACGGTCTTCGTCGCCTCGCCCAGCGCCACCGCCAGAACCCCGGTCGCCGCCGGATCGAGCGTGCCGGCGTGCCCCGCCTTCTTCGCGTCGAAGGCCCAGCGGACCTTGCCCACGACCGAAGTCGAGGTCACCCCCGCCGGCTTGTCGATCACGACCCAGCCCGAGATGTCGCGTCCCTTCTTGCGGCCCATCATGCCCTCCGTTTCAGAAGGCCCGCCTGCTAACGCGAAGCGGGACCCGGGTCAATCTTGCCCGTCGGCGGGCGCCACGACACCGACGATCGGCCCCATCGGCAGGCCGAGATCGGCGCGCCCCTCGGCCGGCACGATCAGCCGCGAGATCGAGCCGTCGAGATAGAGCGCATCGCGCGCGCCGAGCCGGTCGCGGAAGAAGCGGGCAAAGCGGTGGAAGGTGACGGGGCGGTCCGAGATCACGAACCAGGCCCGGTCGCCCGCAGCCGAGACGCCGACACCGTTGCGGATATTGGTGCTGTCGCTGTCAGGCAGAAAGCGCGGATGCAGCGCCCCGTCGATCACCAGCATCGGCCCCGACTGGGTGGCGAAACGGCATGCGGGCCGCTCGGCCGCGAAGGCGCGGCTCTCGATCACCCGCAGCCGCTCGCCGATGCAGAAGACCCCGTTCGGCAGCAGGCCGAAATTCCCCGGCCCCTCGGCGGTGACGATCGGGCGAACCTCCTCGCCGTTCTCGACATACAGCCCCACCGGCTGCCGGTCGGGCGCATACATGCCGGCGTTCATCGCAAAGACCAGCCGCTCGGTCGGGGCCAGCTGCGCGCGCAGCCGCTCGGGCGTGCCAATGAGCGCCCCCGTCCCGTCCCGCAGCCACAGCCGGATGTCATCGCCCGCCCGCGCCTCGCAGACGGTGAAGGGGATGCCCTCGAAGTCGAGCGTGCGGCAGGGCTCTTCGGCCAGCGCGACGCGCGGTACGATCAGCGCCAGCGCGGCGAACAGGCTAGCCCAGATCGTCTTCGTCTTCATCGTCGCCCCGGCGCGCGATGTCGCGCTGCACCGTCTCGTCCGAGAACATCCGCCGCGTCTCGTCGAGCCGGTCGAAGGTCTCGTCCAGCCGGAAGCGCAGGTCGGGCGCGTATTTCAGCGTCATCGCCTTGGCGACATGGTGGCGCAGCTCGCCGGTGTGGCGGCGCAGCGCGGCGAGCATCGCCTCGGCGGTCTCGCCGCCCAGCGATCCGCCCAGCGGCGCGACATAGACCGTCGCCACCTTCAGGTCGGCCGAGGGACGGACCTCGCCCACGGTGATCGAGATCCGGTTGAGGTCGGGATCGTGCACCTCGCCGCGGATCAGCACGTCCGACAGGGTGCGCCGGATCAGCTCGCCGACGCGGAGCTGACGTTGCGAAGGGCCATCGCCCGAGGAAAAACGGTTCTTTGCCATGACCAGCACATAGTGCCTTGTGCGCGCCCCCGCAACAAGGAGTGTCGCGAGCCTTTGCCAAGCCCGCTGCAACGGGCTAGAACGCGGCAAAACAGGAGGGTTTCATGAGCGATCTGCCGGGTATCGTCGTCACCGGGGTCTCGGGCCGGATGGGCCGGATGCTGACCGAGGTCATCACCGCCTCCGGCAAGGCCCGCCTCACTGGCGCGGTCGAGCGCAGCGGCAACGCCTGGATCGGGCGCGACCTCGGCGAATGCCTCGGCACCGCGCCGATGGGCGTCACCGTCACCGACGACCCGCTGACTGCCTTTGCCGGCGCCAAGGCAGTGATCGACTTCACCACCCCCACCGCCACCCTCGCCTTCGCAAAGATCGCCGCGCAGGCGCGCTGCGTGCATGTGATCGGCACCACCGGCTTCGAGACCGAGCAGATCGCGGCGCTGGCCCCGGCGGCGCGGCACTGCACGCAGATCCGCGCCGGCAACATGAGCCTTGGCGTCAACCTGCTCACCGTGCTGACCCGCAAGGTCGCCGAGGCGCTTGATGCCGACTGGGACATCGAGATCGTCGAGGCGCATCACAACCGCAAGGTCGACGCGCCCTCGGGCACCGCGCTGATGCTGGGCGAGGCGGCGGCCGCGGGCCGCGGCATCGCGCTCGAGGATAACCGCGAATCGGGGCGCGACGGCATCACCGGGCCGCGCAAGCCCGGCGCGATCGGCTTTTCCTCGATCCGCGGCGGCGACATCGTCGGCGAACATGACGTGATCTTCGCGACGGCGGGCGAGCGCATCGTGCTGCGCCACATCGCCACCGACCGCGCGATCTTCGCCCGCGGCGCGCTCAAGGCCGCGCTCTGGGGCCTCGACCGCAAGCCCGGCCAGTATGACATGATGGACGTGCTCGGGCTGTAAGCCGCCCGCGCCGTTCATCTTGCCCAAAATACCTCGGGGGGCCGAGGCCTTGCCTCGGCGGGGCAGCGCCCCACCGACGCTGCCGCCATCGGCTCAGAAGTCGATGGCGAGCCCCTTCTTCTCCCAGTCGCCATAGCGCACCTGCTCGGGCCCCTCGCGGCCACCGAGCTCGGGCGGCAGGCCCAGCCCCTTGTCGGCCTTGCGCCGTTCCTCTGCCTCGGCCAGCGCGCGCAGCGCGGCGGCGGGCAGCTCCTTCTTCGGCTCTTCGCTCATCGCAGCCTCCGTTTCCTTGTCAGGGGTCGGCGCTTGTTATAGGCCCCGCAGCGAGACGGGACAAGAAAGCTCAGGAGGGCAGCCATGGCCGGCATCGACCTTGCGCGCCGCGCGGCCGCGGCACTGATCGCCGGGGTGACCGAGGCGCACGAGACACTCTCCGAGCAGGCGGGCGTGCTTGCGGGCCTCGCACCGCCCGACCGCGCCCGGGCGCAGCGCCTTGCCATCGCCACGCTGCGCGCCCTGCCGCGCGCCGATGCGATGCTGAAGCCGCATCTGCGCAAGGCGCCCCCCGCCGATCTGCGCGCGCTGCTGCGGCTGGCCACGGTCGAGCTCTGCACCGGCGGCGAGGCGCATGGCGTGGTCAGCGCCGCGGTCGAGCTGACCCATGCCGGCGGCCGGCGGACCGAGGGCTACGCGGGCCTCGTCAATGCCGTGCTGCGCAAGGTCGCGGCCGAAACCGACCGCTGGGCGCGCCTGCCCGAGCCCGCCCTGCCGGGCTGGCTGCGCGGCCGGCTGATGTCGGCCTGGGGCAAGGTTGCGGTGCAGCACATGGAGGCCGCGCAGCGTGCCGGCGCGCCGGTCGATCTGAGCGTGAAGGCGGATGCCGAGGGCTGGGCCGAGCGGCTCGGCGCGACGCTGCTGCCCACCGGCTCGCTGCGGCTTGTCCCCGGCGCGCAGATCTCGGAACTGCCGGGCTTTGCCGAGGGCGCCTGGTGGGTGCAGGACGCGGCGGCGGCGATGGCGGCGAAGGTGCTCGCCCCCGCTCCGGGGGCGCGGGTGCTCGACCTGTGCGCCGCGCCCGGCGGCAAGACGCTGCAACTCGCGGCCATGGGGGCCGAGGTCACCGCGCTCGACATCTCGCCCGCGCGGATGGAGCGGGTGCGCGAGAACCTCGCGCGCTGCGGCCTGAAGGCCGAGACCGTCACCGCCGACGCGCTCGAGTGGCAGCCCGCCGCGCCCTTCGACGCGGTGCTGCTCGATGCGCCCTGCTCGGCCACCGGCACGATCCGGCGCCACCCCGACCTGCCCTTCGTCAAGGACGCGGCCGGGATCAAGCCGCTTTTCGCCCTGCAGACGGCACTGCTCGAGCGCGCGCTCGCGCTCGTCGCGCCGGGCGGGGTGCTGGTCTTCTGCACCTGCTCGCTTTTGCCCGAGGAGGGCGAGGCGCAGCTTGCCACGCTCCTCGAGCGCCACCCCGAGCTCAGCGTCGAGGCGCCCGATCTGCCCGGCATCGAGCCTTCCTGGCGCACCGAAGCCGGCGCGCTGCGGCTGCGGCCCGACTTCTGGCCCGGGCTCGGCGGCATGGACGGCTTCTTCATCGCCCGCCTGCGCCGCACCGCCTGAGCCCCGGAAAACGCCGATGACAGCCGCCGCCCCCCGCTCTATGGTGCCCGCGACTTCGACAGGCAGAGACGGGCTGGCACCGCGACAACCATGACGGGCACGAAACAGGGCACGGGCGGTAACGGGATGCGCGGACGGTGGGCAGGCACGCTCGACCGGCTCGCCCTGATGCGCGCCCGCCGCGCCCGCCCGGCGACCGGCTTCACCCGCCACCCCGAGCCGCGCACCATCGGCGCCTTCGCCCGCGGCCGGCAACTGGTTGCCGGCAACTTCCTGTTCGCAGGCTACCTGATCGAGGGGCCGGGGCGGAAGATCTGGGACCTGCCGATGCCCGACCCCTCCTTCGAGGAAGAGCTGCACGGCTGCACCTGGCTTGACGACCTTGCCGCCGTCGGCGACCGCGCCGCACGCGAGCGGGCACAGGACTGGGTCTTCGACTGGATCGCGCGCTATGGCGCGGGCAAGGGCCCGGGCTGGACGCCCGAGCTGACCGGGCGGCGGCTGATCCGGATGATCAACCACGCGCTCCTGATCCTGAACGGCCGCGACCGCGCCGCCTCGGAACTGTTCTTCCGCGCCCTCTCGCAGCAGACGCTGTTCCTCGCGCAGCGCTGGCACTCGGCCGCGCCCGGCCTGCCGCGCTTCGAGGCGCTGACCGGGCTGATCTATGCCGGGCTCGCGCTGAGCGGGATGGAGCGCCTCGCCGGCCCCGCCGAAGAGGCGCTGGCGCGCGACTGCGCCAGCCAAATCGACGCCACCGGCGGCATCGCGACGCGCAACCCCGAGGAACTCCTCGATGTCTTCACCCTGCTGATCTGGGCCGCCGATGCGCTGACCGCTGCCGGCCGCACCCCGGCCGGGGCGCATCGCGATGCCATCGCCCGCATCGCCCCCACCCTGCGCGCGCTGCGCCATGCCGACGGCGGGCTTGCCCGCTTCCATGGCGGCGGCCGTGGCGCCGAGGGCCGGCTTGATACCGCGCTTGGCGCCTCGGGCGCGCGGGCGCCGGCGCGGCCGGGCCTTGCCATGGGCTTTGCCCGCCTCCATGCCGGGCGCACCACCCTCATTCTTGACGCCGCCGCCCCGCCCCGGGGCGAGGCCTCGGCCAATGCCCATGCCTCGACGCTCGCCTTCGAGCTGACCTCGGGGCGCCGGCCGCTGATCGTCAACTGCGGCTCGGGCCGGCTGTTCGGGCCGGAATGGGCGCGCGCGGGCCGCGCCACCGACAGCCATTCGACGCTGGCGATCGAGGGCTATTCCTCGTCGCGGCTCGGCCCCGAGCGCCGCTTCGGCACCACCACCCGCACCTGGCTCGACGAGACCCCGCGCGAGGTCTGGATGCGGCCCGAAAGCGACCCGGCGCGCCATGCGCTCTTTGGCCATGACGGCTATGTGCCGACGCACGGGCTGACCCATGTGCGCGAACTGGAACTGAGCCCCGACGGCCGCACCCTGCGCGGCGAGGACACGCTCGGCGCGATGACCACGGCCGACCGCAAGCGTTTCGACACCGTGTTCGAGCGCGAGGGCATGCGCGGCATCGCCTTTCAGGTCCGCTTCCACCTCCACCCCGATGTCGACGCCGCGCTCGACATGGGCGGATGGGCGGTGTCGATGGCGCTGAAATCGGGCGAGATCTGGGTGTTCCGCTTCGACGCGCCGGTCGATCTCAGCCTCGCGCCCTCGGTCTATCTCGAAAAGGGCCGGCTGCGGCCGCGCGCCACCCAGCAGATCGTGCTTTCCGGCCGTCTCTACGACCATGCCGTCCAAATCGGCTGGACCTTGGCCAAGGCACAGGATACCCCCGCCGCCATCCGTGACACCGTTGCCGATGCGCCAATCGACCTCTGAGCATAAGGACTGCCAGCCGTGACCAGAAACGTCCCCCTCACCCGCGCCCTGATCTCCGTCTCCGACAAGACCGGGCTGATCGACTTTGCCCGCGCGCTTGCCGCCCGTGGCGTCGAGCTGCTCTCGACCGGCGGCACCGCCAAGGCGCTGCGCGAGGCCGGGCTGAGCGTGCGCGATGTGGCCGAGGTGACGGGCTTCCCCGAGATGATGGATGGCCGGGTGAAGACGCTGCACCCGAAGGTGCATGGCGGTCTGCTGGCGCTGCGCGACAACGAGGAACACCTCGCCGCGATGGCCGCCCATGACATCGAGCCGATCGACCTGCTCGTCGTCAACCTCTACCCGTTCGAGGAAACCGTCGCCAAGGGCGCCGATTACGAGACCTGCATCGAGAACATCGACATCGGCGGGCCGGCGATGATCCGCGCCGCCTCGAAGAACCATGCCTTCGTCGCGACCGTGGTCGACGTGCAGGATTACGAGGCGGTGCTGAAGGAGCTCGATGCCCAGGACGGCGCCACCAGCTACGAATTCCGCCAGAACCTCGCGCAGATCGCCTATGCCCGCACCGCGGCCTATGACGCGGCGGTCAGCACCTGGATGGCGGGCGCGATCCACGAGGACACGCCGCGCCGGCGCGCCTTCGCCGGCACCCTCGCCCAGACCCTGCGCTATGGCGAGAACCCGCATCAGAAGGCGGCCTTCTACCTCGACGGCACGAACCGCCCGGGCGTTGCCACGGCGAAACAGCTGCAGGGCAAGGAACTGTCCTACAACAACATCAACGACACCGACGCGGCCTTTGAGCTCGTCGCCGAATTCGGCACCGAGACCCCGGCCTGCGCGATCATCAAGCACGCCAACCCCTGTGGCGTCGCCACCGGCACCAGCCTGCTCGACGCCTACAAGCGCGCCTTCGACTGCGACCGCACCTCGGCCTTCGGCGGCATCATCGCGCTGAACCAGACCCTCGACGCGGAAACCGCCGAGGCGATCACCGAGGTCTTCTCGGAGGTCATCATCGCCCCCGCCGTCGACGAGGCGGCGAAGGAAGTGGTGGCGAAGAAGAAGAACGTGCGGCTGCTGGTCACCGGCGCGCTGCCCGACCCGAAAGCCGAGATCACCACCTATCGTCAGGTGGCGGGCGGCTTCCTCGTGCAGGGCAAGGACAACGGCGACATCACCCTCGACGACCTCAAGGTGGTGACCGAGCGCGCGCCGTCCGAGGAAGAGCTGAAGGATCTGCTCTTCGCCTGGAAGGTCGCCAAGCATGTGAAGTCGAACGCCATCGTCTATGCCAAGGCCGGCCAGACCGTCGGCGTCGGCGCCGGCCAGATGAGCCGCGTCGACAGCGCGATGATCGCCGCGAAGAAGGCCGAGCGGATGGCGAAGGCCGTGGGCCTTGCCGAAAGCCCGGCGAAGGGCGCGGCCGTTGCCTCGGATGCCTTCTTCCCCTTCGCCGACGGCCTGCTCGAGGCGGTCGAGGCGGGCGCGACCTGCGTGATCCAGCCCGGCGGCTCGATGCGCGACCAGGAAGTGATCGACGCGGCGAACGAACGTGGCCTGGCCATGGTGTTCACCGGCATGCGGCACTTCCGTCACTGACACGACCCCGGCCCGTGCCCTGCGGCGCGGGCCTTCCCGACAGCGGAGACAGGAGCGCGGATGCGGCTGACAGCCTGGATTGCGGCGGCGGTGCTGATCGTCGACCAGATCTCGAAATACGTGGTCGTGCACCTGATGGGGCTCGACCGGGTGGGGGCGATCGAGGTGTTGCCGCCTTGGCTCAACTTCCGCATGGCCTGGAACCAGGGCGTGAACTTCGGCCTGTTCGCGGGTGAGGATGCGCTGACCCGCTGGGGCCTGATCGCGCTGGCGCTTGTCATCGTGGTCTGGGTCTGGCGCTGGATCGCGCGCGACGGCGCGGCGCGGCGCGGGCTGCTGATCTCGGCGGGGCTGCTGATCGGCGGCGCGCTCGGCAATGTGATCGACCGGCTCTTCTATGGCGCGGTGGCCGATTTCCTGAACATGTCGCTGCCCATCTGGCGCAACCCCTTCTCCTTCAACGTCGCCGACATCGCGATCTTTGTCGGCGCGGTGGGGCTTGTCTTCCTGTCCGGCGAGACGGGCGCGAAACGCCGCCGCTGACGCGGATCAGGGCGTGACGGACGCAAGACGATAGGCTAAGACGAGATCGAAACGGTGAGGGAGAGCTTCATGCACGGGTCTTTCGGCAAGATCGGGATCGCGCTCGCGATTGCCCTGCTGGCGGCCGGCTGTTCCTCGAACCGCACGCCGGAGCTGATGCACCTGCGTTCGGCGACCAACGGGCCGGACGAGTTCGGCATCCTGCCGACGAAACCGCTGCAGATGCCCGACAGCCTGAACGAGCTGCCGGTGCCGACCCCGGGCGGCAGCAACATCACCGACCCGACCCCCAACGCCGATGCCATCGCCGCGCTTGGCGGCAAGCCGCCGGTTACCGGCAAGGGCGTGCCCGCAGGCGATGGCGCGCTTGTTGCGCGGGCGGGCCGCTACGGCACCGATGCCGGCATCCGTCAGGAACTGGCCGCGGCCGATTACGACTATCGCAAGAAGAACGACGGCCGCCTGCTCGAGCGGATGCTCAGCGTCAACGTCTATTACAAGGCCTACCGGCCGATGGCGCTGAACCAGGAAGCCGAGATCGAACGCTGGCGCAAGCTCGGCCTGACCACGCCGGCGGCCCCGCCCTCGGGCGCGGCGCAGGAAGCGCTGCCGTAACACCCGTTCAACTCCGCGTTTTTCGGCGCATCGGCGGTTGCCTCGTGCGACGGGCGACGTAAAGTTCGCCCGTCATCAACGAGGAGCCCATGCGCGCATCGATCGCCACCGCTTTCGCGGCCTTCGCCGTCTTCCAGGCCACCGCCCTCGCGGCCGGGGCCGGTCCGGTCAGCCATTTCACCCTGCCCAATGGCCTCGAGGCCGTGGTGATCGAGGATCACCGCGCCCCGGTGGTGGTGCAGATGGTCTGGTACAAGGCGGGCTCGGCCGACGAGCAGCGCGGCCGCTCGGGCATCGCGCATTACCTCGAGCACCTGATGTTCAAGGGCACCGACACGATGGCAGCCGGCGAGCTGTCGAAGACGGTGGCGGCGAATGGCGGCTCGGACAACGCCTTCACCTCCTATGACTACACCGCCTATTTCCAGCGCATCGCCGCCGACCGTCTGCCGCTGGTGATGAAGATGGAAGCCGACCGGATGCGGCATCTGAAGATCTCGCCCGACGACTGGCAGACCGAGCGCGACGTGATTCTCGCCGAGCGTGCGCAGCGCACCGACAGCGATCCGGGCGCGCTCTTCGGCGAGCAGTCGCGCGCCGCGCAATTCCTCAACAGCCCCTATGGCACGCCGGTGATTGGCTGGCGCCAGGAGATGGAGCAGCTCACCCGCGACGATGCGCTCGCCTGGTATCGCCGCTTCTATGCGCCGAACAACGCCGTGCTGGTGGTGGCGGGCGATGTCACGCCGGATGAGGTGAAAACCCTCGCCACGGACTATTACGGCCCCTTGGCGCCGTCCGAGGACATCCCGCCGCGCCTGCGCCCGCAGGAGCCGCCGCAGCTGGCCGCGCGCCGGCTGACCTTCACCGACGCGCGTGTGGCCCAGCCCTATCTGAGCCGCTCCTATCTCGCCACCGAGCGCAACCCGGGGGACCAGAAGAAGGCCGCGGCGCTGACGATGCTGGCCGAGATTCTGGGCGGCAACCCGCAGACCTCGGTGCTGTCGCGCAAGCTTGTCTTCGACAAGGGCGATGCGATCTATGCCTCGGCCTTCTATGACGGCATGTCGATCGACAAGACCACCTTCTCGATCGCGCTGATGCCGGCGCAGGACGTGTCCCTGCCCGAGGCCGAGGCGGCGCTCGACGCGGCGCTGAGCGAGTTCCTGACCGAAGGCATCGACCCGGCGCAGTTCGAGCGCATCCGCACCCAGATCCGTGCCGCGCAGATCTATCAGCAGGATGATGCACAGGGCCTTGCGCAGCAATACGGCGAGGCGCTGGCCTCGGGCTTCAGCATCGCGGACGTGCAAAGCTGGCCCGACGTGCTGATGTCGGTCACCGCCGATGACGTGATGGCCGCGGCGCGCGAGGTGCTGACCCCCGCCGATTCGGTCACCGGCTATATCGAGCGGCCGAAGGACGCGCCGCCCCCCGCCCCCGATGCGCCCGTCTCGCTGCCCGCCACCCAGGAGGTGACGCAATGATCCGCGTGGTTCTCTCCACCCCGCTGCGCCTGGCCGCGCTGACCCTTGCCGCGCTGCTGTTCTCGGTGCCAGCACAGGCGCTCGACATCGAGGAAGTGACCTCGCCCGGCGGCATCAAGGCCTGGCTCGTCGAGGCCCACGACATCCCCTTCACCGCGCTCGAGATCCGCTTCCGCGGCGGCGCCTCGCTCGATGCGCCGGGCAAGCGCGGCGCGATCAACCTGATGACCGCGACGCTCGAGGAAGGCTCGGCCGATCTCGACAGCCAGGGCTTTGCTGCCGCGCAGGAGGCGCTGGCGGCGAAATTCGGCTTCGACGTCGATGACGACACGCTGTCGGTCTCGGCCCGGATGCTGAGCGAGAACCGCGACAAGGCGGTGGAGCTCTTGCGCGGCGCGCTGGCCGATCCGCATTTCGATCAGGCCTCGGTCGACCGGGTGCGCGGCCAGGTGCTGTCGATCCTCGCCTCGGACGCGAAGGACCCGAACGCGATCGCCGGCACCACCTTCCGCAAGCTCGCCTGGGGCGATCACCCCTATGGCAGCTCGCTCAACGGCACCGAGGAGAGCGTCAAGGCGCTGACCCGCGAGGATCTGTTCGACGCCAAGGCGCGGGTGATGGCGAAGGACCGGCTGGTCGTCGCCGCGGTCGGCGACATCACCCCCGAGGCGCTTGGCCAGATGCTCGACCGGCTGCTCGGCGATCTGCCCGCGACCGGCACGCCGATGCCGCCGCGCGCCGAGCTGAAGCTGACCGGCGGCACCACCACCGTCGACTGGGACAGCCCGCAATCGGTGGTGATGTTCGGCCAGAAGGGGCTCGCCATGGACGACCCCGACTTCTTCCCGGCCTATGTGCTGAACCAGATCCTCGGCGCCGGCGGCTTCTCCTCGCGGCTGATGGACGAGGTGCGCGAGAAGCGCGGCCTGACCTATGGCATCTACACCTATCTGGTGCCGAAGGACCTGTCCGAGACCTGGCAGGGCAGCTTCGCCTCGGCGAATGACAAGGTGGCCGAGGCGGTGACGCTGGTGAAGCAGGAATGGGCGAAGGCCGCGACCGGCACGGTCAGCGACAAGGAGCTCGAGGACGCCAAGACCTACCTCACCGGCGCCTATCCGCTGCGCTTCGACGGCAATGCGAACATCGCCGACATCCTGGCGGGGATGCAGCTCAACCGCATGCCGATCGACTATATCGCCAGCCGCAACGACAAGGTGAACGCGGTGACGAAGGACGACATCGCCCGCGTGGCGAAGCGGCTGCTCGACGCCGATGCACTGCGCTTCGTGGTGGTGGGCAAGCCCGTCGGCCTGAACTGAGCCCGGCCCCGGGGCGCGCCCGAATCAATTGGGCTCGCCCCGGGGCTGTGCTATCCCTTGTGGAATGAACGCACAGCCCCCCCAGATCAGCCTCGAACGCCCGGTCATCCGGCAGCTTGACGATGCCGCGGCGAACCGGATCGCCGCCGGCGAGGTGGTCGAACGCCCGGCCTCGGCGGTGAAGGAACTGGTCGAGAACGCGCTCGACGCCGGCGCGCGGCGCGTCGACATCGCCTATGCCGACGGCGGCAAGACCCTGATCCGGATCACCGACGACGGCTGCGGCATGACCGCCGAGGACCTGCCGCTGGCAATGAGCCGGCACGCCACCTCGAAGATCGACGGCTCGGACCTTCTGAACATCCACACCTTCGGCTTCCGCGGCGAGGCGCTGCCCTCGCTTGGCGCCGTCGGCCGGCTCACCATCACCTCGCGCGCCGAAGGGTTCGAGGCGGCGACGATCACCGTCACCGGCGGGCAGATCGGCGCGGTCAGACCCGCGGCGCTGAACCGCGGCACGGTGGTCGAGCTGCGCGATTTGTTTTTCGCCACCCCGGCGCGGCTCAAGTTCATGCGCACCGACCGCGCCGAGGCCGGCGCCATCGCCGATGCGGTGAAGCGGCTCGCGATGGCCGAACCCTATGTCAGCTTCAGCCTGCGCGATGTCACCGGCGGCGGCGAGGGGCGCGAGATCTTCCGCGCCGATGCCGAGCAGG
This sequence comes from Paenirhodobacter huangdaonensis, assembly GCF_004022465.1. Classification (NCBI taxonomy): domain Bacteria; kingdom Pseudomonadati; phylum Pseudomonadota; class Alphaproteobacteria; order Rhodobacterales; genus Paenirhodobacter; species Paenirhodobacter huangdaonensis. Next base: position 298,146 of record NZ_SAVA01000004.1, on the reverse strand, counting down.
GCGAGCTGTTCGGCGCGCTCGCCGGCCGGCTTGGCCGGGTGCTCGGCCGCGCCTTCAGCGACAATGCCCTGCCGCTCGATGCCGAGCGCGAGGGCATCCGCCTGACCGGCTATGCGGCGCTGCCGACCTATTCGCGCGGCGCCGCGGTCGAGCAGTTCCTGTTCGTGAACGGCCGCCCGGTGCGCGACAAGATGCTTCTGGGCGCGCTGCGGGCGGCCTACATGGACGTGCTCAGCCGCGACCGCCACCCGGCGGCGGTGCTGTTCCTTGGCTGCGACCCCGAGCGCGTCGACGTCAACGTGCACCCGGCGAAGGCCGAGGTCCGCTTCCGCGAATCGGGCGTCCCGCGCGGGCTGATCGTCACCGCGATCCGCCATGCGCTGGCCGAGGCCGGGCATCGCGCCTCCTCGACCGTCGCCAGTGCGACGCTGGGCGCGATGCGGCCCGAGACGGCACCGCTGCCGCCCCGCATCTATCAGATGGACCGGCCGAGCCTTGGCGCGATGCGCACGAGCTATGCCGCGCAGATGCCGCTGGCGCCCCTGCCAGAGGCAGGCCTTGACGAGGCTCCGGCCCCCTTCGCCCCGCCCGCCTGGCCGCCCGAGCCCGTCCTTTACGACGCGCCAAGCGCGCGCGCCGAGGCGCCCGCCGCGCAGGACGAGGCACTGACCCACGCGCCGCTCGGCGCCGCCCGCGCGCAGGTGCACGAGAATTACATCATCGCCCAGACCGAACGCGGCATCGTCATCGTCGATCAGCACGCGGCACATGAGCGCCTCGTCTACGAGCGGCTGAAACGGCAGATGGCCGAGACGGGCGTCGCGGCGCAGGCGCTGCTGATCCCCGAGATCGTCGAGTTCTCCCCCGCCGATGCGGCGCGGCTTCTCGAGGCCGCCGACGATCTCACCCGCCTCGGCCTGACAATCGAGCCCTTCGGCGGCGCGGCGATCGCGGTGCGCGAGACCCCGGCGATTCTGGGCGAGATCAACGCCGGGGCGCTGCTGCGCGACGTGCTCGACGAGCTCTCGGACCTCGGCGACAGCGAGCTGGTGCTGGCAAAGATCGACGCGGTGCTGTCGCGCATGGCCTGCCACGGCTCGATCCGCTCGGGCCGGCGGATGCGGGTGGACGAGATGAACGCGCTGCTGCGCGAGATGGAGGCGACGCCGCTGTCCGGGCAGTGCAATCACGGCCGGCCGACCTATGTCGAGCTGAAGCTGAGCGACATCGAACGGCTCTTCGGTCGGACATGACGACGCTCTCCCCCCTGAACGATCCGCTGGTCCTCGCCGGGCTCGGCGGCGCGGCGCTGGTTGTCGTGCTGCTGCTCTTGGTGCTGCGCGCCGCCGGCCGCTCGGCCCGCGCGCTCGATCCGCTCGTCGCCCAGCTCACCGCGCTTGGCGGCCGGGTGCAGGCGCTCTCGGACGGGCAGCACCAGCTTGCCGGCGGGCTGCACCATGTCTCCGAGGCGCAGGCGGCGAGCCAGGCGCGGGTGCTGCAGCTGATGGAGGCGCGGCTGGCCGAGGTGAACCGGGCGATGACCGAAAGCCTGCACGGCACTGCCACCCGCACCGCGCGCTCGCTCGGCGACCTGCAACAGCGGCTTGTGGCGATCGACAAGGCTCAGGCGAATATCGAGAAGCTTTCGGGCGACGTGCTGGGGCTGCAGGACATCTTGTCGAACAAGCAGACCCGCGGCGCCTTCGGCGAGATCCAGCTGCATGACATCGTGCTGAAGGCGCTGCCTGCCGACAGCTACACGATGCAGGCGACACTCTCGAACGGGCGGCGGGCGGATTGCCTCATTCACATGCCGAACCCGCCCGGGCCGATCGTGATCGACAGCAAGTTCCCGCTCGAGGCCTATGAGGCGCTGCGCCGCGCGAAAAGCCAAAGCGCGCTGATCGAGGCGCAGCGGATGATGCGCATCGCCGTGCGCGCCCATATCCGCGCGATCTCGGACCGCTACATCGTGCAGGGCGAGACCGCCGACAGCGCGCTGATGTTCCTGCCCTCCGAGGCGGTCTATGCCGAGCTGCACGCGAATTTCCCCGAGCTGGTGCGCGAGGGCTTTGCCGCAAAGGTCTGGATCGTCTCGCCCACCACCTGCATGGCGACGCTGCACACCATGCGCGCGGTGCTGAAGGACGCGCGGATGCGCGAGCAGGCCGGCGCGATCCGCCAGGAGCTGGCCGCGCTCTACGCCGACATCGACCGGCTCAGCCAGCGCGTGGGCAACCTCGACCGCCATTTCTCGCAGGCAGCGAAGGACATCGAGGAGATCCGCATTTCCGCCGACAAGGCCGGGAAACGCGCGCATCGGCTCGACAATTTCGACTTCGAGGAACTCGCCCCCGGCGCCGAAGGGCCGCCCCCGCCGGGGCTCCTGCCCTGACAGATGCGGCTTGCACCCGCCGCCGTCTGGGGCGACACTGCACGACCACAGGAGGTCTCCATGCAGCTGCCGATCAGCCCGTCCAAAGTCGCCAATGTCATCATTCGCGCCCGCAAGTTCGACGCCGACATTCCCGGCTCGGGTCAGGGCCGCGAGCTGCGCGCCTTCATCGCCGCGATGAACGAGGACGAGCAGGCGGCGCTGACCGCGGTCATGTGGATCGGCCGCGAGACCTTTGACGCGAGCGAATTCGACGAGGCCTGGCGGACCGCCCGGGAAGAGGCGAGCGCGCCGACCGAGGATTACCTGCTCGGCGTGCCGATGCTGGCCGATTACCTCGAAGACGGCCTGAACGCGCTTGGCATCAGCTTCGAAGAAGCTGAAGACGGCATCGATCCGTCCGTCTGAACGCGGATCGAGGGGCGCTGCCCCTCTTCGCCTGCGGCGAATTCACCCCGAGGTATTTGGGCCAAGATGAAAGACGACTGATTTCTTCCTGGCCGAAACACCTCACGGGGGTGCGGGGGTGTGAAACCCCCGCCCTCATCGCTCAGGCCACCAGCCGATAGCCGCCCGATTCCGTCACCAGAAGCCGCGCGTTCTGCGGATCGGGTTCGATCTTCTGGCGCAGCCGGTAGATATGGGTCTCGAGCGTGTGGGTGGTGACCCCGGCGTTATAGCCCCAGACCTCGTGCAGCAGCACATCGCGCGGCACCACGCCGTCGGTGGCGCGGTAGAGGAACTTGAGGATATTGGTTTCCTTCTCGGTCAGCCGGATCTTGCGATCCTTCGCGTCGACCAGCATCTTCATCGCCGGCTTGAACGTATACGGCCCAAGCTGGAACACCGCATCTTCCGACTGTTCATGCGTGCGCAGCTGCGCGCGCAGCCGCGCCAGCAGCACCGGGAACTTGAACGGCTTCGTCACGTAATCGTTGGCGCCGCTGTCGAGGCCAAGGATGGTGTCGGCATCGGTGTCATGCCCGGTCAGCATCACGATCGGGCATTTCACCCCCTGCTTGCGCAGTTTCTTGCACAGCTCGCGCCCGTCGGTGTCGGGCAGGCCGACGTCGAGCACAACGAGGTCGTAGAGCGCTTCCTTCGCCTTCTCCACCGCCTCGGCACCCGAGCCCGCCTCGTACACTTCGAAATCCTCGGTGGCGACCAGCTGCTCGGCCAGCGCCTCGCGCAGATCGGTATCGTCGTCCACCAGAAGGATCTTTTTCAGTCCAGCCATCTTGTTCGGGCCTCCGTTTCTGTCGGTGTCCTGCGTTCGGTGCAAAGCTGAGGCCCGATCACGCGCACGGCAAGGGGCGTGAAATCTTTCTCACGCGGTCGTGTCGCAGCACCGCGCCATGTTTCAATTTGTTTCAGGCATCGCTATCTCTTGAGCCATGATGACGCCCTTCTCCCTTGGCCCGACGGCCGCCGAACGCCTGAACCGTGCCCGCGCCGATCTGCGCATGGGGCTGCCCGTGGTGCTGTCGGGGCAGCTTGCCGTCGCCGTCGAGACGCTGAGCCCCGAGCGGCTGGCGGCGCTCGCCGCCCTCGGCCCGCTCACCCTCGCGATCACCTCCTGGCGCGCCGAGACGCTGAAGGCCCGCGTCTATGATGGCGACCTCGCCCGGATCGTGGTGCCCAGGGACGCCGATCTTGCCTGGCTGCGGGCGATCGCCGATCCGGCCGACGACCTGCGCATGCCGATGAAGGGGCCGCTGACAAGCCGGCGCGAGGGCGACGCCACGCGCGCCCGCGCCGCGATTGCGCTTGCGAAGACCGCGCAGCTGCTGCCCGCGGCGCTGCTCGCGCCGCTTCCCGATCCGGCGCCCGAAGGGCTGACCACGCTCGACGCCGCCGAGGTGCTGCGCGAGATCTCGGCCGCCGCGGTGCTCACCCCGGTCTCGGCCGCCCGCGTGCCGATGCGCGCCGCCGAAAAGGGCCGGCTCCACATCTTCCGCCCCGACGACGGCGGCGAGGAGCATTACGCCGTCGAGATCGGGTCCCCCGACCGCTCCGAGCCGGTGCTCGCCCGGCTGCATTCGGCCTGTTTCACCGGCGACGTCCTCGGCTCGCTGAAATGCGACTGCGGGCCACAGCTTGACGCCGCGCTGACGCAGATGGGGCATGAGGGAGCGGGGATCCTGCTCTACCTCAATCAGGAGGGGCGCGGCATCGGCCTTGCCAACAAGATGCGCGCCTATGATCTGCAGGATCAGGGCTTCGACACCGTCGAGGCGAACCACCGCCTCGGGTTCGAGGATGACGAGCGCGACTTCCGCATCGGCGCGGCGCTGCTGAAGAAGCTCGGCTTCTCGAAGGTGCGGCTGCTGACCAACAACCCGGCCAAGGTGCGGATGCTCGAGGCGAACGGCATCGAGGTGGTCGAGCGGGTGCCGCTGAAGGTCGGGCTCAGCCGCCACAACGCCGCCTATCTGGCAACGAAGGCGGCGAAGTCGGGCCACATCCTGTAAGCGCGCCGCGGCGATCTGATCCGCCTCGCGCTTCCCCTCCGCCCGGGCGCCGAGATCGTGATCCCCGATCTCGCCTGCTTTCATCTTGGCAAAAATCCCTCGGGGTCCGGGGCAGCGCCCCGGAACCTCCGCCCCGCCCGCGACACGGCCTGAGGCTCAGCCCGCCCGCGGCCCATAATCCCGCGCGCCGAAGATCGCCGAGCCGACGCGCACATGCGTTGCCCCGGCGGCGATCGCAGCCTCGAAATCGGAACTCATCCCCATCGACAGCCCGGCCAGCCCGTTGCGTGCCGCCATCCCGGCAAGGGCGGCGAAATGCGGCGCCGGGTCCACGCCCTCGGGCGGGATGCACATCAGCCCGACGACCGGCAGCTCCATCCCCCGCGCCTCGGCCACGAAGGCATCGACGCCCTCGGGCAGCACCCCCGCCTTCTGCGGCTCGCTTCCGGTGTTCACCTGGATGAAAAGATCGGGGCTCGTGCCGCGCGCCTGCGCCAGCTGCGCGAGTTTCGTCGCCAGCGACGGCCGGTCGAGGGTGTGGATCGCCTCGAAAAGCTCGACTGCGATCTTCGCCTTGTTGCTCTGCAACGGGCCGATCATGTGCACCGCAACGCCCGGGAAACCCGCGCGCCAGGCCGGCCACTTGCCCTGCGCTTCCTGCACGTAATTCTCGCCGAAAAGCCGGTGGCCGGCGCGCAGCACCGCCTCGACCCGTTCGGCCGGCTGCACCTTCGACACCGCGATCAGCTGCACCGAACCGGCAGCCCGGCCCGCAGCCGCCTCTGCCGCGGCGACGCGGCGGGTGATTTCGTCAAGTCCCATGGCATCCTCCATCGCGCCCCAGAAACCACGCGATGGCACAAAAGAAAAGAGCGGGCGCAAGGCCCGCTCTTTCCCGATCAGGTTCTGAAGGATCAGAACTTGAACTTCACGCCGAGGTCGGCGGTGACGTTCGAGCCGTCCAGATCCGAGTCCGAGATGCCGCCGGCGACCGAGGCACCACCGCCCAGATCGTAGGAAGCACCGAGGCCCCACCAGGTCGCGCCGTCGAGGTCGAGAGCCGCGGTGGCGTCATCGGTGAAGTCAACCTTCTGCACGTAACCCATGACGGTGGTCGCGCCGAAGACCGACGACACGCCGAGGCCGTAGGCCTGGTCAACCGGGTTGCCGTCGTCGCCGGCCGCGTAGTAGGCCTTCACCGAGGTGTCGCCGAAGGTCGCGACGCCGGCCAGCTCGAGCTGGGTGGCTTTGTCGTGGCCGAACACGGTGGTGCCGCTCTTGAAGTCGAGGACTTCGTAGCCCAGACCCACGGTGTAGTTCTGGAAGGTGTAGGCCGCGGCGATCGCGTATTCCTGATCCGAGTCGAGCGCAACGTTATAGGCGTTCGAGCCGGTCGCTTCCTTGCCGTCCGACAGCGACGCGGCGACCGAGAAGGCGCCAGCCGAGTAGGTGTACAGCAGGACCGGGTTGTACGCCGAGGTGGTGGCGCCCGAGTCACCGGTCAGGTAGGGGATGTCGTTTTCGAGCAGGCCCTGGCCGTTCAGCGAAGCGAAGCCGGTGTAGTCGCCTTCACCAGCGGTCAGGTCTTCGTAGCCGACTTCCGGCAGGTCGCCGAACAGAGCTTCCGGAGCCGAGACGACGTCGCCCATTTCGAGCTTGCCGAAGGCGCCCGAAACGTAGACCGAACCGGCCGAACCGTTTTCAGCAGCACCCGACTCATGAGCCTTGAACGAGCCACCGAACTCGAGGCCGCCATCGGTCTGACCCGAGAGCGTGAAGATCACGCGGGCGCGGCTCGAGAAGTTCCAGTCGTCGCCGTTGTAGACGACGCCCATGCGGCCGTCGCCCGAGAGCGACACTTCAGCAGCGGCGAAGCCGGCCGAGAAGACCAGGGCGGTCGTCGCGAAGAGAACCTTTTTCATCGTTTTCCCTCATTGTCTCTAAGGTAAACCCCAACTCAGGGAAATCCGAATTGGGTATGGCTGCTTTTTCCCTCCCGCCGCCCCTCATTGCAATGAAAACGACTGGCGCCGGGGCATTGCCGCGGGGCGTGGTGCACTCTTGCCACAGTCCGGCCAACCCCTTGCGCGCGGAGGCCCGCACACGCCCCGCACACGCCCACGTGAAAGCGGCAAGCCGCCGGAAGCGGGGGGCAAGGGCGCCCCCTGCCGGGAAAATCCTTGTCGCCCCGCAGGGCTTGGGCTAGAGACGGTCAAGGCCAACAGCTCGAAGCTCACGGGGACTGCATCCGATGAAAATCCGACACATCCTGCGCGCCGGGACCATTGCAGGTGTCACCCTCACGCTCGTGGGCTGCGGCGGCATTTCCAGCGGGAATCTCTTCGGTGGCGGCTCGCGAAAGGCCGCGCAGACCGAATCCACCGGGCCGATGCCGGACCCGACCCAGGCCTCGCACCTGAGCGGCACCAACAACGACTGGGAATATCGCCAGAAGTCCTCGACGGTGTGGGACCTGTTCTCGAACAGCGACGACCCGAACGTGAAGCTCGAGGTCAACAAGTACATCTGGAACGCGACGCTCGACGTGCTCGACTTCCTGCCGATCCAGACCGTCGACCCGTTCTCGGGCCTGATCGTCACCGGCTATGGCACGCCCCCGGGCGGCGGCCGCGCCTATCGCGCCACGGTGCACATCACCGATCCGGCGCTTGACGCGCGCAGCCTCAAGGTCTCGCTCGAAAGCAAGGGCGGTGCGGTCTCGCCCGACACCGTGCGCGCCGTCGAGGATGCGATTCTCACCCGCGCCCGGCAGCTGCGGATCGCCGATTCGAAGCTCTGAGCCCGGCCGGGCGGGGAATTTTGCCCCCGCCCGCCGGCTCGTCTCTGGACCTCGTGCCCCGCCACGGTGTAGCAAGCGCCTCGCAGACTTCGTTTGAGGGGCCGAGATGACGCGCTACGCACCCGCCGAGACCGAGAAGAAATGGCAAGCCGCCTGGGATGACGCCGGCGTCTTCACCGCGAAACGCGACCCGGCCAGACCGAAATATTACGTGCTCGAGATGTTCCCCTATCCGTCGGGGCGCATCCACATGGGCCATGTGCGCAACTACACGATGGGCGACGTCGTTGCGCGCTACAAGATGAGCTGCGGCTTTTCCGTGCTGCACCCGATGGGCTGGGACGCCTTCGGCATGCCGGCCGAGAACGCGGCGATGGAGCGCGGCGGCCACCCGAAGGACTGGACCTACGGCAATATCGCCGACATGCGCGGGCAGATGAAGCCGCTTGGCCTGTCGATCGACTGGTCGCGCGAATTCGCCACCTGCGACCCGGAATATTACGGCCAGCAGCAGGCGATGTTCATCGACATGCTCGAGGCGGGCCTTGTCTATCGCAAGAACGCGGTGGTGAACTGGGACCCGGTCGACATGACGGTTCTGGCGAACGAGCAGGTGATCGACGGCAAGGGCTGGCGCTCGGGCGCGGCGGTCGAGCGCAAGGAACTCACCCAGTGGTTCTTCCGGATCTCGGATTTCGCCGGCGAGCTGCTCGACGCGCTCGACGGTCTCGAGCACTGGCCCGAGAAGGTGCGCCTGATGCAGGCGAACTGGATCGGCCGCTCGCGCGGGCTGCAGTTCGCCTTCTCGACGATCGACGCGCCCGAGGGATTCGACCGCATCGAGTGCTATACCACCCGCCCCGACACGCTGATGGGGGCAAGTTTCTGCGCGATCTCGCCTGACCATCCGCTGGCCAAGCATCTCGAGCGGCACAACCCCGAGATGGCGAAGTTCATCGCCGAGGCGCGCCGCGGCGGCACCACCGAGGAAGCGATCGAGACCGGCGAGAAGCTGGGCATCGACACCGGCATCCGGGTGCGCCACCCGCTCGACGAGGCCTGGGAACTGCCGGTCTGGATCGCGAACTTCATCCTGATGGATTACGGCACCGGCGCGATCTTCGGTTGCCCGGCGCATGACGCGCGCGATTTCGAATTCGCCACCAAATACGGCCTGCCGATCCATTCGGTGTTCCGTCCGCTGGCCGACGAGGCGGCCGAGGCCGACCTGCCGCCCGCCGAGGAATTCGTTCCGCTGAAGTCGGAAAAGGTGCGCTATATCCGCGGCTTCTCCGGCGAGGACGTGCAGAGCGGCGAAGATGCCGTCGCCGCTGCCATCGCCTTTTGCGAGGCGAATGGCATCGGCCGCGGGGTGACCAACTACCGCCTGCGCGACTGGGGCCTGAGCCGCCAGCGCTATTGGGGCTGCCCGATTCCGGTGGTGCATTGCCCCGATTGCGGCGTGGTGCCCGAGAAAAAGGAAAACCTGCCGGTCCGCCTGCCCGACGATGTCACCTTCGACAAGCCCGGCAACCCGCTTGACCGCCACCCGACCTGGCGCGACTGCACCTGCCCGATCTGTGGTGGCAAGGCCCGGCGCGAGACCGACACGATGGACACCTTCGTCGATTCGTCGTGGTATTACGCGCGCTTCACCAACCCGCACGCGACCACGCCGACGGTGGCCGAGGATGTCGATTACTGGATGAACGTCGACCAGTATATCGGCGGCATCGAGCACGCGATTCTGCACCTGCTCTATTCGCGCTTCTTCGCCCGGGCGATGCACCGCACCGGCCACCTGCCGGCGAAGGCGATCGAGCCGTTCAGCGCGCTGTTCACCCAGGGCATGGTGACGCACGAGATCTACATGACCCGCGATTCGTCGGGTCGCCCGGTCTATCACCTGCCCGAGGACATCGACCGCGAAGCGGGCACGGTGAAGGCCACCGGCGAGAAGCTCGAGATCATCCCCTCGGCGAAGATGTCGAAATCGAAGAAGAACGTCGTTGATCCGATGAACATCATCGCCTCCTTCGGCGCCGACACCGCGCGCTTCTTCGTGATGTCGGACAGCCCGCCCGAACGCGACGTGGAATGGACCGCGGCCGGCGCCGAGGCGACGTCGAAGTTCCTCGCGCGCGTCTGGCGCATCGCCGACGAGATCGCGCAGGGCGCGGGCGGCGCCGGCGGGGCCGAGGACGAGGCGCTGCTCAAGGCGGTGCACAAGGCGATCGACGAGGTCACCCGCTCGATCGACGGCTTCACCTTCAACAAGGCGGTGGCGGCGATCTACGGGCTGACCAACACGCTGTCGAAATCGGCCGCCTCGAACGGGGCGAAGCGCGAGGCGATGAAGCTGATGGCGCAGATCATGGCGCCGATGGTGCCGCATCTGGCCGAAGACGTCTGGTCGATGCTCGACGGCGACGGCTTTGTCGTGCAGGCGAGCTGGCCCAAGGCCGACCCGGCGCTGCTGGCCGAGGACAGCGTGACCCTGCCGATCCAGATCAACGGCAAACGCCGCGGCGAGATCACCGTGCCCAAGGACATGCCGAAGGACGAGGTTGAAAAGCGCGTGCTGGCGGACGAGACTGTGCTCAAGGTGCTGGCCGGCGGCCAGCCGAAGAAGCTCATCGTCGTGCCGGGGCGCATCGTCAATGTCGTCATCTGACCGCAGAACCTTCCTGCTGCTTGCTGCCGCGGCCCTTGCGGGCTGCGGCTTCACCCCGGCCTATGGCCCGCAGGGCGGCGGCACCAAGCTGCTCGGCCGGGTGCAGACCGATTCGCCCGCCACCCGCGACGACTTCGCCCTGATCCGGCGGCTGAGCGAACGGCTCGGCCCGCTGGAAACCGCGCAGTACCGGCTGGCCTACACGGTCAGGACCGAGGCGCTCGGCCAGGCGATCACGCCCTCGAACGCGACGACACGCTATTCGCTCTCGGGCACGGTCGATTACACGCTGCACGACATCGGCACCGATGCCGTGCTGCTGACCGGCAAGGTTGCCTCCTTCACCTCGTGGTCGGCGACCGGCACGGTGGTAGCGACCGATGCCGCCGAGGAGGACGCGCACCGTCGGCTGATGTCGATGCTTGCCGACCAGATCGTCACCCGGCTGCTCGCGCAGGCGGGCTCGCTGCCGCAATGAAGCTCGCGGGCGTCGCCGCGGTCCGCTTTTTCGCGAAGCCCGATCCGGCGCGCACCGGGCTGCTGATCTACGGCGCCGATGCGATGCGCGTGGCGTTGCGCCGGCAGGAGGTGATCGCCGCCCTCGTCGGCCCCGAGGGCGAGGCCGAGATGCGCCTCACCCGGATTGCCGCGGCCGAGCTGCGCAAGGACGGCGCGGCGCTCCATGACGCGGTGAAGGCGGTGGGCTTCTTCCCCGGCCCGCGCGTGGTCTTCGTCGAGGAGGCGACCGACACCCTTGCCCCCACCGTCTCGGCGGCGCTCAAGGACTGGCGCGAGGGCGATGCGCAGATCATCGTCACGGCGGGCTCGCTCACCGCGAAATCGGCGCTGCGCAAGCTCTTCGAGCCGCATCCGAATGCCGTCGCCATCGGCATCTACGACGATCCCCCGACCCGCGAGGAGATCGAGGAGATCCTGCACCGCGCCGGGCTGCGCCACATCGACCAGGCGGCGATGACCGACCTGCTGGCGCTGGCGAAGGCGCTCGATCCCGGCGACTTCCGCCAGACCGTCGAGAAGATCGCGCTCTACAAATACGGCGATTCGGCGCCGCTGACGCCGGCCGAGATCGCCGCCTGCGCCCCCGCCACGGTCGAGGCCGAGGTCGACGACGTGCTGAACATCGTGGCCGAGGGCCGGCCGCAGGAGCTCGGCCCGATGATGCGCCGGATCGAGGGCCAGGGCGTGCTGCCGGTGACGCTGGCAATCATGGCGCTGCGCCATTTCCGCACGCTGCATGCCGCGGCCTCCGACCCGGGCGGGCCCGGCGCCGGCATCGGCCGGGTGCGGCCGCCGGTCTTCGGCCCGCGCCGCGACCGGATGCAGGCGCAGGCCAGCCGCTGGGGCATGTTCCGCCTCGAGGAGGCGCTGAAGCTGCTGATCGAGACCGACCTCACCCTGCGCTCGGCCTCGAAGGCGCCGCAGATGGCGGTGATGGAACGCGCGCTGCTGCGCCTGTCGATGCTGGCGCGGCACTGATGGCGCGGGCGCTGGTCATCGGCGGCGGGCCGGCCGGGCTGATGGCCGCCGAGGAGCTCGCGCGCGCCGGCCATTCGGTGCTGCTGGCCGAGGCGAAGCCGACGCTCGCGCGCAAGTTCCTGATGGCGGGGAAATCGGGGCTGAACCTGACGAAGGACGAGCCGCTCGACCGGTTCCTGACCGCCTATTCGCCCGACTGGGTGCGGCCGCTGATCGCCGATTTCGGCCCGGCGGCGGTGACGGCCTTTGCCCGCGGGCTGGGGATCGCGCTCTTCACCGGCACCACCGGGCGGGTGTTCCCGACCGGGATGAAGGCCTCGCCGATGCTGCGCGCCTGGATCGCGCGGCTGACCGGCATGGGGGTCGAGCTCCGCACCCGCTGGCACTGGCAGGGCTTCGACGGGGATGCCTTCGTCTTCGACACCCCCGAGGGCCGGGCCACGCTCCGCCCCGAGGTCACGGTTCTGGCGCTTGGCGGGGCAAGCTGGCCACGGCTTGGCTCGGATGCCGCCTGGGTGCCCTGGCTTGCCGCGCGCGGGGTCGAGATCGCCCCCTTCCGCCCGGCGAACATGGGGCTGATGGTCGCCTGGTCGGTGCATATGGTGCCCTTCCTCGGCCAGCCGGTGAAGGGCGCGGCGCTGGTCACCCCCGGCGCCCGCTCGCGCGGCGAATTCGTGCTGTCCGCCCGCGGCATCGAGGGCGGCGGGGTCTATGCCATCGCTGCCGCGGTGCGCGAGGGCGCGCCGCTGACGCTCGACCTCGTGCCCGATGGCGATGCCGAGGCGCTCGCGCGCCGCATCGCCCATGTCAGCCCGAAGGAAAGCGCCTCGAACCGGCTGCGCAAGGCGTTGCGGCTTGATCCGGTGAAACTCGCGCTGCTGAACGAATGGGGCCGGCCCCTGCCCTCGGACCCGATCGCGCTGGCGCAGCGGGTGAAGGCGCTGCCGGTGCGCCACATCGGGCCCCGGCCGCTGGCCGAGGCGATCTCCTCCGCCGGCGGCATCACCCGCGCCGCGCTCGGCGAGGGGCTGGAACTGGCCGCCCTGCCCGGCGTCTTCGCCGCGGGCGAGATGCTCGACTGGGAAGCACCGACCGGGGGCTATCTGCTTACCGGCTGCCTTGCCACCGGGCGGGTCGCCGGGCGCGCGGCGGCGCAGCGGCTGCGGCGTTAGACGCCCCAGGTCCGCTCGAGCACCGCCAGCCAGTTGCGGAAGGCAAGCTTCTCGACCAGCGCCGCGCCGAAGCCATGGTCGCGCAGCGCCGCGAGCAGCCGCGGCAGCCCGGCGACATCGCCCAGATCCGCCGGCACCGTCGCCCCGTCGAAATCCGAGCCGAGCCCGACCCGGTCCTCGCCGAGAATGCCGATCAGGTGGTCGAGATGGCGCAGCACCGGATCCCAGCCGGTGAAGGTCTCGCCCACGCCATCGGGGCGCAGGAAGCCCACCGCATAGTTCATCCCGACCATGCCGTCGCTGTCGCGGATCACCGCAAGCTGGCGGTCGGTCAGGTTGCGGCTGTGCGGCGTCACCGCATGGGCATTCGAATGGGTGGCAACAAGCGGCGCATCGGAAATCGCCGCGATGTCGTCGAAGCCCTTCTCGTTCAGATGGCTGAGGTCGAGCATGATCTTCAGCGCGTTGCATTCGCGCACCAGCCGCTTGCCCGCCTCGGTCAGCCCTTCGCCGGTGTCGGGCGAGGACGGATAGGCGAAGGGCACGCCATGGCCGAAGGCCGTCGGCCGCGACCACACCGGGCCAAGCGAGCGCAGCCCCGCCGCGTGCCAGACATGCAGCGCATCGAGGTCGGGCAGGATCGCCTCGGCCCCCTCCATGTGCAGCACCGCGGCGATCTTGCCCGCCGCCATCGCGGCGCGGATCTCGGCCACGCTGCGACAGATCGCCAGCGTACCGGTGCGCTCCATCCACAGCAGATGCCCGATCTCGGCCACCGCGACCTCGAGTGCATCGGCATAGGGCACGGGCTCGGGCAGCGGCACGGCATAGGGCGGGTGGCGCAGCATCGCGTCGAAATCGGGCGCGTCATGCGGCATGGGCGACGGCACGTAGACCGCGAAGAAGCCCCCAGCAAAACCGCCCGCGCGCATCCGCGGCAGGTCGAGATGCCCCTCGCCCGTGCCGTCAAGCCACAGCGCCGCACGCCGCGCGGGCTCGCGCAGCAGGCGCAGCAGGAAATCATTGTGCCCGTCAAAAACCGGAATCATCGCCCTCTCCGTCAGTCCTGAGCCTCATGCGCCGCGGCCCGCCCCCAGGCCGGCCGCGCCCGCATCCGTGCCAGATACTCCGTCAGACGATGCTCGACGATCGGAAACTTCGCGCTCAGCGCCCAGGTCAGGCAATGGGTCAGGATCAGGTCCGGCACCGTCATCGCATCGCCCATGACGAAATCGCCCTCGCCCATGCGGCTGACCAGCACCCGCTGCGAGTGCTCGAACTCCCATCGCAGGGTGTTGCGGATACCCGACAGCCGCAGCTCCTCGGGCAGGATGTAGCTGTGCCGGGCCGCCATCCACAGCGCCGCGTCGAATTCGTCGAGCAGGAACTGCGTCAGCCCGTCCTGCCGCGCCCGCGGCAAGGTGCCGGCCTTCTGCGTCAGGGCGCCGTGGCGGTCGGCGAGATACTGGATGATCGCCGTCGTGTCCGACACCGGCGTGCCGTCGACGATCAGCACCGTGCCCTTGCCGGCGGGCGCGATCTCGGCCACGCCCTCGGGTTGCGGATGGGCTTTCACATGGTCGTAGGGCTGGCCGAGCTCCTCGAGCATCCACAGCACCCGCATCACGCGCGAGCCCGCAGTTCCGATCACCGTATACATGTCGCCCCCCTTTTCGCGCGCATTGGGCCATGCGGCGCGGGCAGGTGCAAGCGGCATTGTTTCCCGCACAATCGCCCCGTTGACGCAGGCGCGCGGGCATGGCGAAAGTGGTCCTCCGCGCGCCGGGAGATGCGCGCAGGGAGACCAGACATGACCAAGGCCCGCCTCCTCACCCCCGTGCTGATCGGGGGCTGCATCATCTTGATGCTGAACTTTGCCGTTCGCGCCTCTTTCGGCGTGTTCCAGATCCCGATCGCGGCGGAGTTCCACTGGCCGCGGTCCGAGTTCAGCCTGGCAATCGCGATCCAGAACCTTGCCTGGGGCATCGGCCAGCCGATCTTCGGCGCGCTGGCCGAACGCTTCGGCGACCGCCGCGCGATCGTCGTGGGGGCGCTGATGTATGCCGCGGGGCTGGTGCTGTCGTCCTTCTCGGTCGCGCCCTGGCAGCACGACCTGCTCGAGATCCTGGTGGGCTTCGGCATCGCCGGCACCGGCTTTGGCGTGATCCTCGCCGTCGTCGGCCGCGCAAGCTCCGACGAGAACCGCTCGCTCGCGCTTGGCATCGCGACGGCGGCGGGCTCGGCCGGGCAGGTCTTCGGCGCGCCGGTGGCCGAGGCGCTGCTCTCCGTGCTGCCCTGGCAGGGCGTGTTCGTGATCTTCGCCGTGGTGATCCTCGCAAGCCTCTTTGCCCTGCCGATGCTGCGCGCCGAACCGCGCGCGAGCCGTGCCGAGCTCGAGGAAAGCATGGGCAAGGTGCTGGTCCGCGCCTTCCGCGACCCGTCCTACACGCTGATCTTCCTCGGCTTCTTCAGCTGCGGCTATCAGCTTGCCTTCATCACCGCGCATTTCCCCGCGATGGTGACCGAGATGTGCGGCGCGGTGCCGCCCGACAGCATGCTGGCCGGGCTCGGGATTTCCTCGCAATCGGCGCTTGGCGCGGTGGCGATCTCGGTGATCGGGCTCGCCAATATCGCGGGCTCGATCTATGCCGGCTGGGCCGGCAAGCGCTGGTCGAAGAAATACCTGCTCGCCGGCATCTACACGCTGCGCACCATCGCCGCGGCAGTGTTCATCCTGGTGCCGATGACGCCCGCCTCGGTGCTGATCTTCTCGCTCGTCATGGGGGCGCTCTGGCTTGCCACCGTGCCGCTCACTTCGGGGCTTGTCGCCTATATCTACGGGCTGCGCTACATGGGCACGCTGTACGGCTTCGTCTTCCTCAGCCACCAGATCGGCGCCTTCCTCGGCGTCTGGCTGGGCGGCAAGCTCTATGACCTTTACGGCAACTACACCATGGTGTGGTGGGTCGGCGTGGGGGTCGGCGCCTTCTCGGCGCTTGTCCACCTGCCGGTGCGCGAGCGGCAGATGGCGGCTCAACCGGCCTGAAGCAGGCCCGCGAGCCCCGCGCGATAGTCGGGGTAGCGCAGCCGCACGCCAAGCTCGGTCTTGATCCGGTCGTTCCGCACCCGCTTGTTCTCGGCATAGAAGCTGCGCGCCATCGGGCTGAGGTCTGCCGCCTCAAACGGCACGCCCGGCGGCTCGGGCAGGCCCAGAAGCGCCGCGGCATGGCTCAGCACATCCTCGGGCGGGGCCGGATCATCGTCGCAGACGTTATAGGCCCGCCCCGGGTTCGGCCGCGCGATCGAGGCTGCCAGCACCTGCGCGATGTCGTCCACATGGATGCGCGAGAACACCTGCCCGGGTTTCACGATCCGCCGCGCCGTGCCCTCGCGCACCTTCTCGAAGGGACCACGGCCGGGGCCGTAGATGCCGGCCAAGCGGAAGATGTGCAGCGGCAGCCCCGGGATCGCGGCCCAGGCACGTTCCGCCGCCACCCGCATCTCGCCGCGCTTCGTCGCGGGCGTCAGGGGCGTGTCCTCGTCGACCCAGCCGCCGGCATGATCGCCATAGACACCGACAGTCGAGAGATAGCCCACCCAGTCGAGCTGCCCGGCCACGGTGGCGATCTGCGCGCCGCAGGCATTCAGCACCGGATCGCCCGCGGCATCCGGCGCGATAGAACTCAGCAGATGCGTGACCCCCGCCAGCGGCAGCAGTCCGCCGGTCCAGACCTGCGCCTCGACCCCGGTCGCGCGCAGGGCTGCCGCCTTGTCCGCGCTGCGCGTGGTGGCGATGATGCGCCAGCCTTGCGGCAGCAGCACCCGCGCCAGCGCCTGCGCCGAATAGCCGTGGCCCACCGACAGCAGCACGCTCACGCGCCGCTCCGGTCGATATGGCCAAGGTCGCGGCCCGGCTCGATGATGTCGCGGATGCGGGCCTTGAGCACCTTCGCCTCGGGGAAACCGCCGTCGCGCTTGCGCTCCCAGACGAGGGTCTCGCCCACCCGCACCTCGTAGATGCCGCCGTGACCGGGGATCAGCGCCACCTCGCCCAGCTCCTCGCCAAAGGTCAAGAGCAGCTCCTGCGCCATCCAGCCGGCGCGCAGAAGCCAGTTGCAGCCGGTGCAGTAGGTAATGGTGATGCGGGGTTTCTGCGCCTGTTCCATACGCAAGATGTAGCGCGCAGGCCCTGTCACCACAACATCACTTGCAGCGCGGGCGAGGCGGTGGCACCCTGAGCCATGGAACAGATGAATGCTTTGAAAACATGGCCCGAGGCCGCGCCGCGTCTGATCGCCGTCGCCGCTGGCCGGGCGCCCGCCGACACCGTGATCCGGCAGGGCAAATGGGTCAACGTCCAGTCGCGCGAGGTGCTCGAGGGCTACGACATCGCCGTCGCCGAGGGGCGCTTTGCCGCGATCGCGCCGGATCTGTCGGGGGCGATCGGCCCCGAGACACAGGTGATCGAGGCCGCGGGGCGCTACATGATCCCGGGCCTGATCGACGGGCACATGCATATCGAAAGCGGCATGCTGACGCCGGCCGAATTCGCCGCCGCGGTGATCCCGCACGGCACCACGACGATGTTCACCGACCCGCACGAGATCGCCAATGTGCTGGGGCTCGAAGGGGTGCGGATGATGCATGACGAGGCGGCTCTGCAGCCCGTCAGCATCTTCACCCAGATGCCCTCCTGCGCGCCCTCGGCGCCGGGGCTCGAGACGACGGGCTTCGAGATCTCGGCCGAGGACGTTGCCGAGGCGATGACCTGGCCCGGCATCATCGGGCTCGGCGAGATGATGAACTTTCCGGGCGTGATCGCCGGCGATCCGAAGATGCTCGCCGAGATCGCCGCGACGCAGGCCGCGCGCAAGACGGTGGGCGGCCATTACGCCAGCCCCGACAAGGGTGCGCCGTTCCGCGCCTATCTGGCCGGCGGGCCGGCCGACGACCACGAGGGCACGCGCGAGGAGGACGCCATCGCGCGGGTCAGGAACGGCATGCGCTCGATGATGCGGCTGGGGTCTGCGTGGTATGACGTCAAGACGCAGATCACCGCGGTCACCGAGAAGGGCCTCGATCCGCGCAACTTCATCCTGTGCACCGACGACTGCCACTCCGGCACGCTGGTGGACGAGGGCCACATGAACCGCGTCTATCGCCATGCGGTGGCCTGCGGCTGCCCGCCCTTGGTGGCGCTGCAGATGTGCACGGTGAACACCGCAACGCATTTCGGGCTGGAACGCGAGCTCGGTTCGATCGCGCCCGGGCGGCGGGCGGACGTGATCCTGTCCTCGGATCTCGTCACCCTGCCCGTCGAAACGGTGATCGCCCGCGGCCGGATCGTTGCCGAGAACGGCCGGCTGCTGGCCGAGTGCCCGCATTACGACTGGCCCGAAAGTGCGCGCCAGACCGTGCATCTGGGCAAGCACCTGACGGCGGCCGATTTCGCCATCGCCGCGCCCGAGGGGGCGAATACCGTCACCGCGAAGGTGATCGGCGTGGTCGAGAACCAGGCACCGACGAAGGCACTGACCGCCGAGCTCGCCGTGGCCGACGGCCTTGCCCAGCCCGACACCGCGAAGGACATTGCGCAGATCGCGCTGGTCGAGCGGCACCGCGGCACCGGGCATGTGGTGAACGGCTTCGTCTCGGGCTTCGGCTATCAGGGCCGCATGGCGATCGGCTCGACCGTCGCGCATGACAGCCACCACATGATCGTCGTCGGCACCGACCGCGAAAGTATGGCCGCCGCGGCGAACCGTCTGGGCGAGATGGGCGGCGGCATCACCGTGTGGAAGGACGGTGCCGAGATCGCCGCCGTGCCGCTGCCGATCGCCGGGCTGATGTCGGACGATCCGGCCACCGAGGTCGCCGCCCGGGCAAGCCGCATGGTCGCCGCCATGGCCGAGTGCGGCTGCACCCTCAACAATGCCTACATGCAGCACTCGCTGCTCGCGCTCGTCGTCATCCCCGAGATCCGGATCTCGGACCTCGGCCTTGTCGACGTGACGCGCTTCGAACTGACGGATCTTTTCGAATGAACGAACCGCTGACCATCCTGACGCCGCATTCCCCCGCGCCCGAACTGTTCACCGATGCCAGGGCCGCGGTGGCCCGGCTCGAACAGCTCTATGCCGAGGCGACGGATTTCCTGCTGACGAAATTCAACGAGGTGCTGGAGAGCGGCCGCGCTATGGCGCGGTTCCGCGCCTTCTACCCCGAGGTGCGGCTGACCGTCTCCTCGCATATCAAGGCCGATGCGCGGCTCAGCTTCGGCCATGTGCCGCTGCCGGGCACCTATGTCGCAACGATCACCCGGCCCGACCTGTTCCGCAACTATCTGACGCAGCAGATCGGGCTGCTGATCCGCAACCATGGCGTGCCGGTGCAGATCGGTCCCTCGGCGACGCCGATCCCGGTGCATTTCGCCGTGGCCGCGCAGCCCGGCGTGACGGTGCCGCAGGAAGGCGTGCTCGCCTTCTCACTGCGCGACGTCTTCGACGTGCCCGACCTCGCCACGATGAACGATGACATCGTGAACGGCACCGCCGGACCGAACCCGGACGGCTCGGGCCATCTTGCGCCCTTCACCGCGCAGCGCGTCGACTATTCGCTCGCGCGGCTCAGCCATTACACCGCGACCGCGGCCGAGCATTTCCAGAACCACGTGCTGTTCACCAACTACCAGTTCTACGTCGAGGAGTTCGAGAAGGTGGCGCGGGCGAAACTCGCCGATCCGGCCGAGGGCTACACGAGCTTCGTCGCCCCGGGCAATGCCGAGATCACCACCCCCGACGGGGTGATCCCGCCGCTTGCCAAGCTGCCGCAGATGCCGACCTATCACCTCAAGCGCCCCGACGGGAACGGCGTCACGCTGGTGAACATCGGCGTCGGCCCCTCGAATGCCAAGACCGCGACCGACCATATCGCGGTGCTGCGCCCGCATGTCTGGATGATGGTCGGCCATTGCGCCGGGCTGCGCAACTCGCAGTCTCTGGGCGATTTCGTGCTGGCGCATGCCTACCTGCGCGAGGATGGCGTGCTTGATGACGACCTGCCGGTCTGGGTGCCGATCCCGGCGCTCGCCGAGGTGCAGGTGGCGCTGCAGGAGGCGGTGGCCGAGGTCACCAAGCTCGAGGGCTACGAGCTGAAGCGGATCATGCGCACCGGCACCGTCGCCACCATCGCCAACCGCAACTGGGAGCTGCGCGACCAGTCCGGCCCGGTGCACCGGCTGAGCCAGTCGCGCGCCGTCGGGCTCGACATGGAATCGGCAACGATCGCGGCGAACGGCTTCCGCTTCCGCGTGCCCTACGGCACGCTTCTGTGCGTTTCGGACAAGCCGCTGCACGGCGAGCTGAAGCTGCCCGGCATGGCGACCGAATTCTATCGCACCCAGGTGGCCAATCACCTGCTGATCGGTGTGCGCGCGATGGAGAAGCTGCGCGACATGCCGCTTGAGCGCATCCATAGCCGGAAGTTGCGCAGCTTCGAGGAAACGGCCTTCCTCTGACGCGTGGAAATCCGCCCAGCAGTGCCGAAATCGCTTGCCATGCTGAAAAAAACCGTGTGTTAGAGGGCGCACGAAGCCGCGTCACGCGGAAGCTGATGACCCCGGATCACGGGGCACATGAGAGGAAGATTCATGTCGAAACCGATGACCAAGACCCAGCTCGTGGCGGCTGTTGCCGAAGCAATGGGCTCGGACAAGAAGACCGCCTCGGCCGCGCTCGACGCCGTTGCCGCGATCGTGACCAAGGAAGTCGCCGAGGGCGGCGCCGTCACCCTGCCGGGGATTGGCAAAGTGTCCTGCAAGGCCCGCCCGGAGCGCCAGGTGCGCAACCCGGCCACCGGTGAGACGATCACCAAGCCGGCCGACAAGCAGGTCAAGGTCACCATTGCGAAGGTCCTCAAGGACAGCGTCAACGGCTGACCATCCGCCGCCCCCTTGCGGGGCGCGCCAGGATCGGACAGGGTCGCCCTTCGAGCAATCGGGGCGGCCTTTTTCTTTGTCCGCCCCCAGGCAGGAGAACAGCATGGATCTGCGCGCAATCGGCATGGGGCTGGCCTTTGCCCTGATGTGGTCCTCGGCCTTCACCTCGGCACGGATGATCGTCGCCGAGGCGCCGCCGCTGTTCGCGCTGACGCTGCGCTTCCTGTTCTCGGGGCTGATCGGGGTCGGCATCGCGCTGGCCCTTGGCCAGAGCGTGCGGCTGACCCGGGCGCAATGGCGCGCCACGCTGATCTTCGGGCTATGCCAGAACGCGCTTTACCTCGGGCTGAACTTCGTCGCGATGCAATGGGTGCAGGCCTCGGTCGCCTCGATCATCGCCTCGACGATGCCGCTGATGGTGGCCTTCCTCGGCTGGGCGGTGTTTCGCGACCGGGTGCGGCCGCTCGGCCTCGCGGGACTGGTCGCGGGGGTGATCGGCGTCGCGATCATCATGGGGGCGCGGCTGTCGGGCGGGGTCGATCCGGTCGGCATGGCGCTGTGCTTTGCCGCCGCGCTTGCGCTCTCGATCGCCACGCTCACCGTGCGCGGTGCCGCGGGCGGCGGCAATGTGATGATGATCGTCGGGTTGCAGATGTTCGTCGGCGCCGCGGTGCTGTCCATCGTCTCGGCGGCGACCGAGGACTGGGCGGCGGTGCACATGAGCCCGCGGCTGCTCGGCGCCTTCGCCTATACCGTGCTGATCCCCGGCGTGCTGGCGACCTGGGTCTGGTTCAAGCTTGTGGGCCGGATCGGTGCGGTCAAGGCGGCGACCTTCCACTTCCTCAACCCGTTCTTCGGCGTCGCCATCGCCGCCGCGGTGCTGGGCGAGCGGCTTGGCGCGCTCGACCTGCTCGGCGTTGCGGTGATCGCCGGCGGCATCCTCGCCGTCCAGCTCTCGAAACAGGGCTAGTCGCGGAAGGCCGCAGCGAAGGGCTCGGGCAGCGCGAATTCGGCGAGCGCCCGGGCGCGGCCCTCGGCCGACATCTTCCGCGCCGTCTTCCCGACGATCGTCAGCAGCGCCTCGGGCGTCTGCGTCGGCGCGAAGGGCGCGAAGTAGTGGCGCAGGAAGACGAAACAGATCACGTCTTCCAGCGCCTGCACCTCGGCGTCGCGCTTGATCCCTTCCTTGCGCAGCATCCGCCCGGCCTGCGCGACCGCCTCCTCGTCATAGCCCGCCGCGCGCATAATCGCGCCCACCCGCTCGGCATGGCGACGGCCCTGCTCGCGGCGCCAGTCCAGATAGCCCGCGCGCCCCTCGGGATAGTCGCTGCGCGGCAGGAGCCAGCGCTCGACATGCTGGCCGCGGGCGGCGATCTGCAAGGGCTCCGAGGCGTCGGGGATGCGCCGCGCCAGCTCCGCCGACATCCGCCGGCCGTAAAGCAGGGCGGCGGGCTCACCATCCTCGAGCGTCGGATCGGCGGCATTGGCGGTATCGAGCGCGGCAAGCGCGCGGGCAAGGGGCGTGGTCATGGGCAGCTCGGCTGATTGCGGTTTTCCGAGCTTTGCATCATTTCTGGAGCCGGTCCAAGAGGAGGCGTCAAGATGGCAGGCTGGGGCGAGTTTGTGCTGGCGGGGATGCTGTTCATCGCCTCGCATCTGGTGCCGGCGCATGCGCGGTTGAAGGCCGCCCTGATCGCGCGGCTCGGGCGGCGGGGCTGGGTCTGGGCCTTCAGCCTGATCTCGACGGCGCTGCTGGTCTGGCTGATCGCCGCGGCCGGGCGCGCGCCCTGGGTGGTGCTGTGGATGCAGCAGGACTGGATGCGCTGGCTCGCCAATCTGGTGATGCCGGTGGCGATCGTGCTGGCCGCCTTCGGCATCGGCGCGGCCAATCCCTTTGCCTTCGAGGGCCGCACCGAGGGCTTCGACCCCGATCATCCCGGCATCGCCGGGGTGGTGCGTCAGCCGCTCCTTTGGGCGCTGCTGCTGTGGTCATCCGTGCACCTGCTGGTGAACGGCGACCTCGCCCATGCGCTCCTCTTCGGCGCCTTCCTGATCTTCTCGGTCACCGGCATGCGGGCGATGGAGGGGCGCAGGCGCAAGGCCTGGGGCGCGGCCGAATTCGCCCGCCTTGCGGCCCGCACCTCGGCCGTGCCGTTTCAGGCGCTGCTCACCGGCCGCTGGCGCCCGGCGCATGGCCCCTCGATGGCCCGGCTCGTGCTCGGGCTGCTCGCCTGGGTCGCGCTGTGGCACCTGCACGCGCCGGTGATCGGCGTCACGCCCCTGCCCTGACGGCCGCGCTCAGCGCAGCCGTTCCAGCAGCGCGAGCGAGGCATAGCCGTCGGGCGCCAGCCCGTTCGCGCGCTGATAGGCCTCGATCGCGGCGATGCTGTTCGACCCGATCATGCCGTCGGTGCCCTGGGTGTCATAGCCAAGCGCGGTGAGCCGGGTCTGCAGCTCGCTGCGCTCGGCCTGGGTCAGCGAGCGCGCGTCGCGCGGCCAGGGATGGACGAAGGGCCCCGCCCCCTTCAGCCGGTCGGACAGATGCCCCACCCCGATCACATAGGCATCGGCGTTGTTGTAGCGCGAGATCGCGGTGAAATTGCCGAAGATCATCAGCGCCGGCCCCCCGGCGCCGGCGGGCAGCAGGATCGAGGCCGAGCCGTAATTCGGCACCGTGCCGCCGTTCACCCCCCGCACCCCGAGCGCCGCCCAGTCAGAGGGCGACTTCTTCGTCTTCTTGCCGGCGAGGTTGAAGTTGAACCCCTGCGGCAGGCGCACCTCGACGCCCCAGGGCTGGCCCTTCGACCAGCCCGACCGCGCCAGATAGGCCGCGGTCGAGGCGAGCGCATCGGCCGGGTTGTCCGACCAGATGTCGCGCTTGCCGTCGCCGGTGAAATCGACCGCGAAGGAGAGATAGGACGAGGGGATGAACTGCGTGTGCCCCATCGCGCCGGCCCACGACCCGGTCATGTGCCGCGCGTCGGTATCGCCCGCCTGGATGATCTTCAGCGCGTCGATGAATTGCTGCGCGAAGAAGTTGCCGCGGCGACCGTCATAGGCAAGCGTTGCCAGCGCCGGCACGATCAGCACCTTGCCGCGGTTGTTGCCGAAGTTCGACTCCATGCCCCAGACCGCGACCACGACCTCCTTCTCGACGCCATAGCGCGCCTCGATCTGGTTCAGCAGCGCCGCGTGCTCGCGCAGCGCCGCGCGGCCGTTCTCGATCCGGGTATCCGAAACCGCGCTGTCGAGGTATTGCCAGATCGTCTTGGTGAACTCGGCCTGATTGCGGTCGCGCTCGATCACCTTCGGGTTGTAGCGGATGCCGCGGGTGGCATTGGCCCAGGTCGCCTCGCTGATCCCCGACTCCATCGCGCGCGGCTTGAAGGTGACGAGCCAGTTCTCGAAGCCACGCTGCACGGCCGGGTCGACGGCGGGAATCTCTTCGATCATCTGGCTCTCTCCGCGCTTCGGCTGCTCGGCCCGGCCCAGCGGACCGGCACAGGCCGAAAGCCCGGCAAAGGCGACGAGGGACAGGGTGGCAATCTTTACGACACGGATCATGGGCTCTGCTCGCTGTTTGTTGTTGCGAAACAGTGTAGCAGGCCGGCGCCCGGTCGCAATCCGCCTCGGCGGCCGATCGCTCAGCCGCGCTCGCCGCGGTCCTCGCCGTAGAAGGGCGTCATCTGCGCCACGATCACCGAGTTTTCGGCCAGCGCGCGATCCATCAGCGCCCGTTCCTCGTCGTCGATCTCGTGGCCGAGCTTCTCGCGCTCGGCCAGCGTGCCATAGCCGGTGACGTCGAGCGGCGCGAGATCGGCCTGCTTCAGGATCGCCACGGTCTCGCGCACCGCCTCGGCCTCGTCGACGCCCGAGGCATAGATCACCAGCCCCGCCCCGGTCGCGCCCTTCGGCAGGCCGTCGTTCTCGTGCCGGCCAACCTCGACGAGCAGGGTATAGACCTGCTGCGCGCGCTTGGTCTTGGCGGGCTTGTCCTCGGGGGTCTCGGTCATGGCGGGGCTCCGGAAAAAGGGGGCAGGCCGCCGGCCCGCCCCGGTCGCACTCAGTCGCGCAGCAGCTCGTTGATGCCGGTCTTCGACCGGGTCTGCGCGTCGACGCGCTTCACGATCACCGCGCAATAGAGGTTCACGCCGTTCTTCGACGGCAGCGAGCCCGAGACGACGACCGAATAGGGCGGCACTTCGCCATACATGATCTCGCCGGTCTCGCGGTCGACGATCTTCGTCGACTTGCCGATGAACACGCCCATGCCGAGGACCGAGCCCTCGCGCACGATCACGCCCTCGACCACCTCGGACCGGGCGCCGATGAAGCAGTTGTCCTCGATGATCGTCGGGCCGGCCTGCATCGGTTCCAGCACGCCGCCGATGCCGACGCCGCCCGACAGGTGCACGTTCTTGCCGATCTGCGCGCAGGAGCCGACCGTCACCCAGGTGTCGACCATGGTGTTCTCGTCGACATAGGCACCGAGGTTGACGAAGGAGGGCATCAGCACCGCGCCCTTGCCGATGAAGGCCGAGCGGCGCACGATGCAGTTCGGCACCGCGCGGAAGCCGGCCATGGTCCATTCCGGCTCGCCCCAGCCGGCGAACTTGCTGTCGACCTTGTCCCACCAGCTCGAGCCCTGCGGCCCGCCCGATTGCATCGTCATGTCCTTCAGCCGGAAGCCGAGCAGCACCGCCTTCTTCGCCCACTGGTTCACGTGCCAGCTGCCATCGGCCATCTTCTCGGCGACGCGCAGCTTGCCGGTGTCGAGCGCGGCGAGCGTCTCCTCGATCGCGTCACGCACCGCGCCCTTGCTGGCGGGGGTGATGGTGTCGCGGGTTTCCCAGGCAACTTCGATGGCGGCTTCGAGCGAGGATGTGGACATGGGCGTCCTCCGGATCTTGCGGTTTCAGGTGGCTTCTGCTTGCCTCTCCCTATAGTTGGTAGCAGCCGCAGGCGCAACGAGCAGGACCGCCATGACAGAAGAGCACAGCAGCCATACTTTCCGCGATTCGATCGAGGACGCACGGGCCTCGCACCGCATCCCGGACACGCCGCAAAGCCGCTCTCCCGCCTATCGCCTCGCCTTCATCGACGAAGAATTCATGATGCGCCCGGAACTGCGCCCGGTGCGGCTGCAACTTGAACTGCTGAAGCCGCAGCTGGTGCTCGACGAGCGCGGCATCGAGAGCACGGTGGTGATGTTCGGCGGCGCCCGCATCCCCTCGCCCGAGAAGAAAGAGACCGCCAAGACCCCGGCTCTTGCGGAACTGTCGCATTTCTACGAGGAGGCGCGCCGCTTCGCCCGCGCGGTGACCGAGCGCTCGCTCGAGACCTATGGCCGCCAGCTTGTCGTGTGCACCGGCGGCGGACCGGGCGTGATGGAGGCCGGCAACCTCGGCGCGCACGAGGCCGGCGGCCAGTCGATCGGGCTCAACATCATGCTGCCGCACGAGCAGGCACCGAATGCCTGGGTGACGCCGGATCTCAGCTTCAACTTCCACTATTTCGCCATCCGCAAGATGCATTTCCTGATGCGCGCGCGGGCGGTCTGCGTCTTCCCGGGCGGCTTCGGCACGCTCGACGAGATGTTCGAGGCGCTGACCCTGATCCAGACGCGACGGATGCGGCGGATCCCGTTCATCCTGTTCGGCACCGAGTTCTGGAAGAAGGTGGTGAACTGGACCATGCTGGCCGAGGCCGGCACGATCTCGCCGAAGGATCTCGAGCTGATCTCCTTCGTCGAGACCGCGGCAGAGGCGCTCGAAATCATCGACGGCTGGGATTACGGCTGTGAGTAACATGGACACGGCGCGCGCGCGCTCTTTGGCACTGGCGATGCTGATCGCCTTCGCGGCGGTGGCGGTGGCGGGCGTGCTGCTGCGGCCACTGATCCCGATCGACGAGACGCGCTATATCGACGTCGCCTGGGAGATGCGGGTGACCGGCGATTTCCTGGTGCCGCACAAGAATTTCGAGATCTACACCGACAAGCCGCCGATGCTGTTCTGGCTGATGAACCTCGTGTGGCTCGTCACCGGCCATGTCAGCGACATCGGCGCGCGGCTGGTCGGGCCGGCCTTCGGGCTTGGCGCGATCTGGGGCAGCTGGCGGCTTGGCGCGCGGCTGTGGGACGAGACCACGGGCGCGATCGCCGCCGCGGTGCTGGCCGGCACCAGCTTCTTCGCGATCTACGGCGGCGCGGTGATGTTCGACACGATGCTGGCCGCGGCGACGGTGGGGGGGCTGCTGGCGCTGATCGCGGCGACCTCGGCGCCCGGGGTGAACCGGCGGGCCTGGGCGGGCTTCGGCCTGGCGCTGGCCTTCGGGGTGCTGGCGAAGGGGCCGGTGATCCTGCTCCACCTCGGCCCGGCGCTGCTGACGGTGCCGCTCTGGGCGAATTCCATCCGCCGGCCGGGTGGCGGCGAGATCGCGCGCGGCGCGGCGCTCGCGCTTGTCATCGCGCTCGCGCTCGTCGGGCTCTGGGTGGTGCCGGCGGCGATTCTGGGCGGGCCGGAATACCGGCACATGATCTTGTGGGAGCAGACCGCGGGCCGCACCGTGCAGTCCTTTGCCCATGCCCGGCCGTGGTATTGGCTGCTCGCGCTGACGCCTCTGCTGCTCTTCCCCTGGGTCTGGACGCCCTCGCTGTGGCGCGGGCTGCGGCGGCTGTCGCTGTCGGACCGCGGGCTGCGGCTGTGCCTGATCCAGGCCGGGGCGGGGCTTGCCCTGTTCTCGCTCGTCTCGGGCAAGCAGGTGCATTACCTGATCCCGGAACTGCCGGCGGTGGCGCTGATCTTCGCCCGCGCGCTGATCGCGGGCGGGCGCGGCGAGGTGCGCGGGCTCGGCGCGCTGCCGGCGGCGGCGCTCGTTCTGCTGGCGGGCGGCGCGGCCCTCGCCGCGGCGCTCGGCAAGGGCGATGCGACGACGGTCGCCCTGCTGCAGCCGCTCGCCCCGGTCGCGGGCTTTGCGCTCCTGTGCCTGATCCTTGCCCTTGCCGCGCTGGTGCTGCCGCGCGTCGCGGGGCTCGCCACGCTTGGCCTTGGCTTCGTGCTGGCGCTGCTGGGGCTGATCGGCACCACCGGGCTGGCACCGGCCTATGACAGCACCCCGATCGCGCAGATCCTTGCTGCGCATCAGGAGCAGGGCATGGCGGTGGTCACCGATCGCTACAATGCCGAATTCGGCTTCGAGGGCCGGCTGACGAAGCCCGTCGACGTGCTGGAACCGGAACAGGCCGGGGGCTGGCTGAGCACGCACAAGGGCGGCATGCTGGCAAGCGAATGCAAGGCGGTGACGCTGCCCGGCGAACCCGATGACCGCATCCACTTCTACGGCGCCGACTGGTGCCTGTGGCAGGGCCGCTGAGAAAACCCGGACCCAATCGCGATCCCGGCCGCCGCGCGCGGCCGGGCGCGGGGCTTACAGCCCTGCCTCGGCGGCGATCTGCGCCTTCGACTTGCGCGCCCGCTCGGTCGCCGATTTCAGCTGACCGCAGGCGGCCATGATGTCCTCGCCGCGCGGCGTGCGGATCGGGCTGGCATAGCCCGCCTTGTAGATGATGTCGGCGAAGGCCTCGATCCGCTCCCAGTCGCTGCGCTGATAGGGCGCGCCGGGCCATTCGTTGAACGGGATCAGGTTGATCTTCGCCGGGATGCCGCGGATCAGCCTGACCAGCCGGCGCGCGTCGTCGTCGCTGTCGTTCACGTCCTTCAGCATCACGTATTCAAACGTGATGCGCTCGCTGTTCGACAGCCGCGGATATTCGCGCAGCGTGTTCAGCAGCGTCTCGATGTTCCAGCGCTTGTTGATCGGCACCAGCTTGTCGCGCACCTCGTCGGTGGTGGCGTGGAAGCTGACCGCGAGGAGACAGCCGATTTCCTCGGCGGCGCGGGCGATCTCGGGCACCACGCCCGAGGTCGAGAGCGTGATCCGGCGCCGGCTGAGCGAGATCCCCTCGCCGTCCATCACCACCGACATCGCGTCGCGCACGTTGTCGAAGTTGTAAAGCGGCTCGCCCATGCCCATCAGCACGACGTTCGACACCAGCCGCACGTCGTTCTTCGGCACGCCCTGTTCGGGCCATTCGCCGAGGTCGTCGCGCGCCACCAGCACCTGGCCGACGATTTCGCCCGCGGTCAGGTTGCGCACCAGCTTCTGCGTGCCGGTGTGGCAGAAGGTGCAGGTCAGCGTGCAGCCCACCTGCGAGCTGATGCACAGCGTGCCGCGGCTTTCCTCGGGGATGTAGACCATCTCCACCTCGTGCCCGCCGGCGATACGCAGCAGATACTTGCGCGTGCCGTCAAGCGAGACCTGCCTGGTCACCACCTCGGGCAGCTCGATCTCGAATTTCTCGTCGAGCAGCGCGCGATAGTCCTTGGCGAGGTTGGTCATCTGCGCGAAATCGCGCACGCCCCAGTGATAGATCCACTGCCAGATCTGGCCGACCCGCATCTTCGCCTGCTTCTCGGGCGTGCCGGCCGCGATCAGCGCCTCGCGCAGCTGCTCGCGGGTGAGACCCACAAGGTTCACCTTGCCGCCTTCGGGCAGCTTGCGCGGAATGGTCAGCACGTCTTGCGTGATCGGTGCGGAGGGCGTGGTCATGGCAATGTCCCGGCAATGAAGCGCTTGATATAGGGGATTCGCGCCCGCAACGGTAGTGCAAATGCAAAAGCCCCGGCACTGCCGGGGCCTGCGTCGCGCAACGGGGCGCTGCGGCGGGGCGCTTACTTGCAGCGCTTGGCCGCCTCGTCCATCGCGGCGGTGAAGCCCATTAGCGAGAACTTGTCGCTGGTCTGCGTGCCGCGCGCCGAATGCGCGGAGATCGTCACATCGGCGCCGCCCTTCAGCGCCGCGATGATCTTCGCGTCCTGATCGGCCGAGCCCGCCCAGGCGCCCTCGCCATCGGTGAAGAGCTGGAACTTCGTGCCGTTGTTCACCACCATGTCGGCGGTCGAGCCCGGGGCGAAGGGATAGCCGCCCATGAACGAAACCTCGCCGCCTTTGCCCGGACGGAAGGTGACGAACAGCAGGATGTCGCCGCGCCGCACCTGGGTGGGCTTGCCGTCCTTGGTGTTCACCGATTCCTTGGGCGAGGTGACGCCCCAGCATTCCTTGGGCTTTTCTTCGACGAAGACGCTCCAGTCGGTCTTGGCGGCGACGCGGTTCGAGGTCTGCTGCGCGCCGGCGATCCCGGGAACGAGAAGCGAAGCAGCCAGAATCGCAGCGCCCCGCAGGATGAAAGTCTTCATTGTTACAGCCTCCAGCTGCCTGATGCCTCTAGACCGCCCGCGCGGGCCTTTGGCCCTTCTTGACAATGGCGGTTGCGGATTCAACTCGATATCCCACAGATAACAAGAAAGTGCCCCGGGACGAAAGCCCCCCGGGCAGGAATTCGCGCATGCGTGAAGAGAGGAAAAGCCAATGACGGCAGTGCCGATGATCGAACTGTGGCGGGGCGGGATGCTCGAGTCGCTCCATGCGGGCCATGCCGTGGTCTTCGGACCGGGCGGGATCGAGGCCGCCTGGGGCGATCCCGAGACGGTGATCTTCCCGCGTTCGTCGTGCAAGATGCTGCAGGCGCTGCCGCTTCTGGAAAGCGGCGCGGCCGATGCCGCGGGGCTGAGCGAGCGCCAGCTTGCCCTTGCCTGCGCCAGCCATTCGGGCGCGGCGCTGCACCGCGACGCGGTGGCAAGCTGGCTGGCCGATCTCGGCATGGCCGAGGGCGATCTGCGCTGCGGCGTGCACATGCCCTGGGACAAGGCGGAGAACACCCGCCTCACCTGCAGCCATGACAGCCCCTGCCAGCTGCACAACAACTGCTCGGGCAAGCATGCCGGTTTTCTGACGCTGAACCGGCACCTGAAGGGCGGCAGCGAATATGTCGAGATCGACCACCCGGTGCAGCGCGCGGTGAAGGCGGCCTTCGAGGAGGTGACGCAGGAAACCTCGCCGGGCTACGGCATCGACGGCTGCTCGGCGCCGAATTTCGCCTGCACGGTGACCGGCCTTGCCCGCGCGATGCAGTTCTTCGCCGCGGCGAACCCCGAGGGCGGCGTGCGCGAGGCCGCGGCCGCCCGGCTTGCCCGCGCCATGGCTGCCTTCCCCGAGATGGTGGCGGGTGAGGAGCGCGCCTGCACCCGGCTGATGCGCGCCATGGGCGGCACCGTTGCGGTGAAGACCGGCGCCGAGGCGGTCTATATCGCGATCCTGCCCGCGCAGAAGCGCGGCATCGCGCTGAAGATCGTCGACGGCGGCACCCGCGCCTCGGAAGCGGCGATCACCGCGCTTCTGGTGAAACTCGGCGCGCTCGATCCGGCGCATCCGGTGGTCGAGGAGCTGATCCCGAGCGTGCAGAAGAACTGGCGCGGCTTCGTCACCGGCGGCATGCGCCTGGCGCCGGGCTTCGCCTGAACCTCAAAGCATCTGCCAGATCAGCCGCAGCGCGAGCAGCGTCGAGGTGGTCACCAGAAGCGGCTTGATCACCTTCGCCCCCACCCGCATTGCAAGCCGGGCGCCCAGCCGGGCGCCCGCCGCCTGCGCGAGCCCCATCGCCAGCCCCATCGCCCACCACGGCGCCCCGGCCGCGGCAAAGGCGATGAGCCCGCCGAGATTCGAGGCGAAGTTCAGCAACTTCGTATGCGCGGTGGCCTTCAGCACGCCATAGCCCGCCAGCGTGACGAAGCCGATCATGTAGAAGGCGCCGGCACCGGGCCCGATCAGCCCGTCGTAAAAGCCGATCAGCGGCACCACGACGGCGGTGAAGGTGGCCGGTCGGATGCGCTCGGCCCGGTCGGTGTCATCCAGCCCCTTCTTCAGCGCGAAGAAGCCGGCGATGGCGATCAGCACCACCGGCAGCGCGATCCGCAGCCCGCCGGTCGGGATCACCGAGACGAGCCCGGCACCGACCAGCCCGGCGATGAAGGCCAGCACCGCCGGCCGCAGCTGATGCGACAGCCGCACATGCCCCGCCCGCGCATAGGCGAGCGCCGCGGTCGCCGCGCCGAACACCCCCTGCACCTTGTTCGTCGACAGCGCCTGCAGCGGCGTCGCCCCCGCCAAGAGCAGGACCGGCAAAGTGATGAGCCCGCCACCGCCGGCGATCGAATCGACGAACCCGGCAGCAAAGGCCGCTCCGATCAGCATCAGGGCAAGGTCGAGGGACACTTCGAACATCGGGAAAAACCGCCGTTGCGCCCGGCGCGCCGCGGGCGACATGTCTTCCTCTGGCGGCCGGGCAATGTAAAGCGCGCCTTGCTCCCCGCCCGGCCCGGCATTAGCCTGCCGCGGTCAGCGCAAACCGAGGATGCAATGCCCTTCCCCCTTCCGCCGATCGGCCACGACGGTCCTTGCCTGCTCCCGATGGCCCGGGCCGCATGAGTCCCGCCTGGCGCCCGCTCGCGGCCTTTGCCGCCCTGGCGCAGCCGCGGGCCGAGCTGTGGCGCACGGCCCTTGGTCTCGTGCTGACCGTCGCGCTCTACTGGGGGGCGGTCTTCGGCACGCTGACGCTGATCGGCCACCAGCTCGCACCGATGCGCTTTGCCCGGCTGATGGCCGAGATCTCCCGCGCCGGTACGCCTGCGGGGCTGGCGATGCTGCTCGCCACCTTTGTGCCGATGGCACTCGCCGTGCTCGCCGTGACGCGGGCGCTGCACCGGCGCGGCCTGCACAGCCTCCTCGGCCCCGGCGCCGGGCGCGACGCGCTGCGCGCGGGCGTGCCGCTTTTCGGCCTGGCCCTCGCGCTCTTCCCGCTCGCGTTCCTTGACCCGAATGTCGGCCGCTCGGTGCCGCCCGCCACGGTGCTGCGCTGGCTGCCGCTGATGCTGCCGCTGCTGCTCGTGCAGATCGCCGCCGAGGAGCTGATTTTCCGCGGCTACCTGCTGCAGCAGCTTGCCGCGCGCAGCCGCTCGCCCTGGGTGTGGATGGTGGCACCCTCGGCGCTGTTCGGCGCGCTGCACTATTCGCCCGCCGAGTTCGGGCCGATGGCGCTCTGGCCGGCGCTCTGGGCGATGGGCTTTGGCTGCCTCGCCGCCGACCTGACCGCGCGCACCGGCAATCTCGGCGCGGCGCTGGCGCTCCATTTCACCAACAACCTCTCCTCGATGATCTTCGTCGGGCTCTACGGCCAGCTCGACGGGCTCGCGCTCTACACCATCGTGATCAACCCGCGCGATGCGGCGGCCTTCGGCCCCTACCTCGCCGCCGACGTCGCCACGATGCTCGTCGCCTGGCTCGCTGCACGGCTTGCCTTGCGCGTCTGATTGCAATTCCCGGCCTGCCGGCTTATCTGGACCAGACGTCGCGGCAAGCGCACGAAAGGGGCTCAAGACCGATGAACTGGATCTCGAACTACGTCAAACCGAAGATCAACTCGTTGTTCTCGCGCCGCGAGATGCCCGAGAACCTGTGGACCAAGTGCCCCGAATGCGGGACCATGCTGTTCCACCGCGAGCTGGCCGAGAACCTGAACGTCTGCACGAACTGCGACCACCACATGGCGATCTCGCCGCGCGCGCGCTTCACCGCGCTGTTCGACGGCGGCATCTTCTCCGAGGTCAAGGTGCCCGAGCCGATCGCCGACCCGCTGCAGTTCCGCGACCAGAAGAAATACCCCGACCGGATGCGCGCCGCGCAGAAATCGACCGGCGAGAAAGAGGCGATGCTCGTCGCCGAGGGCGAGATGGGCCGCACCCCGATCATCGCCGCCGCGCAGGACTTCTCCTTCATGGGCGGCTCGATGGGGATGTATGTCGGCAATGCCATCGTCGCCGCGGCCGAACGCGCGGTGAAGACGAAACGCCCGCTGATCCTCTTTGCCGCGGCCGGCGGCGCGCGGATGCAGGAAGGCATCCTTAGCCTGATGCAGATGCCGCGCACCACCGTTGCGGTGCAGATGCTGAAGGAAGCACACCTGCCCTATATCGTGGTGCTGACCCATCCGACCACGGGCGGCGTCACCGCCTCCTATGCCATGCTCGGCGACGTGCAGATCTCGGAACCCAACGCGCTGATCTGCTTTGCCGGCCCGCGCGTGATCGAACAGACGATCCGCGAGAAGCTGCCCGAAGGCTTCCAGCGCGCCGAATACCTGCTCGACCACGGCATGCTCGACCGCGTCACCCACCGCAAGAAACTGCGCGAGGAGCTGGTCACCATCACCCGCATGCTGATGGGCCTCACCCCCGCCATCGCCGGCGACCTGCCCGCCCCGGGCAAGGTCGAAGACCTCGCGAAGGCCTGAGCCCTTCATCTTGCCGAAAATACCTCGGGGGTCCGGGGGCAGCGCCCCCGGCCTCCGACCATTCCGGGGGCCCCGATGGCTGCTGAGACGACCCTTCCCTCCGACGCGATCCTGACGCAGCTGATGGCGCTGCACCCGAAGGTGATCGACCTCACCCTCGACCGGGTCGAGCGCCTGCTTGCCGCCCTCGGCCACCCCGAGACCGCGCTGCCCCCGGTCATCCACATCGCCGGCACCAACGGCAAGGGCTCGACCCAGGCGATGATCCGCGCCGGGCTCGAGGCGGCGGGCAAGCGCGTGCACGCCTATACCTCGCCCCATCTCGCCCGCTTCCACGAGCGCATCCGGCTAGCCGGCACGCTGATCTCGGAACCCGATCTGGCTGCGCTGCTCGAGGAATGCCGGCAGGTGAACGGCACGGCCCCGATCACCTTCTTCGAGATCACCACCGCCGCGGCCTTCCTGGCCTTCGCCCGCACGCCGGCCGATTTCACCCTGCTCGAGGTCGGGCTCGGCGGCCGGCTCGATGCGACGAATGTGATCGCACGGCCGGCGCTGACCCTCATCACCCCAGTCTCGATCGACCATCAGGCCTTTTTGGGCGAGACCCTGCCCGAGATCGCCGGCGAGAAGGCCGGAATCCTGAAGCGCGGCGTCACCTGCGTCGTCGGCCCGCAGGAAGAGGCGGCACTCGCGGTGATCGAGGCCCGCGCCGCCCGCGTCGGCGCGCCGCTCTTCGTGCATGGCCAGCACTGGCATGCGGTCGAGGAACACGGCCGGCTGATCTATCAGGACGAGACCGGGCTGCTTGATCTGCCGCTGCCGGTGCTGCCCGGCCCGCACCAGATCCAGAACGCCGGCGCCGCGATTGCCGCGCTGCGGCTGCTGGGCTTCGATGCCGGGGCCTGCGAGGCGGCGGTCACCCGCGCCGAATGGCCCGCCCGGATGCAGCGGCTGCGCCGCGGACCGCTCGCGGAAAGCGCGCCGGGGGTCGAGCTCTGGCTCGACGGCGGCCACAACCCGGCGGGCGGCGCGGCGGTGGCGGCGACGCTCGCGCGCATGCCCGCGCGGCCGACGCATCTCATCTGCGGCATGATCAACACCAAGGACGAGGCAGGCTACATGCGCCCGCTCGCCGATGTCGCACAAAGCCTGACCGCGATCACCATCCCCGAGGAGCCGAACTCGCAGCCCGCCGAGGTGACCGAGGCCGCCGCCCGTGCCGCGGGCTTTGCCCGCACCGCCACCGCCCCCTCGGTCGCGGCAGCACTCGCCACCATCGCCGCGGCCGATCCGACGGCCCGGGTGCTGATCTGCGGCTCGCTCTACCTCGCCGGAAAGGTGCTGCGCGACAACGGCTGATCTCCGCATTTCTGCGAAGATCCCTGTGCAGCCCTGCAGCTAGGCGCCGGCCCCGCCCGCCCCTATCTTCGCGGCTGCACAACAGGAGCCCCGTCATGACCCAAGCCAAGCCCCTCGAATTCGGCCTCGACACCTTCGGGGACATCACCCGCGACGACACCGGGCGGCGCACGGGCGCCCAGGTGATCCGCGACACCCTGGCCGAGGCGGAGCTCGCCGAGGCCGTCGGTGTCAATTATTTCGGCCTTGGCGAGCATCACCGCCCCGATTTCGCGATCTCGGCGACCGAGCCGCTGATCGGCGCGATCCTCGCCCGCACGCAGCGGATGCACGTCGGCACCTCGGTGACGGTGCTGTCCTCGGACGACCCGATCCGGCTCTATCAGCGCTTCGCCACGCTCGACGCGATCGCGCCGGGCCGCGCCGAAATCACCATCGGCCGCGGCTCCTTCATCGAGAGCTTCCCGCTCTTCGGCTTCGCGCTTGACGATTACGAGACCCTGTTCGAGGAAAAATCGCAGCTCCTCCACCTGCTGCAGACGCAGGAAAAGGTGAGCTTCGAGGGCCGGCATGTGCCCGCACTGAAAGGCGTCACCGTCTATCCGCGCGCCGAAACGCCCCTCAAGATCTGGCGTGGTGTCGGCGGCAGCCCGCAATCGGTGGTGGAAGCCGCGGCGATGGACATGCCGCTGGTGATGGCGATCATCGGCGGCGACGCCGCCCGCTTCGCCCCGCTTGCCGATCTTTACCGCCGCGCCCGCGCGCAGATGGACGCGCCCATGCTGCCGCTTGCCGTGCACTCGCCCGGCCATGTCGGCGAAACCGACGAAAGCGCGAAGGAGGAATTCTTCGAGGGCTATGCGACGATGCACGACATGATCGGCCGCTCGCGCGGCTGGCCGCGGCTGACCCGCGCCGCCTTCGAGGCCGAGATCGCGCATGGCTCGCTTTACATCGGCTCGCCCGAGACCGTGGCGCAGAAGATCGCGCGCACGGTGCGGGTGCTGGGCCTCGATCGCTTCACGCTGAAATACTCTTCCGGCCCGCAGCGGCCCGAGGTGCAGCTGCGCAACATCGCACTTTACGGCGAGAAGGTGATCCCGCGGGTGCGCGAACTGCTCGCCTAGTCGCGGGCCCAGTCGGCCGACTGCATCTCGCGCAGTCGGCTGGCGGTGCGCTCGAACTCGAAGCTGCCCTCGCCCTCGATATAGAGCCGCTCGGGTTCCTCGGCGGCCGAGCAGATCAGCCGCACCTTCGCCTCGTAGAGCGTGTCGATCAGGGTGACGAAGCGCTTCGCCTCGTTGAAGTTCGAGGACGACAGATGCGGGATGTCGTCGATCATCAGCACCCGCACCGCACCGGCGATGGCAAGGTAATCGGCCGGGCCGAGCGCCGCCGCGCACAGATCCCAGAAGGTGGCGCGGCCGACGCCATTGTGGAAATGCGGGATCACCACTTCGCGCCCCTTCACCTCGAGCCGCAGCACCGCGCTGTCGTCATGGCCCGAAAGCTCTTCCCAGAGCGCCGTCATCGCCTCGGTCGCCGGCCGGCCGAGCGGGGTGAAATAGACCTGCGCCCCCGACAGCCGGTGCTGGCGGTAGTCGTTTTCGGAAACGATCTCCTGCACCTCGAGCTCGGCACGGATGATGCCGATGAAGGGCAGGAACAGCTGCCGGTTCAGCCCGTTCTTGTAAAGATCCTCGGGCACCCGGTTCGAGGTGGTGACCACCGTCACGCCGCGCTTGAACAGCTCGTCGAAAAGCCGGCCGACGATCATCGCGTCGGCGATGTCGGTGATCTGCATCTCGTCGAAGCACAAAAGCCGCACCTCGGCCGCGATCGCCTTCGCCACCGGCAACAGCGCGTCCTCGGTCTTCGCCCGCCGCGCCGCCTCGATCTGCGCCTGCACCTCCTGCATGAAGGCGTGGAAATGCACGCGCCGCTTCGGCACCTCGACGGCGCCGCAGAACAGGTCCATCAGCATCGACTTGCCGCGCCCGACGCCGCCCCACAGGTAGAGGCCGCGCACCGTCTCGGGGGGCTTGACGAAGAGGCCGAAGAGACCGGGCTTCTTCACCGGCGCCTCAAGCTCGGTGCGGATCCGCTCCATCAGCGGCAGGACCGCGCGCTGCGCCGCGTCGGCGTGCAGCGTGCCGGCGGCGACACGGGCGTCATAGATTTGCAGCAGGCTCTGTTTCATGCCCTTTCCCTAGCCGCTCCTCCGGCGCTTGAAAAGCACCGCCTGCGACATTCTCGCGCGGGCGCCGCTTGAGCGTGGGGCGGGCATGGCATAGGGTTCGCGCGCCATCTCAGCGACAGGAGAGATCATGTCCAATTCGACCCAGCGGCTGCACCTCGTGTTCGGCGGCGAGCTCATCGACCCCGCACATACGCAGTTCAAGGATGTGAGCAAGATCCACATCGTCGGCATCTTCCCGAACTATTCGAGCGCCTTCAACGCCTGGAAGGCCGAGGCGCAGCGCTCGGTCGACGACGCGCACATGCGCTATTTCATCGCCCACCTGCACCGGCTGCGCGACGAGGAGGTCCCCGCCTCGCCGACCGAAGAACTCGGCGCCTGATCTCCGGCGGAGCCCGCGATGCGCCGGTCCTTCCTGCTGTGGCTGCGCCTCGCGCTCAGCCGCTCGCGCCGGCCGGCGCTGGCGGCCGAAGCGCCGGTGCGTCCGCCAGGCCCGCTGGTCTGGCTGGTGCCCGACCCGGGCGGCGAGGACGGGCATGACGCCGGCGCCAATGCGGCGCTGCTGCTGCGCCGGCTGCAGCAGCAGCGCCCCGGCCTCACCCTGCTGGTCAGCATGGCGCCCACGATGGCGGTTTCGCTGCCCGAGGCGGTGCTCTGCATCGACCCGGTCGAGGATGCCCCCGCCGCGGTGCGCCTTGCGCTCGGTCAGTGGCGCCCGGATCTCGTCGTGCTGATGGGCAATGCCCTGCCGCCCGCGCTGATCGAGGGCACGCGCGAGGCAGGCGTGCCGGTGATGCTGATCGACGCCCATGCGCCCGGGCGTGCGGCGCGGCGCGGCTTCTTCGCGCGCCGGCTGCAACGCGCGCTGCTGACGCGACTCGCCCGGATCAGCGTGCGCGATCCCGAAAGCCAGGCGGCGCTCGTCCGCCTCGGCGCAGATCCCGCGCGGATCGAGGTCGGCGGCATCCTGTCCGAACCGCCCGAGCCGCTGCACTGCTCCGAGACCGAGCGTGCCTCGATCGCCTCGATCACCCGCACCCGGCCGGTCTGGCTGGCCGCCGCGGTGCCGGCGGGCGAGGTGCACGCGGTGCTGACCGCCCATGCCCAGGCGCAGCGCCACGCGCACCGGATGCTGCTGATCCTCGCCCCCGACCAGCCCGTCGACGGGACCGAGCTCGTCAATGAACTCGAGGCGATGGGGTGGGCCGCCGGGCGGCGCACGCTCGAGGGCGAGCCCGACGACGAGATGCAGATCTTCCTCGCCGATGACCCGGGCGAATACGGGCTGTGGTATCGCATCGCCCCGGTGACCTACATGGGCGGCACGCTGAGCGGCGCAGCCGGGCATGCGCGCTCGCCGCTCGAACCCGCGGCGCTCGGCTCGGCGGTGGTGCACGGGCCGCAGACCGCGCCCTACGGCGCCGATTACAGCCGGCTCGATGCGGCACGGGCGGCGCGGGCGATCTATGACCCGCGCTCGCTCGGCGATGCGCTCGCCGACCTGATCGCGCCCGACCGCGCCGCGATGCTCGCCCATAACGCCTGGGCGGTGACCTCGGGCGGGGCGGGCGCCGCCGAGGCCGTGGCGCGCGCCATCCTCGGCACGCTCGACGCCGCCGCGACCGGGGAGATCCGCTGATGGGCGCACCGCTGTTCTGGTTCACCCCGCCC
Source organism: Paenirhodobacter huangdaonensis (assembly GCF_004022465.1). Taxonomy (NCBI): domain Bacteria; kingdom Pseudomonadati; phylum Pseudomonadota; class Alphaproteobacteria; order Rhodobacterales; genus Paenirhodobacter; species Paenirhodobacter huangdaonensis. The sequence goes on along the minus strand of NZ_SAVA01000004.1, from coordinate 258,722 downwards.
GATCGCCCCGCCCTTGCGGCGCGGCTGCTCGCGCCGCTCGGAGCGCTTTACGCGGCGGCGACGGCACGACGGCTGCGCCGGTCGGGCGCGCGCGTCGGGGTGCCGGTGATCTGCGTCGGCAACATCAACGCCGGCGGCACCGGCAAGACGCCCACCGTGATCGCCCTGGTGCAGCACCTCGCCGCGCGCGGCATCACCGCCCATGTCGTCAGCCGCGGCCATGGCGGCAGCCTCGCGGGCCCGGTGCAGGTCGACGAGCGCCGCCACCGCGCCGCCGAAACCGGCGACGAGCCGCTGCTGATCTCGGCCTTTGCGCCGACCTGGGTGGCCAAGGACCGCGCCGCGGGGGCCCGCGCGGCGGTGGCGGCCGGCGCGCAGGCGATCGTGCTCGATGACGGGCATCAGAACCCGGCGCTGCTCAAGGATCTGTCGATCGTGGTGGTGGATGCGGCGAAGGGCTTCGGCAATGGCCGCTGCCTGCCCGCGGGCCCGCTGCGCGAGCCGGTCGCCACCGGGCTTGCCCGCGCCGACCTGCTGCTGTCGATCGGACCGGCCGCCGCACAGGCCGGCTTTGCGGCCGGGTGGGGCGGAAAAATCGCGGTGCCGCATCTGACCGGCGCGCTCGAGCCGCTGCAGACCGGGATGGACTGGGACGGGCTGCGCGTCCTTGCCTTTGCGGGCATCGGCCATCCGGAGAAATTCTTCGCCACCCTGCGCGGGCTCGGCGCCGAGCTCTTGCGCGCCGAGGCACTCGAGGACCACCAGCCCTACACGCCGCGGCTGCTCACCCGGCTCGAGACCGAGGCGCGGCTGCTCCGCGCGCAGCTGGTGACGACCGAGAAGGACGCGGTGCGCCTGCCCGCGCGCTTTCGCCCGCAGGTGCTGGCACTGCCGGTGCGGCTGCAGATCGCCGACACCGCGGCGCTCGATGCGGCGCTGGCGCGGCTTGGCCTTTAGGCAATGAAAAAGGGGGCGCTGCCCCCTCTGCGCCTGACGGCGCATTCACCCCCGAGGTCTTTTCGGCAAGGAGAAAGCCCGGGGTCTTTTCGACGGGCTTTTTCTTGGCACAAATACTCCGGGGGGAGCGCAGCGGGGGGCAGCGCCCCCCGGCGACCTCAACCGGCGAGCTTCGCGTCGAGGATCTTCTTCAGCTCCTCGTAGCTCATGTTCGAGTATTTCTCGCCATTGATGATCAGCGTCGGGGTGCCCTCGACCTGATCGTCGGTGGCGTGCTTCTGGAAGGTGGTCACCATCGCCTCGGCGCGCTTCTGGTCTTTCAGGCAGGTGTCGAGCTGTTCGTTCGTCAGCCCGGCCTTCAGCCCGATCTTGCGCAGGTTGTCCGAGATCGTCTGCTCCTTGCCGTCGCCGATCCAGTCCTTCTGCGTGCCATAGAGCATGTCGACGATGCCGTAATATTTCATCGTGCCGCCGCATTGCGCGATCAGCCCGGCCCAGAGACCGAACTTGTCGAAATAGACCTCGCGGTGGATGAACCTCACCTTGCCGGTGTCGATATAGTCGCGCTTGAGCGCACCGAAGACCTCGTCATGGAAATGCGCGCAATGCGGGCAGGTGTAGGAGGCGTATTCGATCAGCGTCACCGGCGCGTCGGGGCTGCCGAGCGGCACGTCGGGCAGCAGCTCCGCCGCCGGGGCGTCCTCGGCCATCGCCGGCACGGCAAAGCCCGTCTGGCCCGCGCCCTGGCGCGTGGCGATCCAGCCGCCCGCGACAGCGATCACGGCGGCCCCGGACAGCCCGAGGAGGAGGGTGCGTCGGTTCATCAGTCAGCCTTTCTTTCTTTCGCCCGCCTCGCGGACTTCATCAGCACGTTTTCAGCAAGTTGTTCGAGTGCGGCGCGCAGGCCGGCATCAGCGCAGCCCTCGGCGGTCTCGCGCGCCTCGGCGCGTTGCGCCGGGGTGGGTTCGGGCCGCACGGCGCGCGGCGCCGGGGCGAATTGCGCCTGGCCCTCGGCAAAGCCGGTGGCGGCGGTCTGCGTCAGCACCACGCGCGACACCGCGTTATAGCCATAGCAGGCATTCACCTTCTCGCGGATGCGTTCGCGGCTCATGTCGACCATCGGCGCGGCGGCGCCTTCGACGAGCAGCGTCAGCGTCGCGCCGAAGCCGCCCTTGGCATAGCCGATCTTCACCGGGCGGGTGAGGCGGGCGAGATCCTCGCCCACCACCTCAGGCCAATGGGTGAAGAGCCGTGCCACGGCGAAGCCGCGCGCCTCGCCGGCGGTGCGGATACGCTCGCGCACCAGCTTCGAGGCGGGCTCGAAGCCGCGGGTGCGGCGCTCTGCATTCGGCGTGGTGCGAGACTTGTCGCTCATCTGGTCCTTCCCGCCTGTCCTTCCCGGCGTTCGGCGTTATTCTAGGCCCCCGTCTGGGCTTTGCCAGATCCAGGACGGGAAGGGGAGCATAAAGATTGCGTGACGGAGACGAAGCGGCGGCGGGCGAGGCCCTTCTGGCCTGGTATGACCGCGCCGCGCGGGTGCTGCCCTGGCGGGTGGGGCCGGCGGACCATGCCACGGGCGAGCGCGCCGATCCCTATCGGGTCTGGATGTCCGAGGTGATGCTGCAGCAGACCACCGTCGCCGCGGTGAAGGACCATTTCCACCGTTTCACCACGCGCTGGCCGCGGGTCGAGGATCTGGCCGCCGCCGAGGATGGTGCGGTGATGGCGGAATGGGCGGGGCTTGGCTATTACGCCCGCGCCCGCAACCTTTTGAAATGCGCCCGGGTGGTGGCGCACGAGCACAGCGGGGTGTTCCCGACGACCTCGGAGGGGCTGCGTGCCCTGCCCGGCATCGGCCCCTATACCGCCGCTGCCATTGCCGCGATCGCGCATGACGAACCCGCGGTGGTGGTCGACGGCAATGTCGAGCGGGTGGTGTCGCGGCTCTGGGCCGTCGAGACGCCGCTGCCCGGGGCGAAGGCTGCGCTGACGGACCTTGCCGGCCGGCTGACGCCGGCGCGGCGTCCGGGCGATCATGCGCAGGCGATGATGGATCTTGGCGCGACGATCTGCACGCCGCGCAACCCGGCCTGTGCGATCTGCCCGCTGCGGCCGTTCTGCGCGGCCTCGGCACAGGGCATCGCCGACAGCCTGCCGCGCAAGGCGCCGAAGGCGGAAAAGCCGGTGCGGCAGGGCTTTGCCTTCGTCGCGCGCGACGGGGCGGGGGGCGTGCTGCTCGAGCGCCGGCCGGAGAAGGGGCTGCTGGGCGGGATGCTGGGCTTTCCGGGCTCGGGCTGGGGCCCGGCGCCGGAATTCACGCCGCCGCTGGCCGCCGACTGGCGCGAGGCGCCCTCGACGGTGCGCCACACCTTCACCCATTTCCACCTGCGGCTGCGGGTCTTTGCGGCGCAGGCGGAGGGGGCGGGCTTTACCCCGCGCGCCGACTTCCGCCCGGCGGCGCTGCCCACGGTGATGCGCAAGGTCTGGGACGCGGCGCAAAGCGCGCTTTCGCCGCATCCCGAGTGATTGCCTCGGGAAACCGCTCGGCTATCATGGCACGGCGCGAGAGAGGGTAATGATGTCCAGCCGTGAAGAGATCCGCCGTCCGAGCCGGGCCCTGCCGTTCTGGGTCTCGCTCGGCACCTTGCCGCTTGCGGCGATCGAGGCGCGCTTCGGCGGCTGGTCGCTGCTCCTGCTGCCGACCTACGCCTGGTGGTCGGTGACGGTGCTCGACCAGATCCTCGGCCGCAACGAGGACCAGCCCGATGTCACCACCCCGGTCGAGGATCTGTTCTGGTATCGGCTGATCACCCTGATCTGGTTCCCGATCCAGGCGGTGGTGATCTATGGCCTGATCTGGGACGTGACCCATAGCGACCATCTCGCCTGGTGGGAGATCGTCGCGCTCTTCTTCGGCGTGGGCGTGATCTCGGGCACGATCGGCATCGTCTACAGCCACGAGCTGATGCATCAGAAGACCCGGCTCGAGCGCTGGCTCGGCGATCTGCTGCTGGCGAGCGTGCTCTATTCGCATTTCCGCACCGAGCATCTGCTGGTGCATCACCTCTGGGTCGGCACGCCGCGCGACGCGGTGACGGCGCGCTACAACGAGGGGTTTCACCGCTTCTTCTGGCGCGTTCTGTTCGAATGCCCGGCGAGCGCATGGCGCGCCGAGCGGCTGAAACTTGCCCGGGCCGGCCGGCCGGTCTGGCACGCCGGCAATCCGTTCTGGCGCTATGGCGCGCTGCAGCTGCTGGCGCTGGCGCTGGCCTTTGCGGTCGGGGGCTGGCCGGGCGTCGGGCTCTTCGTGCTGCAGGCCTTCTTCGCGATCTGGCAGCTCGAGCTGACGAATTACGTCGAGCATTACGGGCTGACCCGCGAATACAGGGGCGAGGGGCGCTATGAGCATGTGCTGCCACGGCACAGCTGGAACGCCGACCAGACCGCCTCGAACTGGCTGCTGATCAACCTGCAGCGCCATTCGGACCACCATTACAAGCCCGACCGGCGTTTCCCGCTGTTGCAGACCTATGCCCCCGAGGAGGCGCCGCAGCTGCCCTTCGGCTATCCGGCGATGACGGCGCTTGCCATGGTGCCGCCGCTGTGGCGGCGCCGGATGAACCCGCGGGTGCGGGCCTGGCGCAAGCGCTATTACCCGCATATCGAGGACTGGACGCCCTACAGGGACGGCACCACGCCGATGCCGCGCGGCTCGGTCTGAGCCCGCCGGGGGCGTCGCGCCCCCGGACCCCCGCGGAGTATTTTTCCCAAGAAAAAACGGCAAGTCCCGGGGAAGGGCCCGTGCTTTTTCTTGGTCCAAATACTCCTCTGCCTCAGGTCACCACGCGCAGCGTCAGGTTGAGGCGCCCGCCTTTGGGCAAAAGCATCGAGGTGCCGGGCGCGATCCGGTCGATGCCGTGATGGCGCAGCCGCGCCTCTCCGCCCATCACCAGCACATCGCCCGAGCGCAGCCACAGGCTTTGCGTCGGCCCGCCGCGGCTTTCGTTGCCGATCCGGAAGAGCCCGTCGTCGCCGAGCGAGATCGACACCACCGGCTCGCCGAAATCGGCCTCGTCGCGGTCCTGATGCAGCCCCATGCGCGCGCCCGCGTCGTAGAAGTTGATCAGGCAGCATTCGGGCATCCGCGCCGAGCCCGAGACCGCGCGCCAGACGGCAAGGATGCTGTCGGGGATCGCGGGCCAGGGCGTGCCCTGCGGGTGGGTCTCGGCATAGCGGTAACCGCGCCGGTCGCTGACCCAGCCGAAGCGCCCGGCCGCGCTCATCCGCACCGACATCGGCCGGCCCGAGGGGGTGATCGGCCCGACCAGCGGTGCCGCCGCGACCACGGCGCGCAGATCGGCAAGCATCTGCCGCTGCCCGGCCGGGGACAGCCAGCCCGGGTAATACAGAAAGCCCCGGATTTCCTGCGCTTGCGGGCGTTCCGTGGCGTCCTTGTCAGATTCCGTCATTTGTTGCGATCTTCCCCCGGCACGGGTTCTTGCAGGGCCCCTGACCCCTCCTTATATACGCCCAGAAGCCCGGAGAGGACAGTTCCCGCACGGGCAGAGACTTGAACCCTGGGATAGGGGACGGGGGCCTGACGGGACCCGGCCCCGCCGTATCGCCGAAAGAAGAGGTATTGAAATGGCCAAAGTCATCGGGATCGACCTCGGCACCACGAACAGCTGCGTCGCCATCATGGACGGGGCTCAGCCGCGGGTGATCGAAAATTCGGAAGGCGCGCGCACCACGCCGTCGATCGTCGCCTTCACCGACAATGAACGTCTTGTCGGTCAGCCTGCGAAACGTCAGGCTGTCACCAACCCCACCAACACCGTCTTTGCCGTGAAGCGCCTGATCGGCCGTCGGGTCACCGACGCCGAGGTGCAGAAGGACAAGAAGCTCGTTCCCTTCTCGATCGTCGACGGCGGCAATGGGGACGCCTGGGTCGAGGTGAAGGGCGACAAGTATTCGCCCGCGCAGATCTCGGCCGTGATCTTGCAGAAGATGAAGGAAACCGCCGAAAGCTATCTCGGCGAGACCGTCACCCAGGCCGTGATCACCGTCCCCGCCTATTTCAACGACGCCCAGCGTCAGGCGACGAAGGACGCCGGCAAGATCGCCGGCCTCGAGGTGCTGCGCATCATCAACGAACCGACGGCCGCGGCGCTTGCCTATGGCCTCGACAAGAAGGACACCAAGACGATCGCGGTCTATGACCTCGGCGGCGGCACCTTCGACATCACCATCCTCGAGATCGACGACGGTCTCTTCGAGGTGAAATCGACCAACGGCGACACCTTCCTTGGTGGTGAAGACTTCGACATGCGAATCGTGAACTACCTCGCCGAGGAGTTCAAAAAGGAGCATGGCGTCGATCTGACCAAGGACAAGATGGCGCTGCAGCGTCTGAAGGAAGCGGCCGAAAAGGCGAAGATCGAGCTGTCCTCGAGCCAGCAGACCGAGATCAACCAGCCCTTCATCTCGATGGACGCCTCCTCGGGCACGCCGCTGCACATGGTGATGAAGCTCACCCGCTCGAAGCTCGAGCAGCTGGTGGGCGACCTGATCAAGGCCTCGCTGAAGCCCTGCGCCGCGGCGCTGAAGGATGCGGGCGTGTCGAAGGACGAGATCGACGAGGTGGTTCTGGTCGGCGGCATGACCCGCATGCCGAAGGTCGTCGAGGAAGTGACGAAGTTCTTCGGCAAGGAACCCCATAAGGGCGTGAACCCGGACGAGGTCGTGGCGCTTGGCGCGGCGATCCAGGCCGGCGTGCTGCAGGGCGACGTGAAGGACGTGGTCCTTCTCGACGTGACCCCGCTGTCGCTCGGCATCGAGACGCTGGGCGGTGTCTTCACCCGTCTGATCGACCGCAACACCACGATCCCGACGAAGAAATCGCAGATCTTCTCGACCGCCGAGGACAACCAGTCGGCCGTGACCATCCGCGTCTTCCAGGGCGAGCGTGAAATGGCCGCGGACAACAAGCTGCTTGGCCAGTTCAACCTCGAGGACATCCCGCCGGCACCGCGCGGCATTCCGCAGATCGAGGTGACCTTCGACATCGACGCGAACGGCATCGTCTCGGTCTCGGCCAAGGACAAGGGCACCGGCAAGACCCAGAACATCACGATCCAGGCGTCGGGCGGCCTGTCCGACGACGAGATCGAGAAGATGGTCAAGGACGCCGAGGCCAATGCCGAGGCCGACAAGCAGCGCAAGGAGCTGGTCGAGACCAAGAACCAGGGCGAAAGCCTGCTGCACTCGACCCGCAAGTCGCTGGAAGAGCATGGCGACAAGGTTGACGGCTCGACCGTCGAGGTGATCGAGCTGGCCTGCAACGCGCTGGAAGAGGCCCTGAAGTCGGAAGAGCCCGGCAAGATCAAGGGCGCGATCAGCAACCTGACCGATGCCGCGATGAAGCTGGGCGAGGCGATCTACAAGGCGCAGCAGCCGCAGGGCGGCGAGGCTGGTGCCGAGGACGAGGCGCAGGACCGCTCGTCGGACGAAGACGACATCGTCGATGCCGACTTCGAGGACATGGGCGAGAACAAGCGCAAGTAAGCGCCGGAACAGCGGAGCGGGCCCCGAGGAGGGGCCCGTTCCCGTTCCCCGAAGGGGGCTTCAATGGCAAAACGCGATTTCTACGAGGTGCTGGGCGTCGTTCGCACCGCCTCGTTCGAAGAGATCAAGAAGGCCTATCGCGGCAAGGCGAAGGAACTTCACCCCGATCGCAACAAGGACAACCCCGACGCCGAGGCGCAGTTCAAGGAAGTGAACGAAGCCTATGACGTGCTGAAGGACGCCGAGAGGAAGGCGGCCTACGACCGTTACGGCCACGCGGCCTTCGAAGGCGGCATGGGCGGCGGCCGCGGCGGCTATGGCGGCGGCCAGGGCGATTTCGCCTCGGCCTTCTCGGATGTGTTCGAGGACCTGTTCGGCGACTTCATGGGCGGGCGCGGCGGGCAGGGCGGACGCTCGCGCGCCACCCGCGGTTCGGACCTGCGCTACAACATGCGGGTCACCCTGGAAGAGGCCTTCAAGGGCGCGCAGAAGACGATCACCGTGCCCGGCTCCTCGGCCTGCACCGCCTGCAACGGCACCGGCGCCGAGGGCGGCGCCGAGCCGCAGACCTGCCCGACCTGTTCGGGTCTCGGCAAGGTGCGGGCGCAGAACGGCTTCTTCACCGTCGAACGCACCTGCCCCACCTGCGGCGGCCAGGGCCAGGTGGTGAAGAACCCCTGCCGCGTCTGCCATGGCGCGGGCCGGGTCGAGAAGGAGCGCACGCTCTCCGTCAACATCCCCGCGGGGGTGGAGACCGGCACCCGCATCCGCCTGGCGGGCGAGGGCGAGGCCGGGCTGCGTGGCGGACCGGCGGGCGATCTCTATATCTTCCTCGAGGTGCGCGAACACGCGATCTTCCAGCGCGACGGGGTGCATCTGTTCTGCCGCGTGCCGGTCAGCGTCACCTCCGCCGCGCTTGGCGGCGAGGTCGAGGTGCCGACGATCGATGGCGGCCGCTCGCGGGTGAAGATCCCGGCGGGCAGCCAGTCGGGGCGGCAGATGCGGCTGCGCGGCAAGGGGATGCCGGCGCTGCGCGGCGGCACGGTCGGCGATATGGTGATCGAGCTGGCCGTCGAGACGCCGGTGAATCTGACCACGCGGCAAAAGGAACTGTTGCGCGAATTCGAGAAGATCGAGGCCGAGAACAACCCCGAGGGGGCGTCGTTCTTCAAGAAGGTCAAGAGCTTCTGGGACAGCATGACGGGTTGAGCGGGGCGCCTTCGGGCGCCCTTTCCATTGCCGGGCCTTCAGGTTTCAGTAACCAGCCGCTGGCACACTTGTGGCATGACCCGCCCGGACCCCGCCTTTCAGGACGCGACGCTGCCGCTTTTCGGCGATGCCGACGAGGCGGAGCCGGTCGCGCTGACCGGCGAGCGCCTGCCCTCCTATATCCGCGACCACCGCAAGCGACTGCGCGCCCGCTTCACCGAGGGCGGCGCCGCGGCGATGCCCGATTACGAGCTTCTGGAACTTCTTCTGTTCCGCGCCCTGCCCCGGCAGGACGTGAAGCCCCTCGCCCGCCGCCTGATCGACCGTTTCGGCGATTTCGGCCGAGTGGTCTCGGCCGCGCCCCTGCGGCTGATGGAGGTGGAAGGCGTCGGCGAGACGGTGGTGCAGGAGCTGAAGATCACCGAGGCGGCGGCGCTGCGGCTCGCGCGCGCCAAGGTGATGCAGCGGCCGCTGCTGTCCTCCTGGGATGCGCTGCTCGACTATTGCCACACCGCGATGGCGCATCGCGAGACCGAGCAGTTCCGCGTGCTCTATCTCGACCGGCGCAACGTGCTGATCGCCGACGAGGAGCAGGCGCGCGGCACCGTCGACCATGTCCCGGTCTATCCGCGCGAGGTGATCCGCCGCGCGCTCGAGATCAACGCCTCGGCGCTGATCCTGGTGCACAACCACCCCTCGGGCGACCCGACGCCCTCCGAGGCCGACATCGCGATGACCGAACAGATCCGGCAGGCAGGCGCGCTTCTGGGCCTTGTGCTGCACGACCATCTGGTGATCGGCAAAAGCCGCGAGGTCAGCTTCCGCGCCGCGGGCTATCTTTAGTTCGTGGCGACCGAGACCGGCAGGTCGGGCAGCGGCACCACCACATCCCCCAGACGGTCGTCGCAGCCGGGCATGGCGACGGCAATCTCCGCGGGTGCCTCGGACCGGCCGGCGATCACCCGGCGCATGGCCGCCCGCAGATCGGTGCCGCAGGTCACCTCACTCACCGGCGCCTCGAGATCGAGCGCCAGCCCGGTCAGCCCGGCGGGCGCGGTATAGACCTGCAGATGCGGGCCATCTTCGGCAAGGCCATAGCTCAAGAGCCAGCCCGAGCCCGGCGCCGCGGGCACACCCGGCGCCGCGGCCCGCACATGCCCCGCCCCGCCCCAGGAGGCGCCGCGCTCGAAGGCGTTGAGCAGGAAGGCCGGCGCGCCGGTCCAGCCGACCACCACCCGGTTCACCGTGTCGAGCTCCGGCACCGCAACCGTGGCGGCAAGCGTCTGGCCATCGGGCAGCTCAAGGCTGTAGCCCGCGTTCGGTGCCAGCGCCGGCACCAGCCCGCTCCAGTCGCCCGCCGCATCCAGCTGCACCGGAATCGCCAGCCCCTCGTGCCGGATCTCGACCGCGCCATCCGCCGCGCAGGGCGCCGCGATGCTCAGCAGAACCGAAGCCCCCGCGGCAGGGGCCAGTTTCAGCGCCGGCGCGGCACAGCGCGCAAAACCACCCGAGGGCGCCTCGGCCTGCGGCAGCGGCCCGATCGCGGCATCCGCGGCCACCGCGCGTCGCGGCAGCGCCGGCAGCTCGGCCACCGCCCCCATGCGCACGCCCGTCACCTCGATGCCCGCAGTGCCCTCGGCGATATTGGCGACCGGCCTCACATTCGTCAGCCCGGCGACATCGAAAGCCGCCCCCTGCCGCGAGGCCAGCCCGAAATGCGACGCGTTCTGCATCACATGCCCCATCAAACCTGCCAGCGCGACCGTGACCGTCGCCATCGTGATCTTGTGCAGGGCCTTCATCACCGCCTCCGGAACTGCTTCGAACCGAAGGAGTAGCGGGTGATCCGGGCAGGGCGATGGCCGGAGCGGGGCAATGTTTCCAAAATCCGAACGAAAGCGCCCTGCTGTTCATGGAAAGAAAGTTAAATGAATTCACGCAGATATGCGAAGGGCGGCCGGTGTCGCCACCGGGCCGCCCCACAGGTGCCGCAATTCGGTCAGACGATCCGGCCGTGGCAGTGCTTGAACTTCAGTCCCGAACCGCAGGGGCAGGGATCGTTGCGCGAGGGGTTGCCCCAGGTGGTCGGATCCGATTCGACGAAACCGGGCGCCGGCGTGCCGGGTTGCGGCGCCTCGCCGGCCGGGATCTCGGGCTCGGGCTCGACCTCGGGGGCGACCATCTGCGGCATCTGCTGCGCCAGGATCGCGGCACGTTCCTCGTCGGTCAGCGGCCGGATCTGCGCCAGCCGCTTCGTCACCTCGAAACGCAGCCCGTCGAGCATCGTCTCGAACAACTGGAACGCCTCGGTCTTGTATTCCGACAGCGGGTCGCGCTGCGCATAGCCGCGGAAACCGACGACCGAGCGCAGATGCTCGAGCGTGACGAGATGCTCGCGCCACTTGCCGTCGATCGTCTGCAGCAGGATCTGCTTTTCGATCACCCGCATCGTCTCGTCGCCGAAGGCCTCGGCCTTCTGCGCCATGTAGGTATCGGTGGCGGCCTCGATACGCTGGCTCACCACGTCCTGATCGACCCCCTCCTCGCTCGCCCATTCGGCGATCGGCAGGTCGAGGTTCAGCTGCTCGATCACCGCGGTATGCATGCCCTCGACGTCCCACTGGTCTGCATAGGACTTCGGCGGCAGATGGCGGTCGACGAGGTCCGAGATCACCTGCAGGCGCATGTCGCGGGTGATTTCCGAGATGTCCTCGGCTTCCATGATCTCGCGGCGCTGGCTGAAGATCGCCTTGCGCTGGTCGTTCATCACGTCGTCGAATTTCAGCAGCTGCTTGCGGATGTCGAAGTTGCGGCCCTCGACCTTCGCCTGCGCGCGCTCGAGCGACTTGTTCACCCAGGGGTGGATGATCGCCTCGCCTTCCTTCATGCCAAGCTTCGACAGCACCGCGTCGAGCTTGTCCGAGCCGAAGATCCGCATCAGGTCGTCTTCGAGCGAGAGGAAGAACAGCGAACGCCCCGGGTCGCCCTGACGGCCCGAGCGGCCGCGCAGCTGGTTGTCGATGCGGCGGCTCTCGTGCCGCTCGGTGCCCAGAACGAAGAGACCGCCGGCCTCGATCACCTTCTGCTTCTCTTCCGCGTGCTCGGCCTCGATCCGGCTGCGCAACTCGTCGGGGTTCGCCTCCGGGTGCGCGGCCAGCTCGTCATGCACCTTCATCTCGACGTTGCCGCCAAGCTGGATGTCGGTGCCGCGGCCGGCCATGTTGGTGGCGATGGTGACAGCGCCGAAGCGGCCGGCATCGGCGACGATCTGCGCCTCCTGCGCGTGCTGGCGCGCGTTCAGCACGTTGTGCGGAATGCCGTCCTTCTTCAGCATCTCGGACAGCATCTCGGATTTCTCGATCGAGGTGGTGCCGACGAGGATCGGCTGGCCCTTGGCATGGGCTTCCTTGATCGCCTCGATCACCGCAGCGTATTTTTCGGCGGCGGTGCGATAGACGCGGTCATGTTCGTCCTTGCGGGCGACGGGGCGGTTGGTCGGCACCTCGACCACGCCGAGGCTGTAGATCTCGGCGAATTCCTCGGCCTCGGTGGCGGCGGTGCCGGTCATGCCCGCCAGCTTGTCGTAAAGGCGGAAGTAGTTCTGGAAGGTGACCGAGGCGAGGGTCACGTTCTCGGGCTGGATCGCCACGCCCTCTTTCGCCTCGATCGCCTGATGCAGACCGTCCGACAGGCGCCGGCCCTTCATCATGCGGCCGGTGAACTCGTCGATCAGCACGATCTCGCCGCCGGCGACGACATAGTTCTGATCCTTGTGGAACAGCTTGTGCGCGCGCAGGGCCTGGGTGATGTGGTGCACGATCGTCGTCGATTCCGGGTCATAGAGCGACTGGCCCTCGGGCAGGATGCCGACCTCGTGCAGGCGGCGCTCCATATATTCGTTGCCCTCTTCGGTGAAGGTCGCGTTGCGGGCCTTCTCGTCGATCGTGTAATGCTCTTCGGTCAGCTCTGGGATGTACTTGTCGAGCGCGACATAGAGTTCCGAGCGGTCCTGCGACGGACCCGAGATGATCAGCGGCGTGCGCGCCTCGTCGATCAGGATGCTGTCGACCTCGTCGACGATCGCGAAGAAATGATCGCGCTGCATCATTTCCTCGACCGATCCCTTCATGTTGTCACGCAGGTAATCGAAGCCGAGCTCGTTGTTCGTGGCATAGGTCACATCGGCGGCATAGGCGATGCGCTTCTCGTCATCGGGCTGGAACGGGTAGACGACGCCCGTCGTCAGGCCGAGCGCGCCATAGACCTTGCTCATCCATTCGGCGTCGCGCCGTGCAAGGTAGTCGTTCACCGTGACCACATGCACGCCCTTGCCGGCAAGCGCGTTCAGATAGGCCGGGAAGGTCGCCATCAGGGTCTTGCCCTCGCCGGTCTTCATCTCGGCGATATTGCCCTGATGCAGGAAGATGCCGCCCATCAGCTGCACGTCGAAAGCCCGCAGGCCAAGGGCGCGGCGCGCGCCCTCGCGGCAGTTGGCAAAGGCCTCTGGCAGCAGCGAATCCAGGCTTTCGCCGCCTTCCTGCGCGCGCTTTTGCAGCTCGTGCGTCTTCTCGATGATCTCGGCATCCGTGAGCTTCACGAAGTCGGGTTCGAGCGCGTTGATCTTCGCCACCAGCGGGCGGACCGATTTCACCTTGCGGTCGTTCGGTGTCCCGAAGACCTTTTTCGCGAGTGTTCCGAGGCCCAGCATGTTTTCTCCGCGGGTTGGTCTGACCAAATCGTGTGCATTGCGGCCTTGCCGCCCCCCCGGCCGTTGCCTAGAACAGCGAACGAATACAGGGCGGAGCTGCCTTCACAGGTCCCTAGGCGATGTAAGGGGCGGCCGTCAGAGTGTCAACGCCGCGGGCTGCCGCGGCCCTTGCTGGAGTGGCCTTGATGGCGAAACTGACGAAACTTCTGGGCACCGCCGCGCTGCTGGCCTGCCTTGGCGGCGTGGCCCAGGCCGAGGACGCGAAACCGGCGCCCCGCACCGATCTCGGCGCCGATACCGTCGTCGCCACGGTGAACGGCAAGGACGTCACGCTGGGCGAGATGCTCACCGTCCGCAACGGCCTGCCCGCGGAATACAAGCAGCTGCCCGACGACGTGCTGTTCAACGGCATCCTCGACCAGCTGATCCAGCAGACCGCGCTGTCGCAGATCGGCGAGGGGATGATGACCCACCGCGACGAGATCGCGCTCGAGGTCGACCGCCGCGCCTATCTCGCCGGCGTCGTGCTCGACACCACCGCGAAGAAGGCGGTGACCGACGAGGCGCTGCAGAAGGCCTATGACGAGAAATACGCCAAGGCCGAGCCGACCAAGGAATATCACGCCGCCCATATCATCGTGCCGACCGAGGACGAGGCGAAGGCGGTCAAGGCCGAGATCGACGGCGGCAAGGACTTTGCCGAAGAGGCGAAGGCGAAGTCGCAGGACGGCGCCGCGGCGAATGGCGGCGACCTTGGCTGGTTCGCGCTCGACAAGATGGTGCAGCCCTTCGCCGATGCCGTCGCCGGGATGAAGGACGGCGATGTCGCCGGCCCGATCCAGACCGAATACGGCTGGCACGTGATCAAGCTTTACGGCACCCGCATGGCCGAGGCGCCGAAACTTGACGACGTGCGCGACCAGCTGACCGGCGACCTGCGCCAGAAGGCGGTCGAGGACCGCGTCACCGACACCGTCGCCAAGGCGAAGGTCGAGAAGAAGACGGATGGCATCGACCCTGCCGTCCTGAAAGACGACAAGATCCTCGGCGAGTGAGCCGATTTCGGAGGGGGTGAGCCCATGGCGAAGAAGAAGGACCTCGAGGACAAGGTCGAAAAGCTGAAGTCCAAGGTGAAGCAGCTGAAGGCGGAGCTGGCCGATGTGGCCGGCGACGCCGGCGAGGTGGCGGCCGCGATGCTCGGCGGACTGCGCGACGAGCTCGCCGAGAAAGCCAAGGCGACGGTGAAGGTGAAGACGGCCAACCCGGTCTCGCCGCTCGCCCCCGAGGCCTTCCCGGCGCTGCCGGTGATCGACGGCGTCGACTTCGCCGCCGTCGCCGCCGGCGTGCGCTATGCCGGCCGCACCGACGTGATGCTCGCCCGCATCGCGCCCGGCTCGGCGATCGCCGGGGTGTTCACCACCTCCTCCACCCGCGCCGCCTGCGTGCTCGATTGCCAGGCAAAGCTCGCGGGTCCGGTGGATGCGGCCGCGGGTGCCGCGATCGTCGTCAACTCGGGCAATGCCAACGCCTTCACCGGCGCGCTTGGCCAGGCCTCGGTCGATGCGGTGACCGGCGCCGTCGCCAAGGCGCTCGGCGTGCCGGCGACGCGCGTCTTCTCCTCCTCGACCGGGGTGATCGGCGAGCCGATGCCGCATGACCGCATCGTCGCCGCGATCGACACGCTCAAGGCCGGCCTCAGCGCCACCGGCATCGAGGCCGCGGCGCGCGCGATCATGACCACCGACACCTTCCCGAAAGGCGCCACCGCCGAGATCGAGGGCGAGGGCGGCCCGATCCGGATCGCCGGCATCGCCAAGGGCTCGGGGATGATCGCGCCGAACATGGCGACGATGCTGGTCTATATCTTCACCGATGCGAAGATCTCGGCGGCGAACCTGCAAAAGATCCTGTCGCGCAATGTCGGCGACACCTTCAACGCGATCACCGTCGACAGCGACACCTCGACCTCGGACGCGCTGATCCTTGCCGCCACCGGCCGTTCGGCCGCGGCCGAGATCACCGACCTGCGCTCGAAGACCGCCCGCGCCTTCGAGGCCGCGCTGCGTGGCGTGATGCTCGACCTCGCGCAGCAGGTGGTGCGCGACGGCGAGGGTGCGACGAAGTTCGTCGAGGTCCGGGTGACCGGCGCCGAAACCTCCGAGGACGCACACCGGGTCGCGATGGCGATCGCCAACTCGCCGCTGGTGAAGACCGCCGTCGCCGGCGAGGATGCGAACTGGGGCCGCGTGGTGATGGCCGTCGGCAAGTCCGGCGCCAAGGCCGACCGCGACAAGCTGCGGATCTCCTTCGGTGACATGGTTCTGGCCGAGAACGGCTGGCGCGTGCCCGATTACGACGAGGCCGCGGCCTCGGCCTACATGAAGAACAAGGAGCTGGTGATCGCGGTCGACCTCGGCCTCGGCACCGCGGCGAAGACGGTGTGGACCTGCGACCTGACGCATCGCTACATCGACATCAACGCGGATTACCGCTCGTGAGCGGCGGCTGCGGCCCCGAAGGCGCACCGGCCCCGGTTTCCCCGGGGCGGGTGCTGCTGGTCTCCGCCGTTGCCCTGATCGACACCGACGGGCGCGTGCTTCTGGCACAGCGCCCGGCGGGCAAGTCGCTGGCCGGGCTGTGGGAGTTTCCGGGCGGCAAGGTCGAACCCGGCGAGACCCCCGAGGCCGCGCTGATCCGTGAATTGCGCGAGGAGCTCGGCATCGACACCTGGCACAGCTGTCTTGCGCCGCTGACCTTCGCCTCGCACAGCTACGAAGGCTTTCACCTGCTGATGCCGCTCTTCGCCTGTCGCCGCTGGCAAGGAACGCCCAGCCCGCGCGAGGGGCAGGTGCTGAAATGGGTGCGGGCGCAGAACCTGCGCGACTATCCGATGCCGCCGGCCGACGAGCCGCTGATCCCGATCCTGCGCGACTGGCTCTGAGCCGCCACGCACCGGCGTGCCTCGCCCTCATTCCCGGACAAAAGATCGCCCGCATGACCGGCGCGCCCGGCTGCTGTGGCATGCCGAGCTGCGTGATCCGCGCCGGGGGCATCCGCCGCGGCGCCGTCATTCCAGCGGAATGCGGTCTTTTTTATTTGCCAATTCTTCGCCTTCTGTGACAATGAGCCCAGCATGAGAGATTTGGAGGATATCTGATGCTCCGTACCATCACCGTCGGAAGCTGCGTGTCCGTGCAGGGCACCTTCGAAACGCAACACGACGACGGCCGCGTCACCGTGCGCGTCGACGACCGGCTCTATGTCGGGCGCCCCGTCCCCCGCAAGGCGGACTGAGCCGCCCCGCCGCACCCCGTGCCGGGCGATCACTCACAGAAACGCAGAAGGGGGCCCGTCGGGCCCCCTTCGCAATTCATGCCACACCCCGAGCTTACAGGCTGCGCTCGACCTCTTCGCGTTCGAAGATTTCGATGACGTCGCCGGGGCGGATGTCGTCGTAATTCTCGAAGGCCATGCCGCATTCCTGACCCGAGATGACTTCCTTCACCTCGTCCTTGAAGCGCTTGAGCGTCTTCAGCGTGCCCTCGTGGATCACCACGTTGTCGCGCAGCAGGCGCACGCCCGCCGAACGGCGTGCCACGCCCTCGGTGACAAGGCAGCCAGCGACCTTGCCGACGCCGGAGACCTTGAAGACCTCCTTGATCGTGGCATAGCCGATGAAGTTCTCGCGAACCTCGTTCTTCAGCAGGCCCGAAGCCGCCGCCTTGATGTCGTCGACCAGGTCATAGATGATCGAGTAATAGCGGATCTCGACGCCCTTCTGGCTCGCCGCGGCACGGGCCGGGGCGTTCGCACGGACGTTGAAGCCGATGACCGGCGCCTGGCTCGCCTCGGCAAGGCCGACGTCGCTTTCGGTGATCGCGCCGACGCCGGAGTGGATGACGCGCACCCGCACCTCGTCGTTGCCGATCTTCTCGAGCGCCTGGACGATCGCCTCGGCCGAACCCTGCACGTCGGCCTTCACCACCACCGACAGCTCGGCGACGCTCTCGTCAGCCTTGGCCTTCGCCATCAGCTGTTCGAGCGTGGTCGCGGCACCGGCGGCAGCGCGCTTGTCCTTCGCGGCCTTGATCCGGTAATCGGCGATCTCGCGGGCCTGCGCCTCGGTCTCGACGACGTTCAGAACGTCGCCCGCCTCGGGCGTGCCGTTGATGCCGAGCACCTCGACCGGAACCGACGGACCGGCCTCCTCGACGCGCTCGCTCTTGTCGTTGATCAGCGCGCGGACCTTGCCCCACTGCTCGCCGACGACGAAGATGTCGCCCTTCTTCAGCGTGCCGTTCTGCACCAGCACGGTCGCGACCGGGCCACGGCCGACGTCGAGCTTCGCCTCGATCACCGCGCCCTGCGCCGCCCGGTTCGGGTTGGCGCGGAGCTCGAGGATCTCGGCCTGCAGCGCGATCGCCTCGAGCAGGGTATCAAGCCCCTGACGGGTCTTGGCCGAGACCTCGACGGTCTGCACGTCGCCGCCCATCTCTTCGACGACGACCTCGTGCTGCAGCAGATCGGTGCGGACCTTCTGCGGGTTGGCAGAGGGCTTGTCGACCTTGTTGATCGCCACGATCATCGGCACCTTCGCCGCCTTGGCGTGGTTGATCGCCTCGATCGTCTGCGGCATCACCGCGTCATCCGCAGCGACGACCAGCACGACGATATCGGTCACCTGCGCACCGCGGGCGCGCATCGAGGTGAAGGCCGCGTGGCCGGGGGTGTCGAGGAAGGTCAGCACCGCCCCCGATTCCGTCGTCACCTGATAGGCGCCGATGTGCTGGGTGATGCCGCCCGCCTCGCCCGACACGACATTGGTCGAGCGGATCGCGTCGAGCAGCGAGGTCTTGCCGTGGTCGACGTGGCCCATGATCGTGATGATCGGCGGGCGCGGCTGCAGGTCCTCGTCCTTGTCCTCGACGGTGTCGATCACCTGCTCGACGTCCGCATCCGAGACGCGCACGGCGTGGTGGCCGAATTCCTCGATCACCAGTTCAGCGGTGTCGGCGTCGATGGTCTGGTTGACGGTGACCATCATCCCCATCTTCATCAGCACCTTGACGACATCCG
This sequence comes from Paenirhodobacter huangdaonensis, assembly GCF_004022465.1. NCBI lineage: Bacteria > Pseudomonadati > Pseudomonadota > Alphaproteobacteria > Rhodobacterales > Paenirhodobacter > Paenirhodobacter huangdaonensis. Next base: position 240,208 of record NZ_SAVA01000004.1, on the reverse strand, counting down.
CGGCGCGTTCGGCCATGCGGTTCGCCAGCTCGGAGACGACGATGGTCTCGGGCAGCTGCACGTCACGGGCCTGCTTCTCGGCCTTGTGGCCCATGCCCATGGCCTTCTGCCGCGCCTTCTCCTGCTTGCGCTTCATCGCGGCAAGCGAGCGCTGCCGCCCGCCTTCGCCCTCGATCTCGCTCAGGCTGAGCTTGCCGGCGCGGCGGCCATCGCCGCCCTTGCTCTTGCCGCGGCTGTCGCGGTCGGCGGCCGGGGTGCGGTCGTCGCGGTCACGGTCGGTCTTGCGCGGACCGGTGGCCGAGACGCCCTTGGTCGCGGCGCGTGCCGCCGCAGCCTCGGCCGCAGCCGGGTCGGCCGGGGTCTCGGACTTCGGCGCAGGCTTCGCCCGGACCTCTTCCTTTTTCTTCTCGCGCAGCTCGGCCTCGCGGGCCTTGCGGGCCTCTTCCTCGGCCTTCAGGCGCAGCGCTTCTTCACGCTCGCGCTCTTCGCGCTCTTTGGCCTCGATCTCGGCACGCCGGCGCTCGCGCTCTTCCTCGCGGGCCTTCTCGTCGGCCTCGCGTTGCGCGGCTTCCTCGACCTCACGGGCCTTGGCGGCCCGCAATGCGGCCATGCGGCGTTCCATCTCGGCGTCGGAGATGCCGGCGGGGCGGCGCGACGGATCGCCCAGATGTGCCTTTCCGGTCCCCTTTGCGGGGGCCGCGGCTCCGGGTTTCGGCACCACCACCTTCTTGCGCTTGGTCTCGACCACGACATTCTTCGTGCGCCCGTGGCTGAAGCTCTGCTTCACCGAACCGGGGCGCGCGCCGCCGCCAAGGCCGAGGGGTTTTTTGCCGTCCGTATCGCTCATGCCGTCTTACTATCCTTCATGGCGGTCTCGCCGCCGTCCTGCCTGCGCAACCCTGCAAGCCTTGCCGCTTCTCTAATCACACGAGGGGTGAGTCCGCCAGCCGCAAGCGCGCCGTGTATCGCATGATCGCGGCCGAAAGCCAAACCCAATTCCGAGGAGGTCAGGCAGCCAAACCAGCGCCCACCCTCCGGTGTCCAGAGCTTGCCCTTGCCGCGTTCCGATCCATCGGAGGCCTGCAGGAGCACTTTGGCCTTGCCGTCGGCCAGCCAGCCCTTGACCTTTTCAAAGCCGACGACAGCGCCGCCAGCCTTCCTCGCCAGAGAGATAAGCTCAACCACGCGATGCGCAAGCCCTTCCTCGACCATGTCGGCAAGGTTTTCCGGCACCCGTACCTGCGCCCTGGCCGCGCGGGCGAACATGCCCTTCGCCGCGGCCTTCTCGATGACCGCCCGATCGGCGGTCACCCAGATCCCCCGGCCCGGCAGCTTTTCTGCCAGGTCCGGGAAGATCGTGCCATCGGGGGCGACGACGAAACGCACAAGCCCCGGCTTGGGCTGCACGTCACCAGTGACGATGCAGCGCCGTTCCGGCAGCTCGTTTTCCTTTTCCCGGCCCCCGCGGCTCATCTTACTCCTCGGCCTCCTCTTCCGACTCCTCGGGCTCATCGGCGAGCTCCGACGGGTCGACCCAGCCAAGCTGGATCCGGGCGGTCATGATCAGGTTCTGCGCGTCCTCGAGGCTCATGCCGAACTTCTCAAGGATGCCCTCGTCCTTGACGCGGGCGCCGTTCACCGTGGTCCAACCGCCGGCCAGTTCCCAGTCGGCGCAGGTGGCGAAGTCCTCGAGCGTCTTGACGTCGTCCTTGGCCAGCGCCTCGACCATCTGCGGGGTCAGCCCGTCGAAGTCGAAGAGCGACTGTTCGACGCCCAGTTCCTTCGCGGCCTCGATCGCCTTGCGGTTCTGCTCCTCAATGTAGTCGCGGGCACGCGCCTGCAGCTCCTCAGCGGTGCCTTCGTCCACGCCCTCAATCGACAGCAGCTCGTCGAGATCGACATAGGCCACTTCCTCGAGGTTGGTGAAGCCTTCGGCCACCAGCAGCTGGGCGAAGAACTCGTCGAGATCGAGCGCATCGACGAAGAGTTTGGTGCGCTCGGCGAACTCGGCCTGGCGACGCTGCGATTCCTCGGCCTCGGTCAGGATGTCGATATCCAGCCCGGTGAGCTGCGAGGCAAGGCGCACGTTCTGACCGCGACGGCCGATCGCAAGCGAAAGCTGCTCGTCGGGCACCACGACCTCGATCTTGCCGGCGTCCTCGTCGACCACGACCTTCGAGACCTCGGCCGGCTGCAGCGCGTTCACCAGGAAGGTCGCCTGATCGGCGTTCCACGGAATGATGTCGATCTTCTCGCCCTGCAGCTCGCCAACCACGGCCTGCACGCGCGAGCCGCGCATGCCGACGCAGGCGCCGACCGGGTCGATCGAGTTGTCATGGCTCAGCACGGCGATCTTCGCACGCGAGCCCGGGTCGCGGGCCACGGCCTTGATCTCGATGATGCCGTCATAGATTTCCGGCACTTCCATCTTGAAGAGTTCCGCCATGAACTGCGGATCGGTGCGCGAGAGGAAGATCTGCGGGCCACGGGTCTCGCGGCGCACATCCTTGACATAGGCGCGGATGCGGTCGTTCGGGCGATAGCTCTCGCGGCCGATCTTCTCGTTGCGGCGCAGGATCGCCTCGCCGCGGCCGACATCGACGATGATGTTGCCGTATTCCTCGCGCTTGACCACGCCGTTGATGATCGTGCCCTTGCGGTCCTTGAATTCGTCGAACTGGCGGTCACGCTCGGCCTCGCGCACACGCTGCAGAATCACCTGCTTGGCCGACTGCGCCGCGATGCGGCCGAGATCGACCGGCGGCACCTCGTCGATGATCTCGTCGCCAAGCTCGGGATCGCGCTTGTACTGCTTGGCCTGCGCCACGGTCAGCTGCGCCTGGTAGTTCTCGACCTCGTCATCGGCTACCACCGTGCGCACGCGGGTGAAGGCGGCGCGCCCCGTCTTGCGGTCGATGTGGACGCGGATGTCCATCTCGCTGCCGTAGCGCGACTTTGCCGCCCGCGCGAGGCTGTCCTCCATCGCCTGGATCACCAGATCCGGGTCGATCATCTTCTCGCGCGCAACGGCTTCGGCCGTCTGCAGCAGTTCGAGCTGGTTGGCAGAGGTGATTGCCATCTCTCAGATCTCCTCGTCGGGGGAATTCGTGTCGTCGTCTTCTTCGATCTCGTCGAACTTCGTCTCGTCGAGCGTGCCGTCGGCCTTCTTCTGGCGCAGCATTTCCGCGATCAGCTCCTCGGTCAGCACCAGCTTCGCGTCCGACAGCCACTCGAACTGCAGCCCGATGGTGACCATCTCGCCGCCATTCTCGATCTCCACCAGCACCTCGTCGCCCTCGGTGCCGCGCAGGATGCCCTTGAAGCGCTTGCGCCCGTCGATCTGCTCGGAGGTCTCGAGGCGCGCCTCATAGCCTTCCCACAGATCGAAATCCTTCAGCCGGGTCAGCGGCCGGTCGATGCCGGGCGAGGACACCTCGAGCGTGTACTGCTCCTCGATCGGGTCCTCGACGTCGAGCGCGGCCGAAACCGCAGTCGAGATCGCCGCACAGTCATCGACAACGATGCCGCCCTCGGGCCGATCCGCCATGATCTGCAAAAGCGGGTGCCGTCCGCCCTGCAACCGCAGGCGCACAAGCTCGAAGCCCAGCCCCTCGATCACGGGCGAGACAATTTCGGCCAGACGCCGGTCGATCGCGGTCTTGGCGATCAGATCGCTCATGTTCCGATCCTCTGAATAACAAAAAACGGGCCGAAGCGGCCCGTCACACTTCTCCGGTGGGCGTCAGGTTTGGACCCCGGCGCGCCGCTGTTGAACGCTCATATACGCGTTTCGCCACGACTCTGCAAGGGCGCCGTTTCAGCCCCGCATCCGGTCCATCGCCGCGACCAGCGCCGAGGCGATGCCGGGCTCGCTCAGCGCGTGGCCGGCGGCCGGCACCAGGCGCAGCTCGGCCCGGTCCCAGCCCTGCGCCAGCCGCCAGGCCGAGACCGGCGGACAGATCATGTCCATCCGCCCCTGCACGATCATCGCCGGGATCTGTTCGATGCGGCTGCGGTCGCGCAGGATCTGGCCGTCTTCCTCGAGGAAGGCGCCATGGCTGAAATAATGGTTCTCGAGACGGGCGAAGGCGCGGGCATAATCGGCCGGGGCCTCGCCCGGAAAACCGTCGTAATCCACCGAGGCAAGGGCATTTTCCCACATCGCCCAGTGCCGGCCGAAGCGCGCCTCCTCGGCGTAATCGCCCGAGAAGAGCCGCCTGTGATAGGCCGCAATCAGATCGCCGCGCTCGTCCTCCGGGACCGGCCGGGTGAAGCGCTCCCACAGGTCGGGGAAGAACTGCCCCGCGCCGCCGCCATAGAACCAGTCAAGCTCGCTCTGCATCGCCAGGAACACGCCGCGCAGCACCAGCGCATCGACCCGCTCGGGATGGGTTTCGGCATAAAGCAACGACAGCGTCGCCCCCCAGCTGCCGCCGAAGACGATCCAGCTGCGCAGCCCGAGGGCAAGGCGGATCTTCTCCATGTCGGCAACCAGATCCCAGCTGGTGTTCCTTGTCACCGAGGCATGCGGGCGCGACAACCCGCAGCCGCGCTGGTCGAAAAGAATCACCCGGTAATGCGCCGGATCAAAGAACCGCCGCATCGCCGGGCTGCATCCGCCCCCCGGCCCGCCGTGACACACCACCACCGGGCGGCCCTGCGGATGGCCCGATTGCTCGACATAGATCCGGTGACCATCGCCCACGTCCAGCATGCGCTGATCGAAGGGCTCGACCGGCGGGTAGAGAAAGGCGCCGGCTGCGCGTTTTTGCCCTGCGTTTCTATCCATGATCCGACTATATAACGGCTCAGGCCCGCCCGCCACGGGGGAGGCGCAAGGAATGACGGAGGACGGCATGGAAGCTGCGACGAAGACGATCGACCCGGCAGAAGTGGCCAAATTCGAGGCAATGGCCGCCGAATGGTGGGATCCGAACGGCAAGTTCAAGCCGCTGCACATGCTCAACCCCTGCCGCCTCGACTATCTGGTGACGCAGATCGCCGCGCAGTTCGGCCGCGACCTGAAGGCGCCGCGTCCGTTTGACGGGCTGCGGCTGCTCGACATCGGCTGCGGTGGCGGGCTGCTGAGCGAGCCGATGGCACGGCTTGGCGCGACCGTGGTCGGCGCCGATGCGGCGGGCGGCAACATCCCGGTGGCGCGGCTGCATGCGGAACAGTCGGGCCTCGCGATCGATTACCGCCATTGCGCCGCCGAAGACCTTGCCGCAGCCGGCGAGCGTTTCGACGTGGTGCTGGCGATGGAGATCATCGAGCATGTCGCCGACCCGCAGGGCTTCGTGAACACCTGCGCCGAGCTGCTCGCCCCCGGCGGGCTGATGTTCTGCTCGACGATGAACCGCAACCCGAAAAGCTACATGATGGCGATCATCGGTGCCGAGCGGGTGATGCGCTGGCTGCCGGTGGGCACTCATGACTGGTCGAAATTCGTGACGCCCGACGAGCTTTACACGCTGATCCGCAGCGCGGGGCTCGCCCCGGTCGACCGCAAGGGCATGGTGTTCAACCCGCTCTCCTGGCGTTGGTCGCTGTCGGAGCGCGATCTGAGCGTGAATTACGTCACCGCAAGCGTGAAGCGCTGAGGGGGCTCTGCCCCCGCTGCGCTCCCCCGGAGTATTTGGGCCAAGAAAAAACCGGCGTTTTCCTTGGAAAAATACTCCGGGGTGAATTCGGCGCAGCCGAAGAGGGGCAGCGCCCCTTCTTATTTTGCTTTCGGGCGAAACGCCGTGATCTTCGCGGGATCGGTCTCGAGGAAGGCGGCCCCGATCAGGTCGAGGCAATAGGGCACGGCGGCGAAGACCGCATTCAGGCAGGTGGCGATCGCCGAGGGCTTGCCCGGCAGCGTGATGATCAGCGATTTGCCGGCAATGCCCGCCGACTGCCGCGACAGGATCGCCGTCGGCACCTCGAGCAGGGAGGCGCGGCGCATTTCCTCGCCAAAGCCCGCAAGCTCCTTCTCGATCACCGCCGAAACGCCCTCGGGCGTCTCGTCGCGCGGCGCCGGGCCGGTGCCGCCGGTGACGAGGATCAGATCCGCCTCTTCCGCGACCAGCACGCGCAGCGTTTCGGCCACGCTGTCGCGCCCGTCGGGGATGATGTGGCGGGTGATGGCGAGGGGGGTGGAGACCACCTCCCTCAGCCAGGCCTCGCAGCCCGGGCCGCCCTTGTCCTCGTATTCGCCACGCGAGGCGCGGTCGGAGACGGTGACGATGGCGGCGCGGGGCTGCGAGAGGCTCATTTCTTCGCCACGCGGGCGTTGCGGGTGGCGATCAGCTTCAGCCGCAGCGCGTTCAGGTGGATGAAGCCCGCCGCGTCGCGCTGATCATAGGCGCCCGCGTCTTCCTCGAAGGTCACGTGCTTTTCGGAATAGAGCGAATACTCCGACCAGCGGGCCACGGTCCGCGCCGAACCCTTGTAGAGCTTCAGCTTCACCGTGCCGGTGACATATTCCTGCGTCTTGTCGATCAGCGCCTGCAGCGCCTCGCGCTCGGGCGAGAACCAGAAGCCGTTGTAGATCAGCTCGGCATAGCGCGGCATGATCGAATCCTTCAGGTGGCCCGCGCCGCTGTCGAGCGTGATCTGCTCGATGCCGCGATGCGCCTCGAGCAGGATGGTGCCGCCGGGGGTCTCGTAGACGCCGCGCGACTTCATCCCGACGAAGCGGTTCTCGACGAAATCGAGCAGGCCGATGCCGTGCTTGCCGCCAAGCTCGTTGAGCTTGGTCAGGATCGTCGCGGGCGACATCTTCTCGCCGTTGATCGCGACCGCATCGCCCTTCTCGAAGGTGACCTCGATGAATTCGGGCTCGTTCGGCGCCTGTTCGACCGGCACGATGCGCTGCGCGACGTAATCGGGCGCCTCTTCGGCCGGGTTTTCCAGCACGGTGCCCTCGGACGAGGTGTGCAGCAGGTTCGCGTCGACCGAGAACGGCGCCTCGCCGCGCTTGTTCTTGGCAATCGGGATCTGGTTCTGTTCGGCGAATTCCAGAAGCCGGGTGCGCGAGGTCAGATCCCACAGCCGCCAGGGCGCGATCACCTTGATCGAGGGATCGAGGGCGGCGACGCCCAGCTCGAAGCGGACCTGGTCGTTGCCCTTGCCGGTCGCGCCATGCGCCACCGCATCGGCGCCGGTGCGCTGCGCGATCTCGACAAGGTGTTTCGAGATCAGCGGCCGCGCGATCGAGGTGCCGAGCAGGTAAAGCCCTTCGTACTGCGCATTCGCCCGGAACATCGGGAAGACGAAGTCGCGCACGAATTCCTCGCGCAGGTCGAGGACGTTGATGTTCTCTTCCTTGATGCCCAGCATCAGCGCCTTCTGCCGCGCGGGCTCCAGCTCTTCGCCCTGGCCGAGGTCGGCGGTGAAGGTCACCACCTCGCAGCCGTATTCGGTCTGCAGCCATTTCAGGATGATCGAGGTATCGAGGCCGCCCGAATAGGCGAGGACGACTTTCTTGGGCGCGGACATGGAGAGCCTCCGGATATGGTTTTGGCGCGGGATAGTGCGTTTTGCCCTGCATCTCAAGGCCTGCAAGCATGCAGGGGGGCGCGGAATTGTTCCCGACACAAAGGGAATCGGCTTGCCTGCCCGAAGTTTGCGCGCCACAGCTGGCGCCATGACCCAGTTTGCCCTTTCCGCCCTCGCCGCCACCCGCGCCCTGCGTGCGCTGTTCGAGCCGACGCCGCTGCAGCGCAACGACTTCCTGTCGAAGCGCTATGGCGCCGAGATCTGGCTCAAGCGCGAGGACCTGACGCCGGTGCGCAGCTACAAGCTGCGCGGCGCCTTCACCGCGATGCGCAAGCTGCGCGAGCACGACCCCGAGGCGCGCCATTTCGTCTGTGCCTCGGCCGGCAACCATGCCCAGGGCATGGCCTTCGCCTGCCGTCACTTCGGGGTGAAGGGAACGATCTTCATGCCGGTGACGACGCCGCAGCAGAAGATCGACAAGACCCGCACCTTCGGCGGCGACGCCGTCGAGATCGTGCTGACGGGCGATTACTTCGACCAGACGCTCGCCGCCTCCAAGGCCTATTGCACCGATGTGCAGGCACATTTCCTGGCCCCCTTCGACGACACCGACGTGATCGAGGGGCAGGCCTCGGTCGGCGTCGAGATCCTCGACCAGCTCGGCCGGGCGCCCGATCTGGTGGTGCTGCCGGTGGGCGGCGGCGGGCTGGCCGCCGGGGTGACGGGCTATCTGCGCGCCACCGCCCCCGGCACCGATTTCCGCTTCGTCGAGCCCGCGGGCGGCGCCAGCCTGACTGCGGCGGTCGCGGCGGGCGAGCCGGTGACGCTGAAACAGGTGAACAGCTTCGTCGACGGCGCCGCGGTGGCGCGCATCGGCGCGCTGCCCTTCGCCGCGCTCGACTGGGTCGCGCCCGAACAGATCCTGCGCGCGCCCGAGGACCGGATCTGTGTCACCATGCTCGAGATGCTGAACGTCGAGGGCATCGTGCTTGAACCCGCCGGCGCGCTTGCCGTCGACGCGCTGCCCGAGCTCGGCCCCGAGATCCGCGGCAAGACCGTGGTCTGCGTCACCTCGGGCGGCAATTTCGACTTCGAGCGCCTGCCCGAGGTGAAGGAGCGCGCGCAGCGATTCTCCGGGCTGAAGAAGTATTTCATCCTGCGCATGCCGCAGCGCCCCGGCGCGCTGAAGGAATTCCTGCAGATGCTGGGGCCGGACGACGACATCGCCCGGTTCGAATACCTGAAGAAATCGGCGCGCAACTTCGGCTCGGTGCTGATCGGCATCGAGACGAAACAGGCCGGCGCCTTTGCCGCGCTGACCGCGCAGCTTGACGCGGCAGGCTTCACTTATCGCGACATCACCGATGACGCGGCGCTGGCCGAATTCCTGATCTGAGCCTCAGGCCGCCGACAGGAATTCCGCCGCGCGCGCCATGAAGGCCTGTTTCGAGCGGGCATAGCTCGCCCGCACGGCGGCGGGATCGACGCTCGCCTCCTGCCCGGCGACGCACCGCCGCTCGCCGTCCTGGCACAGCGCGCCGAACTCGCGAAAGCCGAGGTTCCAGGCCGAGCCCTTGAGAAAATGCAGCTCATCCTCGAGCTGCCCCGGGGTCTGACCAAGCCGGGCCAGCGTCGTTTCAACCTCGTCGAGAAACAGATCGACCACCTCCGCGAACTCCTCCGCGCCGACTTCCGCCCGAAGTTCCGTCACCCGGTCCCAGTCAATCATCGCGCGCGCCTCCTCGGGTTGACCTCTCGCGCCGAGGCTAGGCGGCAATGCTTGCGGAAGGCTTAACCAGGCCGATTCACCTGATCTTAAGCCGGTCACCGGACAATTTGGCGGATGCAGATGGCCCTTGCCGAGAGTTCGAGTCAGACGATGCTGCCCCAGCGCAGGTCCGCGCAAGACGCGGCCACCTTCCGCACGCCCCGCCGGGTTCTGGTTGTCGATGACAGCCGGATGCAGCGCCGCATCCTCTCGGCGCAGCTCACCCGCGCCGGCTACGAGGTGATCGAGGCCGGCTCGGCCGAGGAGGCGATTGCGATCTGCGCCGAGACCGAGCCCGACATCGTCCTCTCCGACTGGATGATGACCGGCATGACCGGCATCGAATTCTGCCGTATCTTCCGCGGGATGGACCGCTCGGGCTATGGCTATTTCGTGCTGCTGACCTCGAAGAATGACAAGAACGACATCAGCTACGGGCTGGAAAGCGGCGCCGATGACTACCTGCCGAAACCGGTGAACGGGATGGAGCTGCGGGCGCGCCTCGCGGCGGGCGAGCGGATCCTGACGATGGAGCGGGAGCTGCAGGAGAAGAACCGGATGCTCTCCTCCACCCTGCGCGAGCTGCAGGGGCTCTATGATTCGGTCGATCGCGACCTGACCGAGGCCTGCAAGCTGCAGCAGAGCCTGGTGAAGGAGCGCTACCGTTCCTTCGGCTCGGCGCAGGTGTCGCTGATGCTGCACCCCTCGGGCCATGTCGGCGGCGATCTCGTCGGCTTCTTCCCGATCAACGCGCGCCGCCTCGGCCTTTACGGCATCGACGTCTCGGGCCATGGCATCACCTCGGCGCTGATGACGGCGCGGCTCTCGGGCTATCTCTCCGGCTCCTCGCCCGACCAGAACATCGCCCTGATCCAGACCGAATTCGGCATCTACGATGCCCGCGATCCGGCCGAGCTTGCCTCGTTCCTGAACGCGCTGGTGCTGCAGGAAATGTCGACGGACAGCTACTTCACCCTGATCTATGCCGATGTCGATCTGGTCTCGGGCCGGGTGGCGCTGGTGCAGGCGGGCCACCCCTACCCGGCGGTGCAGCGCAAGAACGGCGAGATCGAATTCCTCGGCACCGGCGGCATGCCGATCGGTCTGATCGACGACGCCGAATACGAGACCATCACCACCCAGCTCGCCCCCGGCGACCGGCTGCTGCTCGCCTCGGATGGCATCACCGAAGCCTCGAGCCAGCATGGCCTGCTGCTCGCCGAGGACGGGCTCGCCCGGATCATGCGCAGCTGTGCCAGCCTGCGCGGCCCCGCCTTCCTTGACGCCTTCTATGCGGATCTCGAGAAATTCACCGGCGGACAGCTGAGCGATGACGTCTCGGCCATCCTGTTCGAGTTCGACGGCGCCAAGCAGAACGCCGACTAGCGCGCCGCGCCTTGCAGAACCTGCGCCAGGAAATGCCGGTCGCCCGCGGTCGCGAGCCGGTCGAGCGCCGCCTCGGGCGCCATCCAGACCGCACGATGGCCCGGCTCGCTCGGCGGGCCGCGGCGCAGCACCGGACGGGCCAGGAACACGGTGCAGATCTTCTCGGCCCAGCGGTCGTATTCGGGCATGTAGGTGAAGCGGCGATAGGCGCCGAGCCGACGTACGGCACCGATCGACCAGCCGGTCTCCTCGAACACCTCGCGGTGCAGCGCCTGCAGCGCGCCCTCGCCCGGGTCGATGCCGCCGCCGGGCAACTGGAACTCGGGGCGCGGCTCGGACTGGTGGGTGATCAGCACCCGGCCCTCGCGCATCAGCACCGCATAGGCCCCCGGCCGCGGCCGATAGGCCTGCCCCCGCACGATCGCCTCTCCGAACCGTCGCATCCTGCCCTCCTGTGCTGCGGCCCCTTGGTCGAACGGTTGCCGCGCCTATATAGGCAGGGTATGGCAGCCCAAGGGCTGAACGAAAACCCCCGGGAACTACATGACCACGCTTTCGCAAATCGCATGGGACGATACCGTCCTGCCGTTCCAGCTCGACCGTTCCGACGTGCGCGGCCGCATCGCGCGCCTTGACGGCGTGCTGGAACAGGTGCTCGCACAGCACAACTATCCGCCGCTGGTCGAGGCCCTGGTGGCCGAGATCGCGCTGCTCACCGCGCTGATCGGCCAGACCATCAAGCTGCGCTGGAAACTGTCGATCCAGGTGCGCGGCAATGGCCCGATCCGCATCCTCGCGACCGACTATTACGGCCCCGGCGAGAATGGCGAGCCCGCCCGCATCCGCGGTTGGGCCAGTTTCGACGCCGACCGGCTCGACCCCGACGCGCCGCCCTTCGCGCAGATCGGCGAGGGCTATTTCGCCATCCTGATCGACCAGGGCGAGGGCACGCTGCCCTATCAGGGCATCACGCCCCTGGACGGCGGCTCGCTTGCCGCCTGCGCCGAGACCTATTTCGCGCAGTCCGAACAGCTGCCCACCCGGTTCGAACTGGCCTATGGCCGCTCGATCCTGCCCGGTCAGGGCGAACGCTGGCGGGCGGGCGGCGTGATGCTGCAGATGATGCCCGCCGTTGCCGGCTCGGGCGCCGCGCGCGAGGGCTCGGGCGAGGGTGGTCTGCTGCGCCACACCGACATCCTGGCGGGTGCGGAGGACGAGAACTGGGTCCGCGCCAATGTCCTGCTCGACACCGTCGAGGACATGGAGCTGATCGGCCCGGGCGTCGAGCTGACCAGTCTGCTGGTGCGCCTCTTCCACGAGGAAGTGCCGCGCGTCTTCGATCCGCAGCGGGTCGAGTTCGGCTGCACCTGCTCGGCCGAGCGGGTGCGCGACAGCCTGGCGATCTATTCCGCCAAGGACATCGGCCACATGACCACCGAAGACGGCAAGGTCACCGCCGACTGCCAGTTCTGCGGCGCGCATTACGAGTTCGATCCGGCCTCGCTTGGCTTCGAGGCGACGGTGGCCCCCGACGGCACGCCGAAGGCCGGCGCCGATGAGTGACCCTTTCGCCCCGGTTCTGGCCGCCCTGGCCCGTCCGGGGCGGCCCTCCTCGGATTATGATCTGAACCCGGGCGTCGTTCTGCCCGAGGGGCGCAAGCTGCGCCCGGCGGGGGTTCTGGTCGCGCTCGAGGAACACGAGGCGGGGCTGCGGCTGTGGCTGACGAAGCGCAGCTCGCACCTGCGCCATCACCCCGGCCAGATCGCCTTTCCGGGCGGCAAGGTCGAAAGCGGCGATCCGAGCCCGGCGATGGCCGCGCTGCGCGAGGCGCGCGAGGAAATCGCGCTGCCGCCCGAGAATGTCGAGATCCTCGGCACGCTCGAGCCGCATGAAACCGTCACCGGCTTTCTCGTCACCCCGGTGATCGCCCGCGTCGCCCGCCCCTTCGTGCCGCAGGCCGAGCCCGGCGAGGTCGAGGAAATCTTCACCGTGCCTTTCGCCCATGTCGCCGATCCCGCGCGCTTCCGCATCGAGAAGCGGCGCTGGCGCGGCACCTGGCGCAGCTATTACGTCGCGCCCTTCGGCCCCTATTACATCTGGGGGGCGACCGCACGGATCCTGCACGCGCTGAGCGACCGGATGGCACCATGAGGCTGACCGGCGCCTGGATCGAGGCCGCGCATGTGCAGCGCGTGCTGGCGATGCTCGCGGCGGGCGGGCATCTGGCCTTTCTGGTCGGCGGCTGCGTGCGCAATGCCGCCCTTGGCACCGCGGTCTCGGACATCGACATCGCCACCGACGCCCGGCCCGAGCAGGTCGTGGCGCTGGCCGAGGCGGCGGGGCTGCGCGCCGTGCCGACCGGGATCGAGCATGGCACGGTCACGGTGATCGCCGATCACGAGCCACACGAGATCACCACCTTCCGCCGCGACATCGAGACCTTCGGCCGCCACGCCACCGTCGCCTTCTCGACCCGGATCGAGGAAGACGCGGCGCGGCGCGACTTCACGATGAACGCGCTTTACGCCCGCGCCGACGGCACCGTGCTCGACCCGTTGGGCGAGGGGCTGGCCGATCTGGCGGCGCGCCGGCTGCGCTTCGTCGGAGACCCCGGACAGCGGATCCGCGAGGATTACCTGCGCATCCTGCGCTTCTTCCGCTTCACCGCCTGGTATGGCGCGCCGGAGGAAGGGTTCGACGCCGAGGGGCTGGCCGCCTGCGCCATGCTTGCCGAGGGGATCGAGCGGCTGTCGCGCGAGCGGGTGGGCCACGAGATGCGCAAGCTTCTGGGCGCCCCCGATCCGGCCCCCGCCGTGGCAGCAATGGCCACAACCGGCATCCTGCCGCATGTGCTTCCGGGTGCCGATCCGGCCGCCCTTGCGCCGCTCGTTCACCTCGAGGCCGGGCAGCCCGCCGACCCGATCCGCCGGCTGGCGGTGCTGGGCGGCACCGATCCGGCCGAGCGGCTGCGGCTGTCGAAACCCGAGGCGCGGCGGCTCGAGCGGCTGCGCGAGGGCGCGCTCTCGGGCGCGGGGCCGGCGGTGCTGGGCTATCGGCTCGGCGCGCGCGACGGGCTGGATGCAGTGCTGCTCCAGGCCGCGCTGACCGGCACGCCGCTTGCCGAAACCAGCCGCAACAGGGTCGATTTCGGCGCCGCGCAACGCTTCCCGGTGCAGGCCGCCGACCTGATGCCGGCGCTGCAGGGCGCGGCACTCGGCGCCCGGCTGAAGGAGCTCGAGGCGCGCTGGATCGGCTCGGGCTTTGCCCTCGACCGCGCGGCGCTGCTGGGCTGAGCCCTTTCCCCCGGCCGCCCCGCCCCTATATTCGGCAGGCAGAAAGGGTTTTCGATGATCGACGCATTTCGCCCCGCCGAGGGGCCACCGCCACAGCGCCTTGGCGCCTTCTTCCGCTGGTGCCTGCGCGGGGCCTGGCCCGCGATCTGGGTCTCGGGCTTCTTCTCGGCCGCCGCCGGCACGATGGAGGTTGCCGCCGCCTGGCTTCTGGGCCTTGTCATCGACAGCGCCACCGGCACCCCGGGGCCGAGCTACCTGCACGACAACTGGGCGCTGCTGCTGGCCTTTCCGCTGTTCTACCTGGTGATCCGGCCGGCGGCCTTCGGGCTCTCCACCTGGTCGTCGAACATGCTGATCGGGCCGAACGTGATGCCGCTCGTGCTGTCGCGGCTGCACCGCTGGACGATGGGCCAGGCGGTCACCTTCTTCGACAACGACTTTGCCGGCCGCATCGCGCAAAAGCAGATGCAGACCGCCCGCGCCGTCACCGACACCATCTCCGAGGTGATCGGCACGGTGTTCTTCGCTCTTGCCTCGATCATCGGCTCGGTGGTGCTGCTCGCCGGCATCGACATCTGGGGGGCGCTGGCGCTGGCCGTCTGGCTGGTCGCATATCTGGCGCTGATCCGCAGCTTCCTGCCGCATGTGCGCGGCCGGTCGAAGGCGCGGGCCTCGGCCCGGGCGATGGTCACCGGCCAGGTCGTCGACACCATCACCAACATCAAGACGGTGAAGCTCTTCGCCCATGCCGAGCATGAGGACCGCGCCGCCCTTGGCGCGATGGAGACCTTCCGCGACCGCGCCCGCGATTTCGGCGTCACCAGCACCTGGTATCGGCTGTCGCAGATCACCTTCTCGGGGATCTTGCCGATTCTGCTGGTCGGCGGCGCGATCCTGATGTGGCAAAAGGGTGCCGCGACCCCCGGCGACATCGCCGCCGCCGGCGCCATCGCGATCCGCATCGCGCAGATGTCGGGCTGGGTGTCGCAGGCGCTGATGGCGATGTGGGGCAATGTCGGCGAGGTCGAGGACGGCATGCGCACCCTGACCCCGGCACACGAGCTGACCGACGCCCCCGGCGCGATCGCGCTGGACCGCGTGCAGGGCGAGATCATCTTCGACCACGTCTCCTTCGCCTATGGCCGGCAGGCGGGCGGGCTCGATGACGTCACCCTGACCATCCGCCCGGGCGAGCGGATCGGCATCGTCGGCGCCTCGGGGGCGGGGAAATCGACCCTCGTCGCGCTGCTGTTGCGGCTTTACGACACCGAGAAGGGCGCGGTGCGCATCGACGGCCACGACCTGCGCGAAGTGACGCAGGAATCCCTGCGCCGGCAGGTCGGCATGGTCACGCAGGAGACCGCGATGTTCAACCGCTCGGCGCGCGAGAACATCCTCTACGGCCGCCCCGACGCGACCGAGGCCGAGATGATCGCCGCCGCGAAGGCCGCCGAGGCCGACGAGTTCATCCGCGGCCTCGTCGATTTCCAGGGCAAGTGCGGCTATGACGCGGCGCTTGGCGAACGCGGCGTGCGGCTCTCGGGCGGGCAGCGGCAGCGCATCGCGCTTGCCCGCGCCTTCCTCAAGAACGCGCCGATCCTGGTGCTCGACGAGGCAACCTCGGCGCTCGACAGCGAAGTCGAGGCGCAGATCCAGGGCGCACTGATCCGGGTGATGGAGGGCAAGACCGTGCTTGCCATCGCGCACCGGCTGTCGACCATCGCCGAGATGGACCGCATCGTCGTTCTCGACCGCGGCCGCATCGTCGAACAGGGCAGCCATGCCCAGCTGCTCGCGGCGCAGGGGCTCTATGCCCGCTACTGGAGCCGGCAATCGGGCGGCTTCCTTGGCACCGAGGAGGACGCCGACGCCGCGGATGCCGCGCAATAGCAATGGCGCGGCGGGCCCGGCTTTGCTACTTCCCGCGCAAAGGAGCCTGCCATGACGCTGACCATCGACCGCCTTTCGCTGCATGCCGACGGGGTTGCCCACGGGCCCGAGGGCACCGTGCATGTCGCCATGGTCCTGCCCGGCGAGGAGGTCGAGGGCGAGATCGAGGCCGGCCGCATCGCCGCGCCGCGCATCCTCACCCCCTCGGCCGACCGGGTGAAGCCGCCCTGCCCGCATTACTGCGCCTGCGGCGGCTGCGTGCTGCAGCACGGCTCGGACAGCTTCGTCGCCGGCTGGAAGGCCTCGGTGGTGCTGAATGCGCTCGCACAGCGCGGCATCGAGGCGACGGTTGTCCGGGTCGAGACCTCGCCCGAATTCTCGCGCCGCCGCGCCACGCTTGCGGGCCGGCGCACGAAGAAGGGCACGCTTGTGGGCTTCCATGCCCGCGCCTCGGACACGCTGGTCGAGGTGCCCGGCTGCCGCATCCTGCGCCCCGAATTGCTGGCGAAGGTGCCCGCGCTGCAGGAGGCGACCGCGCTTGGCGCCTCGCGCAAGGGCGAGATCGCCTTCGCCCTGACCCTGAGCGAGGCGGGCGTCGAGATCGCCGCGAAGGGCGGCAAGGACATGGACCCGGCGCTCTTCGAGGCACTCGCGGACCTTGCCAGCCGCCACGACCTTGCCCGGCTGAGCTGGGGCGACGAGACCGTCGCCGCGCGCCGCCCGGCGCAGCAGGTCTTTGGCCGCGCCCGCGTCACCCCGCCGCCCGGCGCCTTCCTGCAGGCGACGGCCGAGGGCGAGGCGGCGCTGGTGGGCTTCGTGCGGCAGGCCGTGGGCAGGGCCGCCCGCGTCGCCGATCTCTTCGCCGGCTGCGGCACCTTCGCCCTGCCCTTGGCCGAGACCGCCGAGGTCCACGCCGTCGAGGGCGAGGCCGCGATGCTCGCGGCACTCGATCGCGGCTGGCGCGAGGCGCAGGGCCTCAAGCGCGTCACCCACGAGGCGCGCGACCTGTTCCGCCGGCCGCTGCTGCCCGACGAGATCGACCGATTCGACGCGGTGGTGATCGACCCGCCCCGCGCCGGCGCCGAGGCCCAGATCGGCGAGATCGCCGCCTCGCGACTCGGCCGGCTGGTGCATGTCTCGTGCAACCCCGTCACCTTCGCGCGCGACGCCCGCCGTCTGCTGGATGCCGGTTTTTCACTCGAAGACCTGATCGTCGTCGATCAATTCCGCTGGTCGGCGCATGTCGAGCTTGCAGCGCGTTTCGAGCGGCGCTAGGGGCTTCGCGCGATCCGAGGATTGTGCTAGGATCAGCGAAAAATGAGCAGCAGATAACAGGCATGAACATGCACCGGCGCACACTTCTTGCGGGACTTTCGACCGTTCCGTTCCTCTCCGCCTGTGGCGGGGATTCGAGCAAGTTTCAACGCTATTCCGGCCCGCCCGTGACCCAGGTCCAGGTGCACAAGGCCCAGCGCGAGATGTATCTGATCTCGGGTGACAAGGTCGTGCGCGACTACAAGGTCGCGCTTGGCGGCAACCCGGTCGGCCGCAAGCAGTTCGAGGGCGACGGCCGCACCCCCGAGGGGCTTTACTACATCAACCGCCGCAACCCGAATTCGGCCTATCACCTGTCGCTCGGGATCTCCTACCCGAATGACCAGGACCGCGTCTTCGCCGAATCGCTCGGCCGCAAGCCCGGCGGCGACATCTTCATCCATGGCCGCGCCGGCAAGGACGGCGGGCGCCAGGACTGGACCGCCGGCTGCGTCGCGGTGACCGACCCCGAGATCGAGGAGATCTATGCCATGGTCAACCCCGGCACGCCGGTGTTCCTGATGCCCTGAGCGGCGGGCAGATCCCGGACGCAGATCCCGGACATGGCAAAGGGCCCCGCGGGGCCCTTTTTCATGCGCTGACGGAAGCGGACCGGGCTCAGTTGTGCCCGGTCACCATGGTCCACCAGATCTTGCCCGAGGGCTCCTGATACCAGGCAAAGCCCATATCGGTCGCCGAGGGGTTCAGGATCACGTCGCGGGTGTCGGCCAGGCTCATCCAGGCCGAGAGCGTCTCGGTCTCGGTCTCGTAGGTCTCCGAGATGTTCTCGCCCACCACCTCGCCGTTGAAGCCCTGCCGGCGCGCCCGGTCGAGCGGCGAGGAGCCATCCGAGCCCCAGTGCCACGGCCGGTTCTGCTGCGCCATGTCCTGCGAATGCGCCGCCGCCGCCGCCATCAGCTGCGGGTTCAGCGCGACGGGCGCGGTGCCGCGCGCGGCGCGCAGCGAGTTCACCGCCTCGAGCACACGACCGGGGATTTCCTTCCCGACCTTCGAGGTGATCTGGTACACCTGCGGCAAGGGCTTGCCGTCAGGGCCGAGTTCGGGCCCCGCGGGCTGGCAGGCGGCCACTGCCATCACGGCAAGCAGCATCAGGGCTTTCACGCTGGTCATTCTCTGTCCCCTGGAATTTCAGCGCCGAGCCTTACACCGCTGGCCGAGGCCACGCAAACCCACAGTTGCGTGAAATCACCTAATGACGATGGTTTGATTTGCACCTGCGGCAAAGGCGCACTAATGCTGCGCGCGAAGCGGCCGCGGGACTCGGCCGCAAGCGGAGTTGACCCATGACCATCGCGCGCAAAACGCTTGATCGTCGCGCTTTCCTCGGCACTGCAGCGCTCGCCGGGGCAAGCCTTGCTGCCCCTGCCGTGTTCGCCCAGACGCCCGACGCCGGCCTCGAGAGCTTCGAGGAATCGGCGAACACCAACATGCGCCGCAACATCTCGAGCTTCCGCGAGCTCGACTGGCACGACTATTTCAGCAACACCACGAACGGCGCCATCCTCGTCGACACGGTCTCGCGGTGTCTGCATTTCTGGTCCGCCGACCAGTCGGTCTACAAGCTCTACCCGACCTCGGTTCCGGTCTCGGACGAGCTGACCCGCCGCGGCCGCACCGAGGTGATCCGCAAGGTCGAGGGCCCGACCTGGTCGCCCACCCCCTCGATGAAGCAGCGCAACCCCGACTGGCCGGATTTCGTGCCCGCGGGCCCGGACAATCCGCTTGGCACCCATGCGCTCTATCTCAGCTGGCAGTATTACCGCATCCACGGCACCCACGACACCCGCAAGATCGGGCGCAAGTCGTCGAACGGCTGCATCGGTCTTTACAACCAGCACATCAAGGAACTCTACGGCCTGACCAAGGTCGGCACCCAGGTCGTGCTGATCTGAGCCACGCCGCACGGCGGATGCAAAAGGGCCCCCCGGGGCCCTTTTTTCATGCCCGTTCCCCAGCCCCCCTTAGCTGTAGGTGCGCTCGCGCAGATCGACGCGCTGCAGCATCTCGTTGCAGGCCTTCACCAGCGCCGCCTCGGCATCCGACAGCCGCCGGCGCGGGTTGGTCAGCAGGTAGATGTTCACCAGCGGCAGCTCGTCATAGGGCGGCAGCTGGCGCAGCAGGCCCTGGCTGACATCCGCCCGCGCCACATGCAGCGGCAGCGCGCCGATACCGACGTTCGACACGATCATCCGCCGCAGCTCGAGCAGGTTCGACGACACCCCGCTCCAGCGCGTCGAGATCTTGGCGCGCAGCCGCAGCCGGGTGACGGGCTCGAGCGCGCCGCCCTCGACCTCGGTCTGGAACGACACCGCGCGCTCGTCCTCAAGCTCGGACAGCGCAATCTGCGGCTGGTGGAACAGCCGGTGATGCGGGCCGCAGAACAGGCCGAAATATTCGCGGTAAAGCACCTGCGCCTGCAATTCGGGCGGGATCCGGTTCAGCAGGCAGATCCCGAGCGAGGCGCGGTTCTGGCTGATCCGGCTGACCACCTCGTCGCTTTCCGCCACGGTGATCGAGAAGCTGACCTTCGGCTGGTGCTCGGTGAAGGCGCGCAGCACCTCGTCGAAATGCTCGGACACCACATGCGAGGTGGTGGCGATGGCGATGTGGCCGCGCAGCTCGGTGCTGCCGGTTTCCAGCAGCGAGGGCAGCTGCGACACCGCCCCGAAGATCGAGGAACATTCGGCATAAAGCAGCTGTCCCGCGCGTGTCACCCGGAAATCATTGGGTTTTCGCACGATCAGCTGATGCCCCGCGCTGTCCTCGAGCCGCTTCAGCGCCGAGGAGATCGTCGGCTGTTTCAGGCCCAGGAAATCGGCCGCGCGCGAGATGCCGCGTTGCTCCACCACCACCATGAAGGTGCGCAGCAGGTTCCAGTCGAGGGTCCAGGGGAAACGCTGTTCGTAGGGCCTGACCATTGATCATATCTATATTGATAATTCTCATTACTTATTTGCGTAATACTGCGTGACGTGCAACCTCCATCACAGAGCGGCCCCGGTGCCGCTGCACAAAATCATCAAGAGTCGCCGCACCGACGGCGTCCCCCAACAGGAGAGTGCACGAAATGACCAGCCGCAGAAGTTTTCTCAAATCCGCCCTCGTTGCGGGCGTGGCGCTTGGCCTTGCAGGTCCGGCCGCGGCCGACGAACTGGCCACGCTGAAGGACAAGGGCGTGCTGCGCATCGCCATGTCGGGCGCCTACCCGCCCTTCAACTTCGTCGATGACAGCAACCAGGTCGTCGGCTTCGACCCGGCGATCGGCACCGAGATCGGCAAGCGCATGGGCCTGAAGGTCGAGATCGTCACCACCGCCTGGGACGGCATCATCGGCGGGCTGCTGGCGAACAAGTACGACGCCATCGTCGGCTCGATGTCGATCACCGACGAGCGCAAGCAGGTGGTCGATTTCGTCGGCCCCTATTACCGGATGCGCCGCGGCATCTTCGTCGCCAAGGACAGCAAGATCGCCACGCTCAACGACCTGAAGTCGGCGACGCTCGGCGCCACTCTCGGCGAGACGCACGAGCAATGGGCGCGCGAGGCGGGCTACAAGGTGCGCACCTACAAGGGCCTGCCGGAACTGCTGATGGAGCTCGAGCACGGCCGCGTCGACGCGATCGTGAACGACGACATCCCGGTGCTGCTGGCGATCCGCAGCCAGGATGCGCCGGTGCGCCAGCTCGAGGTCGAGCTGCCGGGCGTGGCCGACGAGGCCGGCATCGCCATCCGCAAGGGCAACCCCGAACTGCACAAGGCGATGCAGGACGCGCTTGACGCGATGCAGGCCGACGGCACCTATCTGGCGATCGCGCAGAAATGGGTGGGCGGCGACATCCGCTGACGTCCGCCCCCGCCCGCATCGCCCGGCCCTTCGCGCCCGGGCGGTGCGCCGCGTCCGATCCCCCAAGCGACAGGTCCGCCCGTCATGGACACAGATCTCATCCTGAGGGTCTATCCCTTCTTCCTGCAGGCGGCCGTCGTCACCGTCGAGCTTTCGGTGCTGACCGTGCTGATCGGGCTTGCCTGCGGCGCGCTCGGCGCTGCGGCGCGGCTGTCGCGCCACGCCGCGCTGCGCTTTCTCGGCGCCGCCTATGTCAGCGTCATCCGCGGCACGCCGGCGCTGATCCAGCTGTTCCTGCTCTATTTCGGCGGGCCGCAGATCGGCCTTCAGCTTGATGCCTTCTCGGCCGGGGTGATCGGCCTTGGCATCAACATCGGCGCCTACATGACCGAGACGATGCGCGGTGCGATCATCGCCGTCGATCATGGCCAGATCGAGGCCGCCCGCACCCTCGGCCTGTCGCGGCCGCAGGCCTTCCGCAAGGTGGTGCTGCCGCAGGCGATGCGGCTGATGATCCGCCCGCTCGGCGTCAACATCAACGCCCAGATCAAGGCCACCGCCCTCGTCTCGGCGATCTCGGTGATCGAGCTGACCTATACCGCGCAGCGCTACATCGGCTCGACCTACAAGCCGTTCGAGATGTTCCTGCTCGCCGGCGTCCTGTACCTCGCGATCATCACCGCGACCGGCAAGGTCATCACCTTCCTCGACCGCCGGGTGCGCCTGCCATGAGCCGCTCCCACCCTCTTCTCCAGCCGAAAGGTGCACGCCATGGGGCTTGATTTCTCCGTCGTGCCGTCCTTCGCCGGGGCGCTGCTGCTCGGGGCGTTGTGGACGGTGCTGCTGACCGTCGTCTCGGCCGTGCTCAGCTTCCTGGGCGGCATCGCGCTTGCGGTGATCGCGCTGTACGGGCCCTGGGCGATCCGCCTGCCGGCGCGCTTCGTCGCCTGGCTCTTCATGGGCACGCCGCTGCTGCTGCAGCTGTTCCTGATCTATTTCGGCCTCGTGCAGATCGGCATCGACCTGCCCGCCTTCGTCGCCGGGGTGATCGGACTGGGCCTGCATTACGCGGTCTACAATTCCGAGCTGATCCAGACCGCAATCCTCGCCGTCGACCGCGGCCAGATGGAGGCGGCGCGCACGCTCGGCCTGTCGCGGCCGCAGGCGCTGGTGCGGATCGTGGTGCCGCAGGCGGTGCGCTCGGTGGTGCCGCCGATCGGCAACAACATGATCGCGCTGCTCAAGGATTCGGCCCTCGTCTCGGTGATCGGGGTGGCCGAGCTGACCCTTGCCGCGCAGCTCGCGATCGGCCGCACCTACCGCGCCTTCGAGTTCTACGCCGCGGCCGCGGTTCTCTACTACGTCATCAACCTCGGGATGGAAGCCGTCCTGCGCCGGATCGAACGGCGCATCCGGCTCTCCCGCTGAGAGATCGGAAGCGACATGACCCAGACCCCTTTCGTCGAAATCCGCCACGCGCAGAAATCCTATGGCTCGCTCGAGGTGCTGCGTGACGTCAACCTGACGGTGAACCGTGGCGAGATCGTCGCGATCATCGGCCCCTCCGGCTCGGGCAAGTCGACGCTGCTGCGTGCGATCAACGATCTCGATCCGCTCAGCGCGGGCGAGGTGCTGCTCGAAGGCGTGCAGGTGAACAAGACCCTGCCGCACCACCAGTACGAGGCGCATATCAACGAGATGCGCCAGCACATCGGCATGGTGTTCCAGCACTTCAACCTGTTCCCGCACCTGACCGTGCGGCAGAACGTGACGATGGCGCCGAAGCTGCTCAAGCGGTTTGGCGAGGCCGAGGCGAACCGGCTGGCCGAGGAGCAGCTTGCCCATGTCGGCATGCTCGAACGCATCGACTATTACCCCTCGCAGCTCTCGGGCGGGCAGAAGCAGCGCGTCGCGATCGCCCGGGCGCTGGCGATGAAACCGAAGCTGATGCTGTTCGACGAGGCGACCTCGGCGCTCGATCCCGAGCTGGTCGAGGAGGTGAACCAGGTGATGAAGCGCCTCGCCGAAGAGCACATGACGATGATCATCGTGACCCACGAGATGGATTTCGCCGCCTCGGTCTGCGACCGCGTGATCTTCATGGACGGCGGTGTCGTCGTCGAGGAAGGCCCGCCCTCGGTGGTGTTCAAGACCCCCGCCCAGGAGCGGACCCGGAACTTCCTGCGCAAATATCTCGAAGGTGCAAAATGACCGAGAATCAGTCCCATCTGTTTTACCAGTCGCGCCAGCCGCGCCCCTTCCTCGACCGCGGCGAGGGGATCTATCTTTATGACGAAAGCGGCAAGCGCTACATCGACGGCTCGTCGGGGGCGATGGTGTCGAACATCGGGCATTCGAACCCGACGGTGCTGGCGAAGATGAAGGCGCAGATGGACCGCGCCACCTTCGGCTACCGGCTGCATTTCCGCACCCGCCCCTCCGAAGATCTGGCGGCGCGTCTGGCCGCGCGCATGCCCGCGGGGCTCGACCGGATCTTCTTCGTCTCGGGCGGCTCGGAGGCGGTGGAGACGGCCGAAAAGCTCGCCCGGCAATATGCCGTCACCCAGGGCCAGCACAGCCGCTGGAAGGTGATCTCGCGCAGCCCCGCCTATCACGGCGGCACCCTTGGCGCGCTGGCGCTGACCGGCGGCAAGCTGTTCGCCGGCCCCTTCGCGCCGATGTTCCGCGAGATGCCGCATGTGAAGGCGCCGCAGACCTATCTCGACCTCGACAACCTGACCGAAGAGGCGCGTGGCATCCGCTATGCCGAGATGCTGCGCGAGCGGATCGAGGCCGAGGGCCCCGAGACCGTGCTTGCCTTCATCATGGAGCCGGTGGGCGGCGCCTCGACCGGCGCGCTCGTTGCCCCCGACAGCTATTACACCCGGATCCGCGAGATCTGTGACGAATACGGCGTGATCCTGATCTATGACGAGGTGATGACCGGCGCCGGGCGCACCGGCACCTTCCTCGCCTGCGAGCACTGGGGCATCACCCCCGACATCGTGGCGATGTCGAAGGGGCTCGGTGCGGGCTATGCGCCGCTCGGTGCGGTGGCGGCGCGCGCCGACATGGTCGAGGCGCTGCTTGATGCCGGCGGTTTCCTGCACGGCTTCACCTATGCCGGCAACCCGCTCGCCTGCGCCGCAGGGCTTGCGGTGCTCGACGAGATGGAAGAGCACGGGATCATCGAGCATGGCGCGCAGATGGGCGAGGTGCTGAAGGCCCGGCTCGAGGCGCTGATGGAACGCTATCCCTTCATCGGCCATGTCCGCGGCAAGGGGCTGCTGCTGGCCTTCGAGATGGTCTCGGACCGCGCCACGATGGCGCCGCTGCCGAAGGAATGGAACGCCTACAGCGAGCTGGTGGAACTCGCCTATGACCGCGGTCTCATCATCTATTCGCGCCGCACCCGCGGCGGGGTCGAGGGCGACCATTTCCTCGTCTGCCCGCCGCTGATCATCACCGAGGCGCAGATCGACGAGCTGATGGCGATTCTGATCGACGCGCTCGATGCCTTTGCCGCGGCGCATGACCTGCCGGTGCAGGCGGAGGCCGCGGCGTGACCAGCCTTCCCGACAAGACCGCCTCGATCGAGGCGGCCATCGCCGCCATCCCGGATGGCGCCACGATCATGGTGGGCGGCTTCGGCGTGCCCGGCACCCCCTTCACCCTGCTGCGCGAGCTGCTGCGGCAGGGACAGACCGGGCTCACCCTGATCAAGAACGACGCCAACGAGACCGGCATGGGCCTTGACCACCTGATCGCCGCGGGCCGGGTGCGCAAGCTGATCGCCACCCATATCGGGCTGAACGCCCATGCCATCGCCGCGATGAACGAGGGCCGGCTCGAGGTCGAGTTCTGCGCACAGGGCATTCTGGCCGAGCGCATCCGCGCCGGCGGGGCGGGCCTGCCCGCGATCCTGACCGACATCGGGCTCGACACCGAACTGGCCGCCGGCAAGCAGCGCGTCGAGGTCGGGGGCCGCCCGCTGCTCGTCGAGACCGCGCTGCGTGCCGATGCGGCACTGATCCACGCCGACCGCGCCGACCGTTTCGGCAACCTCGCCTATGTCGCCACGGCGCGGAACTTCAACCCGCTGATGGCGATGGCCGCGCGCCTCGTCATCGCCGAGACCGAGACGCTCCTGCCGCTCGGCGGGCTGGCCCCCGACGCGGTCGAGACCCCCGGCGTCTTCGTCGACCGGATCTGTCCGCTTACCGAGATCAGCGAGGAATACGGCGTTGTCAGACGATAAGACCCCCGATCCGCGCCGGCGCATGGTCGCCCGCGCCGCCCGCGAGATCACCCCGGGCATGGTGGTGAACCTCGGCATCGGCCTGCCGACGCAGGTGGTCGACCATCTGCCCGCGGGCTTCCCGGTCTGCCTGCACACCGAGAACGGCATGGCCGGCATCGGCCCGACGCTGCCCGCGGCCGAGGCCGACCGCAACCTGATCGACGCCGGCGGCGCCTATGTCTCGCCGATCCCGGGCTCGGCCTATTTCGACAGCGCGGTGAGCTTTGCGCTGGTGCGCTCGGGCCGGCTCGACCTGACCATGCTCGGCGCCTTCGAGGTGGCCGAGACCGGCGATCTGGCGAACTGGAAGATCCCCGGGCGGTTCTCGCCGGGCGCGGGCGGCGCGATCGAGCTGGCGCAGAAGGCGCGGCGGGTGGTGGTGCTGACCACCCACACCGACCGCAAGGGCAATCCGAAGCTGCTTGCCCGCTGCTCGCTGCCGCTCACCGCCACCGCCCATGTCGCGCGGATCTTCACCGATCTTGCGGTGGTCGACATCACCCCCGCGGGCTTCGCCCTGCGCGAACTCGCCCGCGGCGTCACCGCGCGCGAGGTGCAGGAGGCGACCGGCGCCCCGATCGCCCTGCCCGTGGGCGACATTCCGACATTCTGAGGCAAAAGATCATGGACCCCGACCTTTCCACCCGCATCCTCTCGGCGGTCGATGCGCTCTTCGAGCGCGAGATCGACTTCCTGTGCGAGCTGACCGCGCATCCCTCGACGCGCGGCAACGAGCAGAGCGCGCAGGCCTTCATGGCAGATGAGATGGCCGCGCGCGGCCTTGCCGTCGACCATTGGCAGATCGCGCTTGACGAGATCCGCGACCAGCCCGGCTTCTCGCCCGTCCTCACCCCTTACGAGGACGCCTGGAACGTCGTCGGCAGCCACCGCAGCCGCAGCCGCAAGGGCCGCTCGCTGATCCTGAACGGCCATGTCGACGTGGTGCCAGCAGGCCCCGGGGAGATGTGGAGCACCCCGCCCTTCGCACCGCGCATCGAGGACGGCTGGCTTTACGGCCGCGGCGCGGGCGACATGAAGGCGGGGCTGGCCTCGAACCTCTTCGCGCTCGATGCGCTGCGCGCGCTCGGGCTGCAGCCGGCGGCCGATGTCTTCGTGCAATCGGTGGTCGAGGAGGAATGCACCGGCAATGGCGCCCTTGCCTGTCTGGTGCGCGGCTATCGCGCCGATGCGGCGCTGATCCCCGAGCCCTTCGAGGAAAGCCTCGTCACCGCGCAGCTCGGGGTGATCTGGTGTCAGGTGCATCTGCGCGGCCTGCCGACCCATGTCGCCTATGCCGGCAGCGGCGCGAATGCGATCGAGGCCGCCTTCCCGCTGATCGAGGCGCTGCACGGGCTCGAGGCGCGCTGGAACGCCCCGGCCTGCCGCCATCACGATTTCGCCCATGCCCATCACCCGGTGAACCTGAACATCGGCCGCATCACCGGCGGCGACTGGCCGAGCTCGGTGCCCGCCTGGTGCGTCTTCGACCTGCGCATCGCGGTCTATCCGGGGCAGGATCTGGCCACCGCCCGCGCCGAGATTGAGGAAGTGATCCGCGACGCCGCCCGCGCCAATCCCTTCCTGCGCGACGCCCTGCCCGAGCTCGTCTATCACGGCTTCATGGCCGAGGGCTATGCGCTCTCGGACGACGGCTCGGCCACGGCCCGCGCCGCGATCGAGACGATCGACCGCGCCCATCTGGGCGCCACCGGCGAGGCACTGCCGCGCCGCGCCATCACCGCCACCACCGACGCGCGCTTCTTCGGCCTTTATGCCGACACGCCGGCCATCGTCTATGGCCCGCGCGCCGAGGCGATCCACGGCTTCGACGAGCGCGTCGAGCTGGAAAGCATCCGCCGCGTCACCCGCTCCACCGCCCTTTTCATCGCCGACTGGTGCGGCGTCGAACCCGTCTGAGGACCCAAAGAATGCGCGAAGCCGTCATCGTCTCCACCGCCCGCACGCCGATCGGCAAGGCCTATCGCGGCGCCTTCAACGACCTCGAGGGGCCGGCACTGGCCGCCCATGCGATCCGCGCCGCGGTGGCCCGCGCCGGCCTCGAGGGCGGCGAGATCGAGGAGGCGGTCTTCGGCTCGGCCCTGACCCAGGGCAGCACCGGGGTGAACGTCGCGCGCCATGCGGTGCTGGCCGCGGGCCTGCCCGACACGGTGGCCGCGGCGACCGTCGACCGGCAATGCGCCTCGGGGCTGAACGCGATCGCTGCGGCCGCCCACATGATCGCCGTCGAGGGCGTCGAGGTGGCGCTGGCCGGCGGGCTCGACAGCATCTCGCTGGTGCAGAACGCAACGTGGAACGGCAGCCGCTACCGCTGCCCGGGGGTGCCCGACAGCTATTACATGACGATGATCGAGACCGCCGAGGTGGTGGCACAGCGCTGCGGCGTCAGCCGGTCGGCACAGGATGCCTATGCGCTGCAAAGCCAGGCGCGCACCGCGGCGGCCCAGGCCGCAGGCCGGTTCGCGGCCGAGATCGTGCCGGTCGAGGCCCTGCGCCGCGTCACCGACAAGGCGAGCGGCGAGACCCGGAGCGAGCCGGCGCGGCTCGAACAGGACGAATGCAACCGCCCCGGCACCACGGCCGAGGGGCTGGCGGCGCTGGCCCCGGTGCTGGGCGCCGAGGGCTGCGTCACCGCCGGCAATGCGAGCCAGCTGTCGGACGGCGCCTCGGCCTGCGTGCTGATGTCGGCGGCCGAGGCGGCGCGGCGCGGGCTGACCCCGCTTGGCGCACTGCGCGGCTTTGCCGTGGCCGGCTGCGCGCCCGAGGAGATGGGCCTCGGCCCGCTGCGCGCGATCCCGCGGCTTCTCGACCGCGCCGGGCTGCGCGTCGAGGACATCGACCTGTGGGAGATCAACGAGGCCTTCGCGGCACAGTTGCTGCCCTGCCGCGACCGGCTCGGCATTCCCGACGAGCGGCTGAACGTGAACGGCGGCGCGATCGCGATCGGCCATCCCTACGGCATGTCGGGCGCCCGCATGGCGGGGCACCTGCTGCTCGAGGGCCACCGCCGCGGCGCGCGCCTTGGCGTCGTGTCGATGTGCATCGGCGGCGGCCAGGGCGCGGCGGGTCTGTTCGAGATCTTCTGAGGGATCAGCGGGTCCAGCCGGCGAGGTTTTCCTCGACCACTTCCATCAGCGCGCGCACATGCGGTTCGTCGTCGTTGAGGCAGGGGATGTAGGTAAAGCTCTCGCCGCCCGCATGCACGAAGGCCTCGCGGATCTCGCCGTTGATCTCCTCGAGCGTCTCGATGCAATCGGCCGAGAAGGCCGGCGAGATCACCGCGATGTTCTTCTTGCCGGCCTTCGCAAGCTCGGCCACATGCTCGACGGTATAGGGCTTGAGCCATTCCTCGCGGCCGAAGACCGACTGGAAGGTGGTGTCGATATCGCCCTTCTGCCAGCCAAGCCGTTCCATCAGCAGGCGCGAGGTCTTCTGGCACTGGCAATGGTAGGGGTCGCCCTCCATCAGATAGCGCTTCGGCATGCCGTGATAGGAGGCCACCAGCACGTCGGGGCGGGCGGGCAGCGTGGCATAGACCCGCTCGACCGATTGCGCGAGCGCGTCGATATAGCTCGGCCGGTCGAAATACTCGGGCACGGTGCGGGCGGCGGGCGCGCGCTTTTGCGTCATCAGCGCGCGGAAGAAGGCATCGTTCGCGGTGGCGCTCGTGGCGCCCGCGTAATGCGGATAAAGCGGGAAGAACAGGATCTTCTCGCAGCCCGCCTGCACCATCCGATCGACCACCGAGGCGGTCGAGGGATTGCCGTAGCGCATGCAGAAATCGACCATCACGCCGGTGCCGAAGCGCGCCTCGATCGCCTCGCGCAGCTTCGCCACCTGGTTTTTGGTGATCGTCATCAGCGGGCTTTCGTTCGCCTCGGTGTTCCAGATCGAGCGGTAATTCGCCCCCGAGGTGAACGGCCGCTTCGTCAGGATGATCAGCTGCAACAGCGGCTGCCATTTCCACGACGGGATGTCGATCACCCGCTTGTCCGAGAGGAATTCACTCAGATAGCGCCGCATCGACCAGTAGTCGGTCGCGTCCGGCGTGCCGAGATTGGCAAAGAGCACCCCGATCTTCGCTTGCGGCACCGGCGGGTGGTCTGCGGGGGCGTGGGCAAGGCGCGGGTTCGGGTCGATCTTCATCTCATGTCCTGTCGCTTCGGGAGCCACCCCCGACTTATCGCGTTTTGCCCCCGGGTCAATGCGACCGTTGCAATCAGCACAGAACACCCTACCTTGAAGGCATGACTTTCAGCATGATGATTTCGCAAAGCGCCCCACCCGCGCTCGCGCCCGCGCACGCCTCGCTTTTTCTCGACTTCGACGGCACCCTTGTCGGCATCGCGCCGCGCCCCGACGCAGTGGTGGTGCCGCCGGGCCTTGCCGCGCATCTGCGCCGGCTCTCCGACGCGTTCGACGGCGCGCTTGCCATCGTCTCGGGCCGCTCGCTGCCGGAACTCGCCCGCTTCCTCGACGGCTTCGAGGGCCTGCTCGTCGGCAGCCACGGCGCCGAGGCGCGGGGGATGACGCCCCCCCTTGCCCATGCCCCCGCCGGCATCGGCGCGGTGCAGGCGGCGCTTTCGGCCTTTGCCGCCCGCGAAGGCCTGCTCTACGAGCCGAAGACACTCGGCGGCGCGGTGCATTTCCGCGACCGGCCAGCGGCCGGGGCCGCGGTGGCAGCCTTCGCCGACGCCCTCGCCGCGGCAAGCCCGGGATTTGCCGTGCAACCCGCGAAGATGGCCTTCGAGCTGAAACCCGAAGGCGCCTCGAAGGACCGGGCGCTCGCCGCACTCGCGGCGCTGCCCGCCTTTGCCGGCCGCGCGCCGGTCTTTCTGGGCGACGATGCCACCGACGAGCCGGCGCTCGCCTGGGCCGGCGCGCAGGGCGGTTTCGGCGTCAAGGTCGGCCCCGGCGACAGCACGGCGCGCTATCGCCTGCCAGATCCCGGCGCGGTGCTGCGCTGGCTTGGCATGGAGGGCTGAGATGGGACGTCTGATCTGCCTGTCGAATCGCCTGCCGCTTGGCCCCACCCCCTCGGGCGGGCTGGTGGTTGCCCTCGCCGACACCCTGACCGAGCGCGGCGGGGTCTGGATCGGCACCTCCGACACGCTGGTCGAGACCCCCGAGAACCGCTTCACCGAGATCGAGGGCGGCCCGTTCCGCCGCCTGGCCTTCGACCTCAGTCCCGAGGAACAGGCAAGCTATTACCACGGCTATGCGAATTCGGTGCTCTGGCCGCTGTTTCACGGCCGCACCGACCTGCTCGACATCCGCGGCGACTATCTTGCGGGCTACAAGGCGGTGAACCGGCGCCTTGCGAAGATGCTGCTTCAGGTGCTCAAGCCCGACGATCGGATCTGGGTGCATGATTTCCACCTGCTGCCGCTGGCCCATGACCTGCGGGTGCTGGGCGCGCAAAACCGGATGGGGTTCTTCCTGCACACCCCCTTCCCGACGCCGCTTGCCCTGCAGGCGCTGCCGAACGGGCCCGAGCTGTGCGCATGGCTTGCGCATTACGAGCTTGTCGGCCTGCAATCCGAACGCGACGTGCGCAACTGCATGGATGCGATGGTGCAGATCGGCGGCGCGACCGAGCTTGCCGGCGGGTTCATCCACCTCGAGCCGCGGCAGCTGCGCATCGCCGCCTTCCCGATCGCCATCGACGCGGCCGAGTTCCGCACCCTCGCCGAGGAGCAGGTGACGAAACTGCCCGAGGGGCTGGTCAAGCCGAACCGGCGGCTGATGATCGGCGTCGACCGGCTCGACTACACCAAGGGCGTGCCGCAGCGCTTCCGCGCCTTCGGCGAATTCCTCGAACGGCATGAGGACTGGCACCGCCTCGTCTCGCTGATCCAGATCTCGCCGCCGACGCGCGAGGGGGTGCCGGCCTATGACGACATCCGCCAGGAGACCGAGCACCTCTCGGGCCAGATCAACGGCACCTTCGCCGACATCACCTGGACGCCGATCCGCTTCATCAACCGCCCGATCCCGCGCGAGGTGCTGGCCGGGCTCTACCGCGCCGCCGACATCGCGCTGGTGACGCCGCTGATGGACGGGATGAACCTCGTTGCGAAGGAATTCGTCGCGGCGCAGGACCCGGAGGACCCGGGCGTGCTGATCCTGAGCCAGTTCGCCGGCGCCTCCGAGCAGCTGGTCGACGCGCTCACCGTGAACCCGCACGACCCCGAGCAGATGGCGACGGCGATGATGACCGCGCTCGCCATGCCGCTGGCCGAGCGCCAGCGCCGGCACGAGGGGATGATGCAGCTCCTTCTGAAGAAGGATGTGCACTGGTGGTCGAAGGGCTTCCTGACCGCGCTTGGCTGAGCCGGGCGCTCAGCGCCCCGCCTTGTCGCCCGTCGGCAGCTCGAAAGTGCCCAGCACCTCGGCCAGCCGATGCGCGGCCGAGCCCGGGCGCAGCGGCTTTTGCTGGCTTTCATGCGGCTTCCAGCCGGTCAGCCAGACCATGTCGAAGGTCGCCCGCACCCGGCCATCGGGCTCGGCGAAGGTCTCGGCATAGTGGCGCAGCGCCTCGGCGATCACCGCGCGACGGGTGAAATGGCGCGGCCGCGCGCTCAGCGCGTTGGTCTCGCCCATGGCGCGCAGGTCGGTCAGAAGCCGCAGCGGGTCGGGATAGGTGACCTTGCGGATCACGCTGTCGGCGACCGGCAGTGCGAGCCCCGCGCGCTGGATCAGCGCGCCGAGGTCGCGGATCTCGCCCATCGGCAGCACCCGCGGGCTGAGCCCGCCAGTGACGGCGATCTCGGCCTCGCCAAGCGCCGCACGCAGCTCGCTCAGGGTCTGGCCGCCGAACATCACCGCGATGAACAGCCCGTCGGGCCGCAGTGCACGCGCCGCCTGCACCATCTGCCCGACGATGTCGTTCGACCAGTGCAGGCACAGCGCATGCACGACAAGATCATGCGCGCCGGGTTCGAGGCTCAGCACCTCGTCATCGGCGACGACCTTCGCCCCGGGCAGCACCGCGCGCCAGGGAGCGGGGAAATTCGTCACCAGGGCGGGGTCTGTAAACGTTCTGTTAACCTCGAGCAGCCTCTCCTGAAGCTCGGCGGCGGCATCCTCGTGCAGGAACAGCGCGGGGTCTGCGGCGGCACGGCGGCGGTGGCGCGTCAGCGCGTCTCGATCGGTCAGGGGGAGCGGCGTGGTCATGATGGGACCGGAGAGTACGGCGATCCGCGCGCGGATGCCAGCGGCGATCCGCAATGCGGCACGGCGGCTGCTGCAGGTCGTGCTGCCACCGCGCTGCATCGCCTGCGGCGCGGCGGTGGCCACCGACTTCGGCCTGTGCGGCGCCTGCTGGGCCGAGACCGGCTTCATCACCGGCCTCGCCTGCGACACCTGCGGCGCGCCGCTGCCGGGCGAGGCCACGGGGCCGGTCCAGTGCGACGACTGCCTCGCCACGCCGCGGCCCTGGGCGCAGGGGCGCGCGGCACTGCGCTATGCCGGCACCGGGCGGCGGCTGGTGCTGGCGCTGAAGCATGGCGACCGGCTCGACCTTGCCCGCCCGCTCGGCGCCTGGCTCGCCCGGGCCGCGGCGCCGCTGCTGAGCGAGGACACGATCATCGCGCCGGTGCCGCTGCACCGGCTGCGGCTGATCCGGCGGCGCTATAATCAGGCGGCGCTGCTGTCGCGCGAGGTGGCGCGGGCGACGGGGGGCACGCATCTGCCCGACCTTCTGGTGCGTCGGCGCGCCACGCCCAGTCAGGACGGCCGCAGCGCCGCGGAGCGCTTCGCCAACCTCGACGGCGCGCTTGCCGTGCGGGCGCGGCACGCCGCCGCGATCGCCGGCCGGCCGGTGCTGATCGTCGATGACGTGATGACCACCGGCGCCACCCTGGCCGCCGCGGCGCAGGCGGTGCTGGAGGCCGGCGCGGCGCGGGTTTCGGTCGCGGCACTGGCGCGCGTTGCGAAAGACGCCTAAATCCCTCTAATCTGCCCGGACCGGAGGGATTGCCCATGAAACGCGTCGAGATCTACACCACCCGCACCTGCCCCTATTGCATCGCCGCCAAGGCGCTGCTGATGAAGAAGGGCGTGAGCTTCGAGGAAACCGATGTCGGCGCCGACCCGTCGCTGCGCAGCGCGATGACCGCACGCGCGAACGGCCGGCGCACCGTGCCGCAGATCTTCATCGGCGGTGCGCATGTCGGCGGCTGCGACGATCTGCATGCCCTCGATGCGGCGGGCAAGCTCGACGCGATGCTGGCCGACGCATGAAGGCCGCTCTTGTCCAGCTCTCGGTCAGCGACGACCCGGCCGCCAACCTGCCGGTCACGCTGAACTTCATCCGCGAGGCGGCGGCTGCCGGCGCCGGCTTCGTGCTCACCCCCGAATGCACCAACCTGCTGTCCTCGGACCGCGGCTGGCAGCGCGAGGTGCTGTGCCACGAGGAAGACGACCCGACGCTCGCCGCGCTGCGCGCCGAGGCCGCGGCGCTTGGCATCACCCTGCTGATCGGCTCGCTCGGGCTGAAGACGCAGGACGCCGACGGCCGCTTTGCCAACCGCTCGTTCCTGATCGGCCCCTCGGGCGCGATCATCGCGCGCTATGACAAGATCCACATGTTCGACGTCGATGTCTCGGAAACCGAGAAATACCGCGAATCGGAGGGCTATCGCCCCGGCACCCGCGCGGTGGTGGCCGATGCGGGGTTTGCGAAGATCGGCATGGCGATCTGCTACGACCTGCGCTTCCCGCAGCTGTTCCGCCGCACCGCGAAGGGCGGCGCGCAGATCCTGACGCTGCCGGCGGCGTTCAACGACACCACGGGGGCGGCGCATTGGGAAAGCCTGCTCCGCGCCCGCGCGATCGAGACCACCTGCTTCGTCCTTGCCCCCGCACAATGCGGCGCCCATGCCGTGCATGACGCCAAACCCGGCCAGCGGCTGCGCCGCACCTGGGGCCACAGCCTGGCCGTCGCCCCCTGGGGCGAGGTGCTGGCCGATGGCGGCGAGGCGCCCGGGGTGACGCTGGTCGAGATCGACATGGCGCGTGTCGCCGAAGCCCGCAGCCGCGTGCCCTCGCTCGCCCACGACCGCGCCTTCGAGGGCCCATGAACGACGGCTCGGATCCGCTGGCCGCCTCGCTGTTCGCCGAGGTCTTCATGGTCGACCAGCTTGCCCGCAACACGGTGAGCCGGGCGCTGCCGCGCGGCATGGAGATCTCGCATTTCTCGGTGCTGAACCACCTCGCCCATATCGGCGAGGAGCGCACCCCCGCGCAGCTGGCCGCGACCTTTCACGTCACCCGCGGTGCGATGACCAACACGCTGTCGAAGCTGGAATGGGCGGGGCATGTGCATATCCGCCCCGACTGGGACGACGCGCGGCGCAAGTTCGTCTCGATCTCGCCCGCCGGGCGGCAGGCGCGCGATGCGGCCCTTGCCGCCTTCATGCCGGTGATCGCGGATGTGGTGCGCTCGATCGGGCCGGAGAAGGTGCGCGCCGTGCTGCCGGTGCTGCGCGAGCTGCGCGCCCATCTCGAGGACGGCTGAGCGGGGTCTGGCCGGGACCGCCGGGGGCCCCGCGCCCCCGGACCCCCGCGAGGTATTTCGGGCAAGATGAAAGACCGCGGCGGCCCTTGGCCAAAAGACCCCGCCGAGCGAACGGCGGGGCAAGGTCGTGCCCGCGGGCGGACCACGGGCACTGGCGGTAACCCGTGATCGGGATCAGTTCAGCTCGGCACGGATCTGCTGGCGCAGCAGGTCGATCGGCACGAGTTTCCCCTCGCGCTTGAAGTGCCAGTAGGTCCAGCCGTTGCACGAGGGCGCGCCCTCGAGATGGGCGCCGACCTGATGGATCGAGCCCTTCACGTCATTGCCGACGAGCGTGCCATCGGCGCGGACCTTGGCCTTGAAGCGGTTGCCGATGGAATAGAGTTCCTCGCCCGGGCGCAGCATGCCGCGTTCGACCAGCTGGCCGAAGGGCACGCGCGGCTCGGCGCGTTTCGAGGTGGTGGTCTCGAGCGCTTCCTTGTCGAACTTGCGCACCTTCTCGAGCCGCTTCAGCGCCACCTTGCGATAGGCCTCCTCGCGCTCGATGCCGATGTAATCGCGGCCGAGCATCTTCGCCACGGCGCCCGTGGTGCCGGTGCCGAAGAACGGGTCGAGCACCACATCGCCCGGATTCGTCGTGCCGAGGATGATGCGGTGCAAAAGCGCCTCGGGCTTTTGCGTCGGATGCGCCTTGTCGCCGGCATCGTCCTTCAGCCGCTCGTTGCCGGTGCAGATCGGCAGCACCCAGTCCGAGCGCATCTGCACGCCTTCGTTCAGCGCCTTCAGCGCCTCGTAGTTGAAGGTGTATTTCGCGCCCTCGCCCTTCGAGGCCCAGATCAGCGTCTCATGCGCGTTGGTCAGCCGCTTGCCGCGGAAGTTCGGCATCGGGTTCGACTTGCGCCAGACCACGTCGTTCAGGATCCAGTAGCCCTGATTCTGCAGCTCGGCGCCGAGACGGAACACGTTGTGATAGGAGCCGATCACCCAGATCGCCCCGTTCGGCTTCAGGATCCGGCGCGCGGCGGCGAGCCAGTCGCGGGTGAACTGGTCGTAATGGTCGAACGAGCCGAACTGGTCCCAGGCGTCGTCGACGGCGTCGACCTTGGAATTGTCGGGGCGGTGCAGCTCGCCACGCAGCTGCAGGTTATAGGGCGGATCGGCGAAGATGAGGTCGACGCTTGCCTCGGGCAAGCTGTTCATCATCTCGATGCAGTCGCCTGCAAGAATCTGGTTGAGCGGCAGCAACGGTTGCTGCGCCCGCACGGTGGTTTTCGTCATGTCTGCCTCATTCTGCCCTTTGCGGGCTTGCCCGTATGGGTGTCGGCTTGTGCCGATCTCGTGAGGTCAAACATGAGTCAAAGGCGATTCCCCGTCAAATTCTTTTTTGAATCAAGCACTTACAGATTTCGCTTGGCACAAGATGTTGTGTACTGGCCTGAACGAACGCCTATGAACGGGGGTCACGCCAAGATCTAGGAGCGCCTGCAGATGGTCCCTGGTCGGGTAGCCCGCGTTCCGCTCCCAGCCGTAGCCGGGGTATTGTTGCGCCAAGCCCACCATGAGCGCATCGCGCGCTTCCTTGGCCAGGATCGAGGCCGCCGCGATCGAGACGGAGCGCCCGTCCCCCTTCACGATCGCCTCGGCCGAGCCCCCTAGATCTTGTGGCAAGCGGTTCCCGTCCACAAGAACATGATCGGGCCGTGTCCGCAGCCCGGCGACGGCGCGGCACATCGCCAGATGGCTGGCGCGCAGGATGTTGAGGCTGTCGATCTCCTCGACGCTCGCATGGGCCACACACCAGTCGGCGGTGGCGGTGATCTCCTCCACCAGCGCGGCGCGGCGCTTCGCCGTCAGCTTCTTCGAATCGTTCAGCCCCTCGGGGATCCGCGCCGGATCGAGAATCACCGCGGCGGCAGTGACCGGGCCGCACAGCGGGCCGCGCCCGACCTCGTCGGTGCCGGCGATGCGGATCAGGCCGCGCGCCTGCGCCGCCAGCTCGAAGGAATAATCGGGTGCCTGTGTCATGGCGCACGTCCTGCCCGCTCCGGCCCCGCCGTGCAACGGAAAAGGGCGGGGAGACCCCGCCCTCTCCTGCCGGTCTTGTCCGGCTCAGTAGCGGCCGATGCGGAAGCCCCGGTCCTCGAGGCAGTTGCGGCCATAGACGCGCTCCTTGCGGCCGCGGTCGGTGACGAGGTCGAAGGCGCAGCTGCGCGGCAGCGAGACCCGGCCGAGCGAATGCTGCGCGCAATCGCCGCGCACCACATCGCGCCGGCCGTCGCGGGTGCGCACCTGCATCAGGCAGCTGCCCGGCACCGTGAGTCGCGCCCCGCGGCGATCATCGTCGCGGTCGCGGCGATCATCGTAACGGTTCTCGTAGCGGTTGTCGTAACGGTTGTCGTACCGATTGTCGTAGCGGTTGTCGTAACGCCGCTCGGTGTTGTGATTCTTGTTCTTGTTCTTGTCGATCTCGTTCAGCAGCAGGGCCGCGGCGCCGATGCCGACGACCCAGCCGAGCGCCTGCTTGCCGTCGTCGCTGAGCGCGGCGGCCGGGGTGGCGGTGGTGGCGAGAGCGCCAAGCCCCACCGCGGCGGCGGTGACGGCGGCGATCAGGCGGGTGCGGAAAACTCCGGTCATGGGATCTGTCCTGGCTGATGCGGGAGGGCCCGCAGTTGCGATGCCACCACCCTTGGCCGGGGAGGTCGTGCCGCGCAATATCAGCCCCCGGTTATCCGATAACAATGGCCTCAAGCCCCTTTTGTCATTGCATAACTTCACATCCCATCGCAGCGTGGCAGGCATGATGACACATGCGCTCTCCGCCCTTGCCATTGCCCTTGCCGTGCTGGTCGCCGCGCCGGCGCAGGCGCAGTGCTTTGCCGATTACAAGGCCAAGCGGGACAATCCGCTGCGCCTCCACTACGGCGTGGCACAGCTGCCCGACAATGCCTGCACGAAACAGGCGGCCGCCCGCGCATTGGCGCCGCGGCTGGCGCGAGACGGCTGGACGCTGCTCAACATCATGTCCATTTTCGGGCCCGAAGGACTCGACCAGAGGAAAGCCAGTGCCGGACCATACTTCCTCCGTTACTGAGGGGCTGAAGACGGGCGCCCGCGCGGTGACCTGGGGGGTGGCGGGCATCACCGCGATCCTCGGCCTTGCCGCGGCGCTGCTGTTCCTGTCGCTGCCCGATGCCGATGCCTTCAATGCCCGCGTCGAACAGATCTTCGTGCAGAACGACGCCCTGACCGACCCGACGCAGCTGCGCCTGCTCGAGGTGCTTGGCCAGTCCGGCACCGCCTTTTCCGAGATGCTGACCTCGTATCGGATCATCATCTTCATCCTGCTCGTTTTCGCCACGGCGCTGATGGTGGCGGCGCTGGTGCTGCTTTTGACCATCGTCGGGCTGAACCGGCGGATGGGCGAGATCCGCCGCACCGGGATCGAGGTGCAGAGCCTGCGCATCCGCCGCACCGAGAACGCGGTGATGCTGAACGACATGGCCTTCTCGCTGACCCCCGCCGCGATCGAGACCCTAGCGGTGCTGGCCGAGGCGCGGATGGACGACGACATCCTCACCGGCGCACAGATCGAAGCGGTGATCTCGGGCAAGCCCGAGGCGGAGTGCGACGAGGCGGCGGGCGCCACGCGGATCAAGCGGCTGCGCGACGGGCTCGGCAATGCCCTTGTCTCCGAACTGCTTGTCCGGAACATTTCACGCAAGGGTTACACTCTGGCGGTAGCGAAGGACGCGCTGCGGGTCGACTGAGTTTTCCTTGCGAAGGCAGGGGCGGGGGCCTATATCGCGGCTTCACTTTGCCGCTTGGGGGGGCCCATGATTCCGACACCCTTCTACCTGATCGACGAAGCGCGTCTCCTCGAGAACATGCGCAAGATCGCCGCCCTGCGCGAAGCGTCGGGGGCAAAGGCGCTGCTGGCGCTGAAATGCTTCGCGACCTGGTCCGCCTTCGACATCATGCGGCCCTACATGGACGGCACCACCTCGTCCTCGCTTTACGAGCTGCGCCTCGGCCGCGAGAAGTTCGGCAAGGAAACCCATGCCTATTCCGTGGCCTGGTCCGACCGCGAGATCGACGAGGCCTGCGGTTACGCCGACAAGATCATCTTCAACACCACCGGCCAGCTCAGGCGCTTTGCGGCGCAATCGGCCGGCATCCGGCGCGGCGTGCGGCTGAACCCGCGGTTCTCGACCTCCGGCTTCGACCTTGCCGACCCGGCGCGCCCGTTCTCGCGGCTTGGCGAGTGGGACATCGCGAAGCTCCTCGATGTGGCCGAGCTGATCTCGGGCGTGATGATCCACTACAATTGCGAGAACCGCGATTTCGCGCTGTTCGACGCACAGCTCGGCCGGATCGAGCGCGACTTCGCGCCGCTGCTCGAGCGGCTCGACTGGGTCAGCCTCGGCGGCGGCATCCATTTCACCGGCGAGAACTATCCGATCGAGGAACTGGCCGCGCGGCTGAGGGCATTTTCCGACCGCTTCGGCGTGCAGGTCTATCTCGAACCCGGCGAGGCCTCGATCACGCAATCGACCACGCTCGAGGTTTCGGTCCTCGACCTGCTCGAGAACGACAAGCAGATCGCCATCGTCGACAGCTCGATCGAGGCGCATATGCTCGACCTGCTGATCTACCGCGAAAGCGCCAAGCTGCCGCAGGAGGGGGATTTCCCCTATCAGATCGCGGGCAAGAGCTGCCTTGCGGGCGACATCTTCGGCGAGGCGCGCTTTGCCGCGCCGCTGCAGGTCGGCGACCGGATCTCGGTGCGCGACGCGGCGGGCTACACGATGGTCAAGAAGAACTGGTTCAACGGCGTCGCCATGCCCTCGATCGCGATCCGTCGCGCCGATGGCACCGTCGAGCTGATCCGCGAATTCACCTACGAGGATTACACCTCTTCCCTGTCCTGAGGGGCTGAACACCCCCCTTCCCCTTGCTCGTGAAAGGAGCCAGCTGAAGTGAAAAAGAACGTGCTCATCATCGGTGCCGGCGGCGTGGCGCAAGTGGTCGCCCACAAATGCGCGCAGTCGAACGACATCCTGGGTGACCTGCACATCGCCTCGCGTACCAAGGCGAAATGCGACGCGATCATTGCCTCGGTCCGCGAGAAGAAGGCGATGAAAGTGCCGGGCACGTTCGAGGGACACGCCGTCGACGCGATGGACAGCGCCGCGGTCGCCGCGCTGATCCGCAAGACCGGCGCGGAGATTGTCATCAATGTCGGCTCGTCCTTCGTCAACATGACGGTGATGGACGCCTGCATCGAAACCGGCGCCGCCTATATCGACACCGCGATCCACGAGGACCCGGCGAAGATCTGCGAGACCCCGCCGTGGTATGGCAACTACGAGTGGAAGAAGCGCGAGCTCTGCGCCGAAAAGGGCGTCACGGTGATCCTCGGCGCGGGTTTCGACCCCGGCGTGGTGAACGCCTATGCGCGCTTTGCCGCCGACGAATATCTCGACACCGTCACCTCGATCGACATCGTCGACATCAACGCCGGCAGCCATGGCCGCTATTTCGCGACGAACTTCGACCCCGAGATCAACTTCCGCGAGTTCACCGGCACGGTCTATTCCTGGCAGGGGGGCAAGTGGCAGGAAAACGCCATGTTCGAGGTCGGCAAGGAATGGGATCTGCCGGTCGTCGGCAAGCAGAAGGCCTATCTGTCGGGCCATGACGAGGTGCATTCGCTCTCGGCCAATTACCCCGATGCCGACGTGCGGTTCTGGATGGGCTTCGGCGATCACTACATCAACGTCTTCACCGTGCTGAAGAACCTCGGCCTGCTGTCCGAACAGCCGGTAAAGACCGCCGAGGGGCTCGAGGTGGTGCCGCTGAAGGTGGTGAAGGCGGTGCTGCCCGATCCGGCCAGCCTTGCGCCGAACTATACCGGCAAGACCTGCATCGGCGACTATGTGAAGGGGCTCAAGGACGGCAAGGAGACCGAGGTCTTCGTCTACAACGTCGCCGATCACAAGGAAGCCTATGAGGAGGTCGGCTCGCAGGGCATCTCCTACACCGCGGGCGTGCCCGCGGTGGCGGCGGCGCTGATGGTGGCCGAGGGCACCTGGGACGTGCACCGCATGGCGAACGTCGAGGAACTGCCGGCGCGGCCCTTCCTCGAACGGCTGGGCAGGATCGGCCTGCCGAGCCGGGTGATCGGCCCCGACGGCACCGACGTCGCGATCTGATCTGCCCGCGATACATTGCAGCTTGTCCCGGGCAGAGACCTTCTCGCCCGGGATTTTTCTGCCTTGCGACAGCCCTGCCCCGCCACAGCCCCCCGGCCTCGAATTTGCTGCAGATGGCGTGCCCGAACGTCTGGCCGCGGCGTCTCGTGCGGAAGTCGAACCACCTTGGCGGCGTATCGCGCACCGCAACGCACGATCGGGCCGCTGTGCGGCGCTGTGAGGGTATTTCGGCTGCTGGGCACCGCGGCGACGGATCATCCGTCGCGCATGGACAAACCCCTGTCACAAATGGAAAACTCGGGTGTCATCCGACAGGTTGTCAGTGGTGAGCCGTGCAGGATTCGAACCTGCGACCCACTGATTAAAAGTCAGTTGCTCTACCAACTGAGCTAACGGCCCACGTGTGGGCGGTCTCTACAGGCAGCCCCCCCACGGGTCAAGACGCTGCCCCCGAAAAAAATCGCGGCACTGGAAAATTCACCCGGGCAGGTCTATATGCGCGGCCATGACCGACATGCGCACTCCCTCCGCCGGCCTGCCCTTCCTGAAGATGCACGGCCTTGGCAATGATTTCGTGGTGATCGACGCCCGCACGGGCGACGACCCGGTGACGCCGGCGCTCGCCCGTGCGCTTGGCGACCGGCATCGCGGCGTGGGCTTTGACCAGCTTGCGGTGATCCGGCCCGCGACGGAGACCGACTTCACCCTCGAGTTCTGGAACTCGGATGGCTCGATCGCCGGCGCCTGCGGCAATGCCACGCGCTGCGTCAGCGACTGGATGATGCGCGCACTCGGCCGCGATGCGGTCAGCCTGACCACGGCACGCGGCACGCTTTTCGCCCGCCGCCGCGCCGACGGGCTGGTCTCGGTGAACATGGGCGCGCCCATTCTGGACGCCGCCGCGATCCCGGTCGTGGGCGACCCGATGGCCCTGCCGCTTGCGGGCGATCCGGTCGCCGTGGGCATGGGCAACCCGCATTGCATCTATTTCGTCGAGGACGCCGAGGCGGTCGATGTCGCGGGGCTGGGCCCCGTGATCGAGCATGACCCGCTGTTCCCCGAGCGCACGAATGTCGAGTTTGCCTCGCGTCTCGGGCCCGATCATCTGCGGATGCGGGTGTGGGAGCGCGGCGCGGGGATCACCCTTGCCTGCGGCTCGGGCACCTGCGCGACGGCGGTTGCGGCGCATCTGAAGGGGCTGACCGGGCGGCAGGTGATCGTCGATGTCGACGGCGGCCGGCTGGAAATCGACTGGCGCGAGGACGGGGTGTGGATGACCGGCCCGACGGCGCTGGTCTTCGAAGGCCGGCTGACGCCCGCTTTCCTGGCGGCGGTCGGGGCATGAAACCGCCGGTCTTCGCCACGCTCGGCTGCCGGCTGAACGCCTACGAGACCGAGGCGATGAAGGAGCTTGCCGCGGCGGCGGGCGTCGAGGGCGCGGTGGTCGTGAACACCTGCGCCGTCACCGCCGAGGCAGTGCGCAAGGCGAAGCAGGAAATCCGCCGTCTGGCCCGCGAGAATCCCGGCGCGCCGGTGATCGTCACCGGCTGTGCGGCGCAGACCGAGCCCGAGACCTTCGCGGCGATGGCCGAGGTGACGAAGGTGATCGGCAATCACGAGAAGATGCAGCCCGACACCTGGGCCGGGCTGGTCCCGCAGGGCCCCGATTTCATCGGCAAGACCGAGAAGGTCAGCGTCGACGACATCATGTCGGTGAAGGAGACCGCGGGCCATCTGATCGACGGTTTCGGCCGGCACCGTGCCTATGTGCAGGTGCAAAACGGCTGCGACCACCGCTGCACCTTCTGCATCATCCCCTTCGGCCGCGGCAATTCCCGCTCGGTGCCGGCGGGTGTGGTGGTCGAACAGATCCGCCGCCTCGTCGACCGCGGCTTCAACGAGGTGGTGCTGACCGGGGTCGATCTGACCTCCTGGGGCGCCGACCTGCCCGGCACGCCGCGGCTTGGCGATCTGGTGATGCGGATCCTGAAGCTGGTGCCCGACCTGCCACGGCTGCGGATCTCCTCGATCGACAGCATCGAGGCGGACGAGATGCTGATGCAGGCGATCGCCACCGAGCCGCGGCTGATGCCGCATCTGCATCTCAGCCTGCAGGCCGGCGACGACATGATCCTGAAGCGGATGAAGCGGCGCCACCTGCGCGACGACGCGATCCGGTTTTGCGAAGAGGCGCGCAAGCTGCGCCCCGGCATCGTCTTCGGCGCCGACATCATCGCGGGCTTCCCGACCGAGACCGAGGCGATGTTCGAGAATTCGCTGAAGCTCGTCGACGACTGCGGGCTGACCTTCCTGCATGTCTTCCCCTATTCGGCGCGCCAGGGCACCCCCGCGGCGCGGATGCCACGGGTGCCGGGCCCGGCGATCAAGGAGCGGGCCGCGCGGCTGCGCGCGAAGGGGCACGAGGCGCTCTTGCGTCACCTCGAGGCCGAGGTCGGGCAGGAACGCGCGGTTCTGGTCGAGGGCGGTCTGGCCGGGCGGACCGAGTATTTCACCGAGGTCCGGTTCGGGCACGAGATGCCCGAGGGCACGATCGTGCGGCTGCGCATCGCCGGACATGACGGCGAAAAATTGCGCGCCTGAGCGGGGCTCTGCCCCGCCCCCCGAGGTATTTGCAGCAAGATGAAGCGGGGCCCCTTTCGTTTTCACCCGAGGAGGTTAGGTTTCCCGCATGTTGTGGATCAATGACAGCGTGGCGATTGCCGACTGGGAGCTGAGCGAGAGCTTCAACCGCGCCCAGGGGCCGGGCGGGCAGAACGTCAACAAGGTGTCGACGGCGGTCGAGCTGCGTTTCGAGGCAGAGCGTTCGCCCAACCTGACCGCGGCGGTGAAGGCGCGGCTGAAGCGGCTCGCCGGGCGGAAATGGACGCTCGACGGGGCGATCGTGATCCGCGCCGAGGAGACCCGCAGCCAGCTGCGCAACCGCGAGATCGCGCGCGAGCGTCTGGCCGAGATGATCCGCACCGCCCTTGTCGCGCCGAAGCGGCGGGTGGCGACGAAACCCACGCTCGGCAGTCAGCGCCGGCGGCTGAAGGCGAAAACGGTGCGCGGCACGGTCAAGGCGCTGCGTGGCCGGGTGGGAGACGAGGACGAGTGAACCTGTATGAGTATGAGTGAGACACAATGATCCGGTTTCGCGAGATTGTCTCGGGGCTGATGGGGCGGCGGCCGAGCCCGCTGCAGGTGGGGGCGCTGTGCCTGCGCCACCGCAACGGCGCGCCCGAGGTGCTGCTGATTTCCTCGCTCGACACCGGGCGCTGGATCATCCCGAAGGGCTGGCCGATGCGCGGGCGCAGCCTTGCTGGCGCGGCGCTGCAGGAAGCCTGGGAAGAGGCCGGTATCCGCGGCCGGGTCCGGCACGAGGCGCTTGGCAGCTTCAGCTATGACAAGGTCCGCTCGGGCGGGCTGGCGCAGCGCTGCGAGGTGCGGGTCTTCGTGATCGAGACCGAGGCGATGGCCGAACGCTTCCCCGAGATGGGCCGGCGCCGGCGCGAATGGCTGGCCCCGGCCGAGGCCGCCGCGCGCGTGTCCGAGCCGGAACTGCAGGCGATTCTGCGCGCCCTGTGACCATTCGAGCGTTGTCTTACACGGCCAAACCGGCTACTCGCGCCTCGACTGTGACGGTTTGATTGCCGTTTCGTGACGATGCGCAGAGGC
The DNA here is from genome assembly GCF_004022465.1 of Paenirhodobacter huangdaonensis. NCBI lineage: Bacteria > Pseudomonadati > Pseudomonadota > Alphaproteobacteria > Rhodobacterales > Paenirhodobacter > Paenirhodobacter huangdaonensis. The sequence goes on along the minus strand of NZ_SAVA01000004.1, from coordinate 195,484 downwards.
AGGGGGAAGACGTGGCCACGCCGCCGGTGAACCAGTGGAAGACGCTCGACAAGGACCTGAAGCGGATCGGCCGGCTGGAGGAAGCAACGCAATTCGTCGCCAGGCCGCTGGTGGCGCCGGGCATCGCCCTTGCCTTCATCGTGCTGGCGGGGGTCGCTGCCGGCCTCGTCATCGGCGCGCAGCCCGGGCATCTGATCGTGGTCGCGGCGGCGGTGATCGGGGCCTACATGGCGCTGAACATCGGCGCGAACGACGTCGCCAACAACATGGGCCCGGCGGTCGGTGCGAATGCGCTGACGCTGGGCGGCGCGCTGATCATCGCCGCGGTGTTCGAGACCGCGGGGGCGCTGATCGCGGGCGGCGATGTGGTCAAGACCGTCTCGACCGGCATCCTTGCCCCGGGCGCAGTCAGCGATTCCGCCCATTTCATCTGGGCGATGATGGCGGCGCTGCTGGCCGCGGCGCTGTGGCTGCATCTTGCCACCTGGCTGGGCGCGCCGGTCTCGACCACCCATTCGATCGTCGGCGGCGTGGTCGGGGCGGGGATCGTGGCGGCGGGGTTCGGCGCGGTGAACTGGGGCGCGCTCGGCTCGATCGCGCTGAGCTGGGTGATTTCGCCGGTGCTGGGCGGGGTGGTCGCGGCGGCCTTCCTCGCCTTCATCAAAGCGCGGATCATGTATGTCGAGGACAAGATCGCGGCGGCACGGCTGTGGGTGCCGGTGCTGATCGGGATCATGGCCGGCGCCTTTGCCGCCTATCTTGCGATCAAGGGGCTGAACAAGCTGTTTCACGTCTCGCTCGGCCTCGCGACGCTGATCGGGCTGGCGACCGGGGTCCTGTGCTGGGCCGCCGCGGTGCCGCTGATCCGGCACCAGTCGGAGGGGCTCGAGAACCGCAAGCGCTCGCTGCGCAAGCTGTTCTCGCTGCCGCTTGTGGCCTCGGCGGCGCTGCTCTCCTTTGCGCATGGCGCGAATGACGTGGCCAATGCGGTCGGCCCGCTTGCCGCCATCGTGCATTCGGTCGAGGTCGGCGACATCGCCTCGAGCGTCGGCATCCCGGTCTGGGTGATGGTCGTCGGCGCGCTTGGCATCTCGGTCGGGCTGATGCTGTTCGGGCCGAAGCTGATCCGCCTTGTCGGCTCGGAAATCACCAAGCTGAACCCGATGCGCGCCTATTGCGTGGCGCTCTCGGCGGCGGTGACGGTGATCGTGGCAAGCTGGCTCGGCCTGCCGGTCAGCTCGACCCATATCGCCGTGGGCGCAATCTTCGGCGTCGGCTTCTACCGCGAATGGCACGCCGAGCGGCGGGCGCGGATGCTCGGCCTGCAAAAGGGCAAGCCGGTGCCGCCCGAGGAACGCTCGCGCCGCCGGCTGGTGCGGCGCTCGCACATGCTCACCGTCGCCGCGGCCTGGATCGTCACGGTGCCGGCCTCGGCCGGGCTTTCGGCACTGCTCTACATGCTGATGATCTGGCTCGCGCGCTAGACGATGACCTGCGTTGCCTGCTGCGCGCCGACGCCGAAGACGCGCTTGTAGCGGGCGATTTCCTCGGCCGGGCCGGTGGCCTTGCTCGGGTTGTCCGACAGCTTCACCGTCGGATGACCGTCGGCCGAGACCGCCTTGCACACCAGGCTGAAGGGGGCGAGCGCGTCATGCGGCACCAGGCCGCGGAAGTCGTTCGTCAGCAGCGTGCCCCAGCCGAAGCTGACCTTGACCCGCCCCGAAAAGAGGCCGTGCAGCCGCTTCATCTCGGCCACGTCGAGCCCGTCCGAGAAGATCACCAGCTTCTGCCGCGGGTCCTCGCCGCGCGATTTCCACCAGGCGATCGCGGTCTCGGCGCTTTCGACCGGATCGCCCGAGTCGATGCGGATGCCGGTCCAGCCCGCCAGCCAGTCCGGCGCATGTTCCAAAAAGCCCTTGGTGCCGAAGGTGTCGGGCAGGATGATGCGCAGGTTGCCGTCGTGCTCCTCGTGCCAGTCGGCCAGCACCTTGTAGGGCGCCTGGCTCAGCTCCTCGTCGTTGCGCGCCAGCGCGGCATAGACCATCGGCAGCTCGTGCGCATTCGTCCCCACCGCCTCGAGGTCGCGGCGCATCGCGATCAGGCAGTTCGAGGTGCCGGTGAAGGCGCCGCCCTTCGCGGCATCGCCCAGCCCCTCGATCATCGCCTGCACGCACCAGTCCTGCCACAGGAAGCCGTGCCGGCGCCGGGTGCCGAAATCGGCGATCTTCAGCCCGGGGATGGTGCGCAGCTCCTCGATCTTCTCCCAGACGCGGGCCATGGCGCGGGCATAGAGCACCTGCAGCTCGAAGCGCCGCATCTGGTTCAGCACGGCGCGGCCGCGCAGCTCCATCAGGATCGCCAGCGCCGGGATCTCCCACATCATCACCTCGGGCCATTTGCCCTCGAAGGTCAGCTCATACTGCCCGTCGCGTTTCTCGAGGTGATAGGGCGGCAGCTGGAAATTCTCGAACCACTCCATGAAGTCGGGGCGGAACATCTGCCGCTTGCCATAGAAGGTGTTGCCGCGCAGCCAGGTGCTTTCGCCCCGCGTCAGCCGCAGCCCGCGCGCGTAATCCAGCTGCTCGCGCAGCTCGCCCTCGTCGATCAGCTCGGCCAGACGCACGTCCTTCGCCCGGTTGATCAGGCTGAAGGTGACGGTCGTGTCCGGCTTGTTGCGGAAGATCGACTGGCACATCAGCAGCTTGTAGAAATCGGTGTCGATCAGCGAGCGCACGATCGGGTCGATCTTCCACTTGTGGTTATAGACGCGGGTGGCGATGTCGACCATGGTCGAGGCTCCCTTCATTTCTCGAGGACGACGCCCGCGGCGCGCATCGCGTCCCGGGCCGCGGCGAGCGAGCCCGCCAGGTCGATCGCCCGGCACGCACCCTCGAGCACGCGGGCGCGGAAGCCGAGCTTTGCCGCATCGATCGCCGACCAGGCGACGCAATAGTCAAGCGCCAGCCCGACGAAGGTCAGATCGGTGATGCCGCGCTCGCGCAGATATCCGGCCAGCCCGGTGGGGGTGGCACGGTCATTCTCGAAGAAGGCGGAATAGCTGTCGACCCCGGCGCGAAAGCCCTTGCGCAGGATCAGATCCGCAGGATCGAGCGACAGCGCGGGATGGAAGGCCGCCCCCATGCTGCCCTGCACGCAATGGACGGGCCAGAGCGTCTGCGGCCCATAGGGCATCTCGATCGTCTGGAAGGCCTCGCAATCCGCGTGCATCGCGGCGAAGGAGCTGTGCTCCTCGGGGTGCCAGTCCTGGGTCAGCACGGTGACCGGCAATTCCTGCATCAGCGCGTTGACGCGCGGGATGATCTCGTCGCCGCCCGCCACCGCCAGCGCACCGCCGGGGCAGAAGTCGTTCTGGATATCGATCACGATCAGGGCTTCGGTCACATCGGCCATGGCGCTCTCCCTTGGTTTTGCAATGGGTAAGGCCCATGGGCGGCGGGGTCAATCACGCTTGCGGGAGGGGGCGGCCGCGGCGTAAGGGAAGCCATGTTCACCGTTGCCGCCCTTTATCACTTCACCCGCTTCGACGACCCGGCCGCGCTGCGCGGCCCGCTTCTGGCCTGTGCCGAGGCGGGCGGGGTGCGCGGCTCGCTGCTGCTGGCCCGCGAGGGGATCAACGGCACCGTCGCCGGGCCGCGGACGGGCATCGACACGCTCCTTGCCCATATCCGCGCGCTGCCGGGCTGTGCCGGGCTCGAGTGGAAGGAAAGCGGCGCGGCCGAAATGCCCTTCGGCCGGATGAAGGTGCGGCTGAAGCGCGAGATCGTGACGATGGGCGAGCCCGACGTCGATCCGCGCGCCGCCGTCGGCCATTACGTCGAGCCCGCCGAGTGGAACGCGCTGATCTCTGCCCCCGACGTCGTGGTGATCGACACCCGCAACGATTACGAGGTCGCCATCGGCAGCTTCGACGGCGCGATCGACCCGCAGACGAAGTCGTTTCGAGATTTCCCGAAATGGTGGAAGGAAAACGCCGCCCGCTTTCACAACAAGCGCGTGGCGATGTTCTGCACCGGCGGCATCCGCTGCGAGAAGTCCACGAACTACCTGCTCGCGCAGGGCGTCGAGGAGGTGTTCCACCTCAGGGGCGGGATCCTGAAATACCTCGAGCAGGTGCCCGAGAGCGACAGCCTGTGGCATGGCGACTGCTTCGTCTTCGATGGCCGGGTCAGCCTGCGCCACGGGTTGCGGCAGGGCGACTATGAACTGTGCCACGCCTGCCGCCGGCCGCTTGCTGCCGCCGACCGCGCCCGCCCCGAGTTCGAGGACGGCGTCAGCTGCCATCATTGCCTTGGCGAGTATTCAGATGCCGACCGCGCCCGGTTTCGCGAACGCGCGCAACAGATCCGGCTGGCGGAAGAGCGCGGCAGCGCGCATCTTGGTGCGGTTCATCGCCCCGGGTGATCGGCGCCCATCGTGCCCTGCGTCACCGGCACCTCTTGGCTCGGGAAGCTGAAACGCGGAAGATCAATGCCGAAGCCGCCCGCGGCCGCCGCACTGGCGGTCAGGGCAAGCACAAGGAGGCCGGATGCGATGCGGGTCATGTCTCTCTCCAAAAACTGAACTGTTCGGTTCACCTCTTCAATCTGAACCGAACAGTTCAGATTTGCAAGCCGATAGTGAACCGCTAAGTTCAGATTTCGCGATTGCAAAACACCTGCCTCCGGCTATTTTTGAATCATTCTAAACAAGGACGTCTCGATGATCCCCGGATTCGCCTCCCGCCGCCGTTTCTCGGAATTGTCCGAGCAGGAAGTCCTCGCCCTCGCGATCTCCTCCGAGGAGGACGACGCACGCATCTACCGCCTCTATGCCGAGAAGCTGCGCAAGCAATACCCGGCCTCGGCCGCGGTCTTCGACGGCATGGCCGCCGAGGAGGACGAGCACCGCCGCCGCCTGATCGAGCGCCACCGCGCCCGCTTCGGCGAGGTGATCCCGCTGATCCGGCGCGAACATGTCGCGGGATTCTATGCGCGCAAGCCGGTCTGGCTCGGCACCAATCTCTCGCTCGAGACGATGCGCGGCGAGGCCGAGTCGATGGAGCGCGAATCGACCAATTTCTACACCCGCGCGGCGCAGCGCAGCACGGATGCCGACACCCGCAAGCTCCTGGGCGATCTGGCTGCCGCCGAGCAGGGCCACGAGAAGAAGGCCGCGGCGCTCGAGGCCGAGCACCTGACCGGGGACGTCCGGGCCGAGGAGGACCGCGCCGCCTATCGCCAGTTCATCCTGACCTGGGTGCAGCCCGGGCTGGCCGGGCTGATGGATGGCTCGGTCTCGACGCTGGCGCCGATCTTCGCCACCGCCTTCGCCACGCAGAACTCGCACACCACGCTGCTGGTGGGGCTTGCCTCGGCCACCGGCGCCGGGATCTCGATGGGCTTCACCGAGGCCGCGCATGACGACGGCGTGATCTCGGGCCGCGGCAGCCCGCTGAAACGCGGCCTTGCCTCGGGGGTGATGACCGCGGCGGGCGGCTTCGGCCATGCCCTGCCCTATTTCATCACCGATTTCTGGACCGCGACCACGGTCGCGATGATCGTGGTGTTCATCGAGCTCTGGGTGATCGCCTGGATCCAGAACAAGTACATGGAAACCCCTTTCCTGCGTGCCGTGCTGCAGGTGGTGCTGGGGGGCGCGCTGGTCTTTGCCGCGGGCTCGCTGATCGGCGCCGGCTGAGCCGGCGGCAGCCGGGTCAAGGCGAGTATTTGGGCCAAGAAAAAGCCCGGGCCGCAAGGGGCCGGGCGCTGGCGCGGCGGCGGGGCGCATGCTAGCCCTGTCGCATGCTGGCGATTTTTCTCAAGACGCTTCCATTCTTTGGCCTGATCGGGCTGGGCTGGGCCGCCGGCCGGGCGCGGCTGTTTCCGGCCGAGGCGACGGCGGCACTGACGAAATTCGTCTTCTATTTCGCACTCTCGGCGATGCTGTTCCGCTTCACCGCGACGCTGCCGCTTGAGCAGCTGTTCGACCCGGCCTTCTTCGCCGCCTATCTGAGCGGCTCGGCGCTGGTCTGGGGGCTTGGCTTTGCCGTGGCGCGCGCGCGCCGCCGGCCGCTGGCCGAGGCGGCGATGGAGGCCCATACCGCAATGACCGGCAACACCGGCTTTCTCGGCGTGCCGATGCTGGTGGTGCTGCTCGGCCCCCAGGCGGCGGGGCCGGTGCTGATGGTGCTTTCGGCCGACATGATCGTGTTCTCGACGCTGATCACCGCGGTCATCACCGGGGCGCGGCATGGGCGCATCGCGGTCTGGCCCATTCTTCTGGGAATCCTGAAAAATCCGATGATCGTTTCGATGGCGGCAGGGCTCGCCTGGGCGGGGCTGCACCTGCCGATGCCGGCGCCGCTTGCCGAGTTCCTGACGCTGCTGGGCGCCGCGGCGACGCCCGGCGCGCTTTTCGCCATCGGCGCCTCGCTTGCCGGCAAGTCGGCCGAGCGCGCGGGACCGGCGCTGTGGCTCTCGGCGGCGAAGCTCTTCGTGCATCCGCTGGCGGTCGGCGGCGCCGCGCTGCTCTTTCATGTCGAGCCCTTCGCCGCCGGCGTGATGGTGGCTGCCGCGGCCTTGCCCGTCGCCGGAAACGTCTACATTCTGGCGGCACATTACGCTGTCGCGCCACAGCGGGTCTCGACCGCGATCCTGATCTCGACGGCGGCCAGCATTCTGACCATTCCGGGCGTCATCGCCTGGATCACACGATAGGAGGTGCCGATGCGCACGGTTTCGGAAAACAAGTGCTTCGGCGGGGTGCAGGGCGTCTACAGCCACACGTCCGAGGTCACCGGCACGGAGATGACCTTCGGCCTGTTCCTGCCGGCCGAGGCCGAAACGCGCCCGGTGCCGGTGCTGTGGTATCTGTCGGGGCTGACCTGCACGCATGAGAACGCGATGGTGAAGGCCGGGGCGCAGCGCTATGCGGCCGAGGCGGGCATCGCGCTTGTCTTCCCCGACACCTCGCCGCGCGGCCCGGGTGTGGCGAATGACGAGGCCTATGACCTGGGTCAGGGCGCGGGGTTCTACGTGAACGCGACCGAGGCGCCCTGGGCCGAGCATTACCGGATGTGGGATTACGTCGCCGAGGAGCTGCCTCGCGTCATCACGGCCACCTTCGACATCGACGAGGAACGCCAGGGCATCACCGGCCACTCGATGGGCGGGCATGGCGCGCTCACGCTCGCCATGGGGCTGCCGGGGCGCTTCCGCTCGGTCTCGGCCTTCGCGCCGATCGCCCAGCCCACGCGCAGCGACTGGGGCCGCAAGCAGCTGACGGCCTATCTTGGCGCGGATGAAGCCACATGGCTCGCGCATGACGCCACCCATCTGATGCGCGAGACGGGGTTCGACGGCGAGGTGCTGATCGACCAGGGCGGTTCGGATCAGTTCCTCGACCTGCTGCGCCCCGAGGCGCTGGCTCAGGCGATGGCCGCACGCCGCCAGCCCGGCGCCTTCCGCATGCAGGCGGGCTATGACCACAGCTATTTCTTCGTCGCGACCTTCATCCCCGATCACCTCGCCTTCCATGCCGCGGCGCTGACGCGGTGATCTGGGTCGATGCCGATGCCTGCCCGGTGAAGGCCGAGGCCGAGCGCGTGGCGACGCGCGCCGGGGTGCCGATTGCCTTCGTCTCGAATGGCGGGCTGCGGCCCTCGGCCAATCCGCTTGTCACCATGGTCTATGTCGCCGAAGGACCGGACGAGGCCGACAAGCACATCGCCGAACGTGCGGGGCCGGGCGATGTGGTGATCACCAACGACATTCCGCTGGCCGCGAAATGCGTGGCGGCGGGGGCGCGGGTGTTGCGCCCCGACGGCTCGGCCCTGACCGAGCGCAACATCGGCGAGGTGCTGGCGATGCGCGACCTGATGTCCGACCTGCGTTCGGCCGATCCGTTCCGGCAAGGCGGCGGGCGGCCGTTTTCAAAGGCCGACCGGGCAGAATTCCTGCAGGCGCTGGAACGGGCGGTGCAGGCGGCAAAGAGGGAAACCCATGGTTGACGCAGTGATCTTCGACATCGGCAATGTGCTGATCGAATGGCAGCCCGAGCGGCATTACGACACGCTGATGCCGCGCGCCGACCGCGAAGCGATGTTCGCCGAGGTCGACCTGCACGGGATGAACGACATCATCGACCGCGGCGGTCCGTTCCGCGAGACGATCTATGACCGGGCCAAGCGCTATCCGCGCTGGTCGCACTGGATCCGGCTGTGGCATGACGACTGGATCCAGATGGCGACGCCCGAAATCCCGCACTCGGTGCGGCTGATGAAGGCCTTGCGGGCGAAGGGCGTGCCGGTGTTCTCGCTGACCAATTTCGGCATCGCCTCGTTCGACTACGCCACCGGCTTCTATCCGTTCCTGCGCGATTTCGACCGCGCCTATGTCTCGGGCCACATGGGGGTGACGAAGCCCGACCCGAAGATCTACGAGATGGTCGAGGCGGACAGCGGCCTGTCGGGCGCGCAGATCCTGTTCACCGACGACCGCGCCGACAACATCGCCACCGCGCACATCCGCGGCTGGAAGACGCATCTCTTCGAGGGGCCCGAGGGCTGGGCGACCCGCCTTGTCGCCGAGGGCCTGCTGAGCGAGACCGAGGCGGCCTGACCGCCGCCGGCCTCCCGCCCCCCGGGCTTTTCCTGGCAAAAATACTCCCGCCGGAGGCGCCTTCCCGCGCCCCGCTCAGGCCCGTTTCGCCACGGCAACGCCCAGCAGCTCGAGCACCTTCGCCTCGATCTCGGGCGCGTTCATGCCGGCGCTGCGATACATGTCCTCGGGGCTCGCATGGTCGATGAAGGTGTCGGGCAGCACCATCGAGCGGAAGCGGAAACCGCGGTCGAAGACCCCGTTCTCGGCCAGGAACTGCGCGACATGGCTGCCGAAACCGCCGATCGCGCCTTCCTCGATGGTGAGGATCGCCTCGTGCTCGGCCACCAGCCGCAGGATCAGCTCGGTGTCGAGCGGCTTGACGAAGCGGGCATCGGCCACGGTCGGGGCCAGCCCGCGCGCCGCCAGCGCCTCGCGCGCCTTCAGCACCTCTGCGAGCCGCGTGCCATAGCTCAGGATCGCGACGCGCGCGCCCTCGGCCACGATCCGGCCCTTGCCGATCTCGAGCGGCACGCCCGCCTCGGGCATCTCCACCCCCATGCCCTCGCCGCGCGGATAGCGGAAGGCGATCGGCCCCTCGTCATGCACGGCGGCGGTGGCGACCATGTGGACAAGCTCGGCCTCGTCGGCCGCGGCCATCACCACCATCCCGGGCAGCGAGGACATGAAGCCGATGTCGAAGCTGCCGGCATGGGTCGCGCCATCGGCGCCGACGAGCCCGGCGCGGTCGATGGCAAAGCGCACCGGCAGGCGCTGCACGGCGACGTCATGCACGATCTGGTCATAGCCGCGCTGCAGGAAGGTCGAGTAGATCGCGCAGAAAGGCTTCATCCCCGCCGCGGCCAGCCCGGCCGAGAAGGTCACTGCGTGCTGCTCGGCGATGCCGACGTCGAAGCAGCGGCGCGGGAAGCGTTCGGCGAACAGGTTCAGCCCGGTGCCCTCGGGCATCGCGGCGGTCACCGCGACGATCTTCTCGTCACGCGCGGCTTCCTTCACCAGACTCTCGGCGAAGACCTTGGTATAGTTCGGCGCGTTCGAGGGCGCCTTGACCTGCACCCCGGTCGCCACGTCGAAGCGGTTCGTCGCATGGCCGCCGTCGGGGCGGCTTTCGGCCGGGGCATAGCCCTTGCCCTTCTTCGTCAGCACATGGATCAGCACCGGCCCCGTCGCCCGCGCCTTCAGCATCCGCAGCAGCGGCAGCAGCGCGTCGAGGTCATGGCCGTCGACCGGGCCGACATAGGTGAAGCCGAGCGCCTCGAACAGCGTGCCGCCGACGGCCATGCCCTTGAGCATTTCCTTCGCCCGGCGCGCGCCTTCCTGCAGCGGCTCGGGCAGCAGGCTGACCGCCCCCTTCGCCACCGCCTTCAGGTCCTGCATCGGGCCCTCGGCGTAAAGCCGGGTCAGATAGGCCGAAAGCGCGCCGACCGGCGGGGCAATCGACATCTCGTTGTCGTTCAGCACCACGAAGAGCCGCTTGCCGAGGTGGCCGGCGTGGTTCATCGCCTCGAAGGCCATGCCGCCGGTCATCGCGCCATCGCCGATCACCGCGATCGCATCGCCCGTCGCCGCGCCGAGCTCGCGCGCCGCGGCAAAGCCCACGGCGGCCGAGATCGAGGTCGAGCTGTGCCCGGCCCCGAACGGGTCATAGGGGCTTTCCGAGCGCTTGGTGAAGCCCGAAAGCCCGCCCTTCGTGCGCAGCGTGCGGATGCGGTCGCGCCGGCCGGTCAGGATCTTGTGCGGATAGCACTGATGGCCGACGTCCCAGATGATCTTGTCGCGCGGCGCGTCGAAAACGGCATGCAGCGCCACCGTCAGTTCGACGACGCCGAGCCCCGCGCCCAGATGCCCGCCGGTGACCGACACTGCCGAGATCGTCTCGGCGCGCAGCTCGTCGGCCAGCTTCTTCAGCTCGCGGTCGTTCAGCGCCTTGAGATCGGAGGGCAGCCGCACACGGTCGAGGATCGGGGTCTTCGGGGTCTCGCTCATCGGCACTCCCGTTTCATCTGTCGCGCGAGATAACGAAGCGCGCCGTTTCCCGCAAGGTTTCGGCCCTTTCGCCGTAAGGCGCAAGGGCGGCTTCGGCCGCGGTCGCCAGCGCCGCGGCACGCGCCTTCGCGCCCTCGAGGCCGAGCAGCGAGACGAAGGTCGCCTTGCCCGCCTCGGCATCCTTGTGCAGCCGCTTGCCCGCCGCCTCTTCCGAGCCCTCGACATCGAGGATGTCGTCGGCGATCTGGAAGGCAAGGCCAAGCGCCTGCGCATAGGCCGCCAGCGGCGCCCGGTCGGTGCCGGCGAGGATCGCCCCCGCCTCGGCGGCAAAGGAGATCAGCGCGCCGGTCTTGCCGGCCTGCAGCCGGGTGATCTCGGCAAGCGTCAGGGCCACCGGTGCGGTCTCGGCCGCGATGTCGAGCATCTGGCCATGCACCATCCCGGCCGCGCCCGAGGCCTGCGCGAGCGCCGCGACCAGCGCGATGCGCCGCTCGGCCGGACCAAGCACTGGCTCGGCGCAAAGCTCGAAGGCAAGGGTCTGCAGCGCGTCGCCCGCAAGGATCGCCGTCGCCTCGTCCCATTTGCGGTGCACCGTGGGCTGGCCGCGGCGCAGGTCGTCGTCATCCATCGCCGGCAGGTCGTCATGCACGAGGCTGTAGGCATGCAGCGCCTCGACCGCCGCCGCCGCGGGCATCGCCTGCGCCGCGGGAATGCCGAAGAGCGCCGCCGATTCGAGCACGAGGAAGGCGCGCAGCCGCTTGCCGCCCTGCGCGGCATAGCCCATCGCGTCGCGCAGCGGCCCCTCGGGCAGCCGTGTCAGCGCCTGCGCCAGCGCCGCGCCAACGGCCTGCTGCGCCGCATGAAGACGGGTGTCGAACATCACAGGCCTTCGACCGGCACCGTGCCCGTGGGTGCGCCATCGGCGCCGAGGGTGATCTTCTCGACCCGCTCCTCGGCCTCCTTCAGCAGCGCCGCACAGCGCGTCTTCAGCGCCGCGCCGCGCTCGTAGAGCCGGATCGAGGCATCGAGCGGCACTTCGCCCCGCTCGAGCTGCCCGACGACGGTCTCGAGTTCCTTCATCGCCTGTTCGAAGCTCATCGCCGCAATGTCGGCATCGGTCGCGGTCATCGCATACTCCCTTGCTTGCGGCCCGGGATGCCACGGACGGGGCCGGTTTTCCAGCCAAACCATGCGCCCGGCGGCAGAAACGCGCCAAATAGAAAGGGCCGCATGCCTCCGGCAGCGGCCCCCGAGATCTACGGAGATGGTCCGGTTAGGGTCTGGATCAGATCCTCCGTCCCAGCCAGGGTTCTTGCCCTTGGGGTTGCCCTCAGGCCTCGGCCCCCCTGACTGTCCCGACACCTCTCTCCAATATCACTCTAGACACTGGACCACCTCCTTTCATGCGTTGCCGATAAGGAAAGGGTGGCACAGATCTGGTGTATGGCAAGTCAAATTACGCAAGTCTTGGCGTTTTGCGCCATGTAAATGCCCGAAAAGGCGCCAGAGCGATCACGGCAAGTGCAATTTTTACACACCAGTCGGCGCAGGCGAGCGAGATCCACAGCGGCACCATCGGTCCGATGCTCAGCAGCGGCAGCATCTCGTTTGCCCAGGACACGTCGTTGCCCGGTTCGAGCCAGGCGAGCTGCAGCGAGAAGGCGGTGGTGAAGAAGATTGCGGTGTCGAGGCTCGCGCCGATCAGGGTGGAGACCAGCGGCGCCTTCCACCAGCGGTCGCGGCGCAGCGCGTTGAACACCGTCACGTCGGTCAGCTGCGCCGCGAGGAAGGCCGCGCCCGAGCCGAGCGCCACGCGGAAGCTGACGAGCGGACCGAACTCGCCGATGATCTGCGAGCCGATGAGCGAGCACAGGATGCCGACGACGAAGCCCGCCACGACCACGCCGCGCGCCGCGCGCGGGCCCTGCAGGCGGTTCGTCACGTCGGTGACGAGGAAGGCGAAGGGATAGGTGAAGGCGCCCCAGGTCAGCCATTGGCCGAACAGGTATTGCACCAGGATGTTGGAGGCCACCACGATGGTGGCCATGGCGAGAACGCCGGGCAGATAACGTTTCATGGTTCACCGTTTTTACATGGTCGCGGAGACATGGCCCGGCCGTGCCGGACAAGGGGCGCCGATACGCCCGTGCCGGGCTTCGGTCAAGGGCGATCAGGGCCGCAGGCGGTATTCGACGATCTCGGTGCGCTGAAAGAAGCGGAAATTGTCGTCCGAGATCATCGTCAGGCGAATCGCGCCCTGCGCGTCGCGCCAGGCCGACAGCCCCTCGAGGTTGTCATGGGTGCCGGCCGCGGTCTGCACCAGCACGTCGCCGCCGCTGATCGTGTCGCCCTTGATGTCGAAGACCCGGACCCGGGTGAGGAAGCCCAGAAAGCCCCAGAAGTCGCGCTCGAGCAGGTAGAACCGCCCGTCAGGGCCGAAATCGGCATCGACCGGCAACCAGCTGCCATCGCGCGGAATCGCGAAGGGCTGATCCCAGGCGCCGTTGCGATAGCGCCAGACCGGGAAGGGCAGCTCGAGACTGCCCGAGCGCTCGGGCAGGGTGTAAAGCGTGCCCGCGGCATCGATCGCCAGCGTTTCGAGCGAGGAGTTGCGCTGGAAATGCTTGAACGCCTCGGGCCGCGGCAGGCGTTCGGCCGGGCCGTCGTCGGTGGGGTAATGGGCGACCCGCGCCACCCCCTCGAAGGAGATGTAGACGCTGCCATCGGGCGCCTCGGCCAGCCCCTCGGAATCGCCCGTCACCGTGTCGAGCGGCTTGCCCGCGCTGTCGTGCAGAACGACCGGGCCGCTGGTCGAAACACCAAGGATGCGGCCGGTGGCGTCGCGGCTGATCCGCCCGCGCCAGATCGTGGCGCGGTCCGACTGGGTGACGAAATCGCGCCCGTCGGGGCCCAGCTCGATGCCGGAAAAGCCGCCGAAGGCGGGGTTCGCCACCGTCCAGACCCAGCTTTGCAGATATTCCGCGCGCGGCGCCTGTGTGCCGGCGGCGCTTCCCGCCCCGCCGCCCAGGCCCAGCACCAGCCCGACGAGGGCGCCGGTCAGCGCGAGGCGAGGACGGTGCGGCATTCGGCGGGCAGATCCGACAGGACATAGGTCTTCGCCGTCTTCGGCGCAGGGCCCGGGTTTGCGGGACGCTTCGGCGGGTGGCGCAGCTCGTCGAGATAGGTGGTCACCCACCAGTTCAGCGTCTCGTCACAGCCATCGCCGCCCTTCGACAGCTCGTCGACGGTGGGGCTTTGCACCTGGCACAGGGGCGAGCCGGGCGGGCATTTCAGCCGCACGTGGAAATGCTCGTTATGGCCATAGATCGGGCGGATCTTCTGCAGCCAGGCGCGGTCGCCCCTCGGCGCGGCATTGCACATCGCGATCTTCGCGGCGGCGGCGACGAACACCCGGTCCACCCGCGGATCGGCGGCGGCGGCCCGCAGCAGCGCCATATGCGCCGGCGTCCAGTTGCCGTTCACCCGGGTCTGGTCCTCGGTGCGGATCGAGATCGACGAGATCTTCTCGCGGTCGGCGCGGCTGAGATTCAGCCGGCTGGCGGGCAGCATCCAGATATCGGCATCAAGCCCGATCTGATGGCTGGCATGGCCGCCGGTCATCGGGCCACCGCGCGGCTGGCTGATGTCGCCGATATAGAGCCCGTTCCAGCCCGGCAAGGTGGCGGCATAGCGCGACAGGTCCTGAAGATAGGAGATCATCTCAGGCTGGCCGTAATAGCGGTTGCGGCTGAGCCGCATCGCCTGCCAGGTCGGCCCGGTTTCGGGCAGCGCGACCAGCCCCGCGGCACAGCCGCGCGAGTAAAAGCCGATCGGCGTCGGCGCGCCCGCGGTTGGCGCCGTCTTCGCGCCGAAGAGTTGGCGCGCCAGCGGCTCGGCCGAGACGGGCGCGGCCGCACCGGCGATCACGATGGCGATCACGGTGGCGACGAGGGCGGCAACACGAGCGGCGGCGCGGCAAATCACTTGCGTTCTCCGTAAGGGTTCACCCATCTCAACAGGACCATGCCGATCAGGAAGAGGCTGATCAAAGGTATGGAAATGCCGATCCGTTGTGAACCGGTAATCGTCGTGGCTATGGCAATCGTGAACGGCGCGATGAAGGCGGTCGCCTTGCCCGAAAGCGCATAGAGACCGAAGGCCTCGGTCGCGCGCTCCTGCGTGGTATGATAGACCATCATCGTCCGGCTGGAGGCCTGCAGCGTGCCCCCCGCCGCACCGATCAGGATACCGCAGACGTAAAAGATATCGTCGGGCAGCGCCGATCCGGGGGCGAAGGCCAGGCCATAAAAGGCCTCCCGCGACATCCCCGCGATGACCAGGCAGACCGCGATCAGCACCACCATCGCCAGCTCGATCACCGGCTTCGGTCCGCGCGCACTGTCCATCTTGCCGCCCAGCCACGAGAACAGCGCGCCCGAGATCGCGCCGACGATGCCGAAGACGCCGATCTTGGTCACCGTCCAGCCCAGCACCCCCGAGGCATAGACCCCGCCGAACCCGTAAAGCGCATTCAGCGCGTCGCGATAGAACATCGAGCTGAGCAGATGCGCGGCCAGGCTTTCGCGGGCGCGCAGCGACCGGATCAGCGCCCACAGATCGGCCATCGCGCCGGTCAGGCTGAAGCGACGCGCCGGGCCCCGTGCCTCGCGCACCCAGGCGAAGAAGGGGATCATGAAGATCACGTACCAGATCGCGGTCAGCGGCCCCACCGCGCGGGTGCCCTCGCGCAGGGCGGGGTCCAGGCCGAAGGGCGGGCTGAGGCCGATCAGCGTCTTGCCGGTCTGGCCGCTCTCGCCGAAAAGCAGGAGCATGATGATGAGCGAGATGATCCCGCCGACATAGCCGAAGGCAAAGCCCGACCCCGAGACCTTGCCCATGTCCTCGTCCCCGGCGAGGTCGGGCATCAGCGAATTGGTGAAGATCGTGGCGAATTCCATCCCGATCAGGCCGATCCCGAACCAGAGCATCGCCATCATCAGGTCGGGCTGATCGGGCGCCAGATACCACAGCATCCACGAGCCGATCACATAGAAGCCCGAAAACAGCCAGATCCAGACCATGCGCCGGCCGGTGCCATCGGCGATCGCGCCGAGGATCGGCGCAAGAAGCGCGATGATCACGCCCGAGGCGGTCTGCCCCCAGCCCCAATAGGCCTGCGCCGCCGCCGCCGCCGCATCATGGCCGAGCCCGTCCGCCATGAAATGCGCGCGGGCGACCTCGGCGAAATAGGGGCCAAAGACGAAGGTCAGCAACAGGGTGTTGTAGGGCTGGCTGGCCCAGTCGAAGAACCACCAGCCCCAGATCCGCTTGCGCGTGGTGATCATGCCCGCCCCCCTGCGTTGCGGGCCCACGTCGCCCGTGGCGCGATCAAGCCGCAAATCGCGCCGCGGCGCAAGCCGCCGCGCCGGACGGGCTCAGAGCGCGGGGGGCCAGGGGCGTTCGTGATCGGCAGCGATCCAGTGCTGCACCCAGGCCGGCAGTTCGGGGCTTGGCGCCGCCTGCCCCATCGCCGCGACCACCGTGTCGGGCGGCACGATCCCGGCCTTCGAGGTGACGGCGGCACGGATCAGGATGTGGTTGCAGCACTCGCCGTCGCGATACATCCCCTGCTCCATATAGACGAAGCGCTGGTCCCAGCCGATGCAGCGGGTGCGCATCTCGAAGCGCTGAAACATGGTGATGCGCTTGCGATAGCGGGTGGTGTTGCCGGCGACGACGATGCCCCAGCGGTTCGCCAGCAGCGTCCGGTTCAGCCCCGAGCGGCTGGCAAGCTGGATCCGGCCAAGGTCGAACAGGGTCAGGATCCGGCCGTTGTTCAGGTCCTTCCACGGGTCGATGTCCCAGGGCCAGGCGACATGCGTGCTGACCACCGGATCGAGAATGCCAAGCGGTGCGCCCCGCCCGACCAGCAGGGCCTTGCCCATGCGAATGACTGGATACATCTGCGTCTCCCTTTCCCGATCGGTGCCGCAGCGCGGCGCAACGGTCAACGGCTACGTGGCGGCAGATGCGCCCTTGCGGTTGCAAGCGGCCCCGCGCTGCCTTACCTCTGACCCGGCACCACCCGGAGGTTTCGCATGGTCACGCTGTTTCAGGCACTCAACCTGATCCTGAACGTCATCTGGTTCGTGATGATCGCCCATATCATCATGAGCTGGCTGATCAACTTCCAGGTGCTGAACCTGCGCCAGCCGCTGGTGGCCCAGCTCTGGTACGGGCTGAACAACCTGCTCGAGCCGGTCTATGGCCGGATCCGGCGCTTCCTGCCGATGACCCCGGGGCTCGATCTGGCGCCGCTGGTGGCCTTCGTCGTGCTGATTATCCTGCAACGCGCGCTGATCAACAACGCGGGCTTCTTCTACAGCTACTGAGATGCCCGCACCGGCCCTGCCCACGCCGGAGGAGGCGCTTGCCTCCGTCTTCGGCTTCCGCGCCTTCCGGCCGGGGCAGGAAGAGATCGTGCGTGCCGTGCTGGCCGGGCGCGACACCCTGGCGATCATGCCCACCGGCGGCGGCAAGTCGCTGTGCTATCAGCTGCCGGCGCTGTGCCTGCCCGGGCTGACGGTGGTGATCTCGCCGCTGATCGCGCTGATGCGCGACCAGGTGCGTTCGCTGCGCGAGGCGGGGGTGGAGGCCGGCGCGCTGACCTCTGGCAACACCGAGGACGAGACCGAGGCGGTGTTCCAGGCGATCGACGCGGGGCGGCTGAAGCTTCTGTACATGGCGCCCGAGCGGCTTGCCGCAGGCGCCACCACGGCGCTTTTGCGCCGCGCCGGCACGCAGATGATCGCGGTCGACGAGGCGCATTGCGTCAGCGCCTGGGGCCACGACTTCCGCCCCGATTACCTGCGCATCGGCGAGCTGAAGCGGGCGCTGAACGTGCCGCTTGCGGCCTTCACCGCCACCGCCGACGAGGAGACCCGCGCCGAGATCGTCGCACGGTTGTTCGAGGGCCGCGCACCCGAGACCTTCCTGCGCGGTTTCGACCGGCCGAACATCCACCTCGCCTTTGCGCCGAAGGACAGCCCGCGCAAGCAGATCCTCGACTATGCCGCAGCCCGGCGCGGCCAGTCGGGCATCGTCTACTGTGCCTCGCGCGCCCGCACCGAAAGCCTGGCGCAGGCGCTGCGCGAGGCCGGCCACCCGGCCTGCCACTATCACGGCGGCATGGAGGCCGAGGACCGGCGCGAGGTCGAGGCGCGGTTCCAGCGCGAGGACGGGCTGATCGTGGTGGCGACGGTCGCCTTCGGCATGGGCATCGACAAGCCCGATATCCGCTGGGTGGCGCACGCCGACCTGCCGAAGTCGATCGAGGGCTATTATCAGGAGATCGGCCGCGCCGGCCGCGACGGCGCCCCGGCCGAGACGCTCACCCTCTACGGCCCCGACGACATCCGCCTGCGCCGCACCCAGATCGACGAGGGTCTCGCGCCGCCCGACCGCAAGGCCGCCGACCATGCCCGGCTGAACGCGCTTCTGGGCCTGGCCGAGGCGACGGGCTGCCGCCGGCAGCGGCTGCTCGCCTATTTCGGCGAGGACTCGCAGCCCTGCGGCAATTGCGACCTGTGCGAGCATCCGCCTGAACTCTTTGACGCCACCGACGCGGTGCGCAAGGCGCTGTCGGCGGCGCTGCGCACCGGCGAGAGCTATGGCGCGGGCCACCTGATCGAGATCCTTCTTGGCAACAGCAACGACCGCATCCGCGCCCGCGGCCACGACGCGCTGCCCACCTTCGGCGTCGGCCGCGAGCTGAGCCGGCCGCAATGGCAGGCGGTGTTCCGGCAGATGATGGGCCACGACCTCGTGCGCCCCGACGCCGAGCGCCACGGCGGGCTGGTGATGACCGAACGCGCCCGGCCGATCCTGCGCGGCGAGGAGCGGATCACCCTGCGCCACGACCTGGTGCGGCGCGCCCAGGCGAAACCGGTGGCGAAGGCGCTGGTTTCGGACGAGGACGCGCCCCTGCTCTCGGCGCTGAAGGCGAAGCGGCGGGCGCTGTCCGAAGCCGCGGGCCTGCCCGCCTACATGATCTTCCCCGACCGCACCCTGATCGAGATGGCCGAAAGCCGGCCCGCCACGCTCGACGCGATGGCGCGGGTGAACGGGGTCGGCGCGAAGAAGCTCGAAAGCTATGGCGCGGCCTTCCTCGAGGTGATCGCCGGCGCCGGCGCTGCGCCGCTGCACCCGTCGCGGATGAAACTTGCCGGGCGCGACGAGGGCGCGCTTTTCGACCGGCTGGCCGAGGCGCAGCTTGCCCTCGTGCGCGGCGAGGATGGCCACGACCGCTATCTCAGCTGCACCCATTCCACCTTGCGCCGCATTGCCGAGACGAAACCGCGCAGCCGCGACGAGCTTTCCCGCATCGCCGGCCTTGGCGAAGCAAAGATCGACCGCTTCGCCGACACCTTCCTTGCCCTCGTCGAGGAATTTCGCTGATTACCCTGCCGCGGGCGGCTGCAACGGCCGGGTGTCCGGCGGCTGATATGCCTGCATCTGCTCGAGGATCGCGCTTTTCTTCAGCGGTTTCGTCAGATAGGCGTCGAGCCCCGCCGCGAACATCGAGGCGCTGTCGCCCGTCATCGCATGGGCGGTGAGGGCGCAGATCGGCACATGCCGCCCCACCGGCTCCTCGGCGCGGATCAGCCGCGTCGCCTCGCGCCCGTCCATCTCGGGCATCGAGATGTCCATGAAGATCAGGTCGGGCCGGAAGCGGCGCCAGACCTCGACCGCCTCGCGCCCGTTCGTGGCAAAGCGCAGCTCGATGTCGAGATCCTTCACCATCTTGCCGAAGACGAGCTGATTGGTGCGGTTGTCCTCGACCGACAGCACGCGCATCCGCCGCGCCCCCGCGTCCTCCGCGCCGGTCGTGGCGACGGCCGTCGCCGCCGGCTCGGGCGGCGCCCGGCCCGACAGCTTCTGCAGCATGTGGAACAGCTCCGCACGCAGCACCGGCTTTTCCAGCCAGTCGATGCCGCGGCAATCGGCCTGCGCCGCACGGAACGCCTCGGCATCCGAGGTCAGCAGCAGGATCGGCGTGTCGATGCCACGCTCGCGCAACCGCCGGATCAGCTCGACCCCGTCGATATCGGGCATGCGGTGATCGGTCAGCACGATGTCGAACGCAATGCCCTCGTCGAAGGCCCGCAAGGCCTCGGCGCCGGTGCGGCACAGCGTCACCTCGAGCCCGTAGGTCTGCAGCTGCCGTTCGAGGATCATCCGGTTGACCAGGCTATCGTCGATCACCAGCGCCGCGCGCAGCGTGATCGGCTGCGTCGGCCCTGCCCCCTCGACCGGGTCCCCGGGTTCGGCGCGCGGCACGGTGAAGCGCACGCCGAAGCAGGAGCCACGGCCAAGCTCGCTTTCCACCCAGACCGTGCCGCCCATCAGCCGCACCAGCTCGCGGGTGATGGCAAGGCCGAGCCCGGTGCCCTCGAACCGGCGATTGGTGGCGGTGTCCACCTGGTTGAACTCGCCGAAGATGTGCTCGATGTTCTCGGGCGCGATACCGATGCCGGTGTCCTCGACGGTGAGATGCAGGTCATACTCGCCATCCGCCCGCTCGAGCCCCACGACGCGGATCAGCACATGGCCGGTCGCGGTGAACTTGACCGCGTTGCCGATCAGGTTGGTCAGGATCTGCCGCACCCGGCCCGGATCGGCGCGGAAGCGCGTCGGCAGGAACAGATCGTAATCGACGAGGAGCCCGATCCCCTTTTCCTTCGCCGAGGGCTGCAGCAGCATCATGATCTCGTGGATGCAGCGCTCGAGGTCGAAGACCTCGGGGAAAAGTTTCAGCCGCTCCGCCTCGATCTTCGAGAAATCGAGCACATCGTTGATGATCGTCAGGAGCGCCTCGCCCGAGGAGCGGATGGTCTCGGCATAAAGCCGCTGTTCGTCGCTCAGATCGCTGTCGACCAGCAGCTCGGCCATGCCGACGACACCGTTCATCGGGGTGCGCAGCTCGTGGCCCATGTTGGCGAGAAAGGCCGATTTCGCCCGGCTCGCGGTTTCGGCCCGCTGCCGCGCGGTTTCGAGCTCGGCCTCGCGGGCGATGGTGCGGGTGATGTCCTGCACCACGCAGACCAGATCGCCGCCCTCGCCCCACCGGTCGATCAGCTTCAGATGATGGCCACGATGGGTGCGCACGATCATCGGCGTGATGCGCTCGCGGCGCACCCGCGCCACCATCTCGTGATGCCAGTCGAGCGGATCGCGCCCCTCCAGATCGATCATGTGATGCGTCGCCACGACCTTCACCACGGCCTCGTAGGCGACACCGGCGGCCAGCGCGACCTCGCCGCGGAAGAACGACAGATAAGCCCGGTTCGCCACGACAAGCCGCAGATCGCGGTCGAAGACGGCAAAGCCATCCTCGATCGTCTCGACCGCATCCCACAGCCGGCGCTGCGCGATCAGCGCGACCGAGGTGGCGCGTTCCAGATCGCCGCGCACCCGGCTGTTCTCGCCCTTCAGCGATTCCGCCTCGGTCAGGGCGCGCTGCAGCCCGTGGCGCTGCTGCACGATCTGCTCGGACAGCGTGCGCGCATGCAGCGCGAGCGTCTCGTTCGCCGCGAACAGCTCGCGTTTCTTCTGTTCCAGCAAGCGTTCCGCTACCAGCCGCGCCCGTCGCTCCTGTGCCAGTCTGTCCGCCAAGCTCGCCGTCATGCCCGGCCTGTCCCGTTCCGATTCGCGTTCTGCAACAGGCTCGCAGCGGCGCGTGAATTTAGCCTTAACCGACCCCGGAGCGGTTGATCCCGCCGCTGCCGCATGAGACGATCGCGCCATCGCCGAGGAGTATTTTCATGCGTGTGCCGTCTTTCCTGATTCCCGTTCTTGCTACCGTCCTGACCCTTGCCGCCGCCCCCGCCGGCGCCCAGGAACGGGGGCTGATTCCGGAACGGCGGCTGTCCATCGCCGAGGGCATGGACCTGAGCGGCAGCGACCTGGCGCAGATCTTCGACACCACGCTCGAGGGCTGCGAGGCGGCCTGCCTCGCCCGCGCCGACTGCGAGGCGGTCACCTTCAACGCGCGCAACAATTCCTGCTTCCCGAAGGCCGGCATCACCGGCATGACGCCCTATCAGGGCGCCTTCTCGGGCGTTGTCGTGGCCACGGCGGCGACGGCCGAGACCCGGGCAAAGACCCGCGCCGCCGATCTCGGCTTCCTCACCGATGGCAGCCTCGAGGCGGCGCTCGATCAGGCCCGCGGCATGGGGCGCGCGCATCTGACGAATTTCGCCCGGCCCGAAGACCTGACGCAGGCGCTGTCGGCGGCCCGCGCGCAGGGCGACGTGACCCGCGAAATCGCGCTCGAGGGCGCGCTGATCGTGCTGACCGATGCCTCCGATCTGTGGACCGACTACGCCGCGCTGCAGCTGCGCCGGCCGCAGGGGCCGGATACCGGCACCGCGGTCACCGCCGCGGTGAACGGCTATCTGCGCGCGCCGACCCCGGCGCAGCAGGCCGAGGCGCTGAGCACGCTTGCGCAGGCGCTCGAGGCCGATGGCCGCACCCGCGAGATGGTCGCGGCGCTGCGCCTTGCCACCGAGCTGTCGCCGCGCCAGGACATCGCCGCCGCGCTCGATGACGCGGTGGCGAAATACGGTTTCCGGATCACCGAGCATCAGGTCGAGGCCGACAGCGCCGCGCCGCGGATCTGTGCGGTGTTCTCCGACGATCTCGCCCGCTCGGGCGTCGATTACGCGAGCTTCGTGCAGCTGCCGAAGGCCGGGCTCTCGGTCGAGGCCGAGGCGAACCAGCTTTGCGTCGCCGGGCTCGTGCATGGCGAACGTTACGCGCTGACCTTCCGCAAGGGGCTGCCCTCGGCCACCAAGGAGACGCTGGCGAAGGATGTGACGATCACCGCCTATGTCCGCGACCGCGGCCCCGCCGTCACCTTCCCGGGCCGCGCCTATATCCTGCCGAAGGGCGAGGATTCGGGCCTGCCGGTGCAGACGGTGAACACCGAGCATCTCGCGCTGAAGCTGCTGCGGGTGTCCGACCGCAACCTCGTGGCCTCGATGCAGCGCGACTATTTCGCCCGCTCGCTCGACCAGTGGGACGCCGGCAACCTCGAGGATGCGCTGGCCGAGACGGTCTGGACCGGCACCGCCGATGTCGGCATGGAGGTGAACCGCGACGTCACCACGCGCCTGCCGGTGCAGGAGGTGACGGGCCCGCTCGGCCCCGGGGTCTATGTGCTGAGCGCCTCGATCCCCGGCGCCGATCCCTATGAACACCCGCCGGCGACGCAATGGTTCGTGATCTCGGACCTCGGCCTGACCAGCTTCTCGGGCACCGACGGGCTGACGGTGGCGGTGCGCGGCCTGTCCGATGCGAAGGCGGTGGCCGGGGCCACGGTGACGCTGGTGTCGCGCGCGAATGCGGTGATCGGCACCACCACCACCGATGCCGAGGGCGTCGCGCATTTCGACCCGGCGCTTGCCGCCGGCGCGGGCAATGCCGCCCCGGCGCTGGTCTCGGTGGCGCAGGGCGAGGACATGGCGTTCCTGTCGCTCACCGATGCCGAGTTCGACCTGTCCGACCGCGGTGTCGAGGGCATGCCCCCCGCCCCGCCGATCGACGTGTTCCTCGCCACCGACCGCGGCGCCTATCGCGCCGGCGAGACGGTGCAGGCGACGATGCTGGCGCGCGACGCCGGTGCCGCGGCGCTGCCCGGCGTGCCGCTGACCGCGGTGCTGATGCGCCCCGACGGGGTCGAATATTCCCGCACCCTTGCGCAGGAGGCGGGCGATGGCGGCGCCACCGCGGCGCTGCCGATCGGCGCACAGGCGCCGCGCGGCACCTGGCGGCTCGACATCTTCGCCGACCCGAAGGCCGCGCCGCTTGCCACCACGAAGTTCCTCGTCGAGGATTTCCTGCCCGAGCGCATCGACTTTGCGCTGACCCTGCCCGAGGGCATTCTCTCGGGCGGCGATCTGCCGGCGATCGGCATTGCCGCGCGCTATCTCTTCGGCGCGCCGGGCGGCGGGCTCGGCTTCGAGGGCGATCTGCGCCTTGCCGCGGCGGGCAGCCTGCCGGGCTTCGACGGCTACAGCTTCGGCCGCTACGACACCCCCTTCGAACCGCGCTATGACAGCCTCGAGGCCGGCGAGACCGACGCCGAGGGCGCGGGCGAGATTCAGGCGGCCCTTCCCGATGTCGGGGCCGAGGCCGCCCGCCCGCTCGAGGCGCGCTTCACCGTGCGGCTGCGCGAGGGCTCGGGCCGGCCGGTCGAACGCAGCATCTCGCGCATCGTCATGCCGGCGCTGCCGGTGATCGGCATCCGTCCGGGCTTTGACGGCGCGGTGGCCGAAGGGGCCGAGGCACGCTTCCGCCTGATCGCGCTTGGCCCCGATGCGAAACCCGTCGCGCTGCCGCTGCACTGGACGCTGAACCGCGTCGAGACCCGCTATCAGTGGTATGCGATGGACGGGCAATGGAACTGGGAGCCGATCACCCACCGCACCCGCGTGGCCGAGGGCGACGCGACCCCCGGCACCGCGCCGGCCGAGATCGCCGCGAAGACCGACTGGGGCGAATACGAGCTGGTGGTCGAGGCCGGTCATGGTGACAGCTACACCTCGGCCTCGATGCGCTTCGATGCCGGCTGGTATGCGCCCGCCGACGTGATGGCGAGCCCCGACCGGCTGGAACTCGCGCTCGACAAGCCGGCCTATGCGACCGGCGACACGGCGCGGCTGCGCCTCGTGGCGCCGGCGCCGGGGGTGGCGCTGGTGTCGGTGCTGTCGAACCGGCTCATCGCGCTGAAATCGGTGCCGGTGAAGGCCGGCGAGAACCGGATCGAGCTGCCGGTGACCGACGAATGGGGGGCGGGCGCCTATGTCACCGCCTCGGTGATCCGGCCCCTGGCCGAGGACGCGCCTGCGCGCGCGCCGATGCGGGCGATGGGGCTGAGCTATGCGCAGGTCGACCCCGGCCCGCGCGCGCTGGCGGCAAGCTTCGACGTGCCCGCCGCCTCGGACCCGCGCGCGCCGCTTGCCGTCGCGCTGAAGGTCGAGGGCGCGCGGCCCGGCGAGACGGTGCACGCCACCATCGCCGCGACCGACCTTGGCATCCTCAACCTCACCGGCTTCAAGGCCCCCGATCCGCAGGCGCATTACTTCGGCCAGCGCCGGTTGGGTGTCGGGCTGCGCGACGTCTATGGCCGGCTGATCGACGGCCGCGCCGGCACCGAGGGCGTGCTGCGCTCGGGTGGCGATGCGGGGCGCGAGATGTCGCTGCAGGCCCCGCCTCCGACCGAAGAGCTGGTCGCCTATTTCTCCGGCCCGCTGACGGTGGGCGAGGATGGCATGATCCGCACCAGCTTCGACATGCCCGCCTTCAACGGCACCGTGCGGCTGAGCGCCATCGCCTGGTCGAAGACCGGCGTCGGGCAGGCCTCAGCCGATGTGCTGGTGCGTGACCCGGTGGTGGTGACGGCCTCGCTGCCGCGTTTCCTCGCGCCGGGCGACCACTCGCGGCTGCTCCTCGAGATCGTCCATGCCACCGGCCCCTCGGGGCGGATGGGGCTTGATGTCAGCGCCGCCGGCGTGACGCTGGGCGAGCGGCCCTCGGGCGTCGATCTGGCCGATCTCGGCAAGGCCGAGGTCGAGATCCCGCTCACCGCCCCCGCGGCCGAGGGCGTGCAGCAGATCCGCGTGGCGCTGACCACGCCCGACGGCAAGCTCCTCGAAAAGGTGCTGACCGTGCCGGTCGAGCGCAACGACCCGCAGGTGGCGCATGAATCGCGCTTCGAGCTGGCGGCGGGCAAGACCTTCACCTTCGACGCGAATGTCTTTGCCGGCATGGTGCCGGGCACGGCGCGGGCAACGCTTGCGGCCGGGCCGATCGCGCGGTTCAACACGCCCGCGCTGCTCGCCGCACTCGACGCCTACCCCTATGGCTGCACCGAGCAGATCACCTCGAAGGCGATGCCGCTGCTCTATCTGAGCACGGTGGCCGAGAAGATGCGGCTGGTGACGCCTGCCGATCTGGATGACCGGATCAACACCGCGATCCGCAAGGTGCTGACGAACCAGGACGCCTCGGGCGCCTTCGGGCTGTGGTCGCCGGAATCGGGCGACGGCTGGCTCGATGCCTATGTCACCGACTTCCTCAGCCGGGCGAAGGCCACGGGCCATGCGGTGCCTGACACCGCCTTCCGCAACGCGCTCGACAACCTGCGCAATCAGGTGAACTACGCGTCCGATTTCGACCGCGACTCGAATGGCGGCGGGCAGGCGCTGGCCTATGCGCTGATGGTGCTGGCACGCGAGGGGGCAGCGGCGGTGGGCGACCTGCGCTATTATGCCGACGTCAAGGGCGACGATTTCGCGACGCCGCTTGCCGCGGCGCAGCTCGGCGCGGCACTCGCCTCCT
Source organism: Paenirhodobacter huangdaonensis (assembly GCF_004022465.1). Lineage (NCBI taxonomy): Bacteria > Pseudomonadati > Pseudomonadota > Alphaproteobacteria > Rhodobacterales > Paenirhodobacter > Paenirhodobacter huangdaonensis. The sequence goes on along the minus strand of NZ_SAVA01000004.1, from coordinate 169,478 downwards.
ATGGCGATCAGGGCCGGGCCGATGCGATGTTCGCGCGCGCCGGGCGGATGCTGGGCGCGAAAGCGGCCGAAACCGGCTGGCGCGACGATTACGGCACCGGGCTGCGCGACACCGCGGCGGTGCTGGCGCTGGCCGCGCAGGCGGGATCGAACGCGGTCAACCTCGAAAGCACGGGCAAGGCGCTGGCCTCGCGGCTGGCCGCGGTGCCGCTCTCGACGCAGGAGGCGGCCTGGACGCTGATGGCGGCGAGTGCGCTCATCGACCGGCCCGACGCCGGCGGGCTGACGATCGACGGCGCGCCGGTCAAAGGGCCGCTCGTCGAGGTGATTGACGCCGAGACCGCCGGCCGCGCGATTGCCGTGGCGAACCCCGGCGACAAAGCACAGACCCTGACGCTGACCACCTTCGGCGTGCCCGAGGTGCCCGAACCCGCCGGCGGCAAGGGCTGGTCGATCTCGCGCAGCTGGTACACGCTCGAGGGCGAGCCGGCCGATCCCGGCACGGTGAAGCAGGGCACCCGCCTTGTCGCGGTGCTGGAGATCAGCCCGCTCGGCCAGCAGGATGCGCGGCTGATGGTCGACGACCCGCTGCCCGCGGGCTTCGAGATCGACAACCCGAACCTGATCCGCGGCGGCGACATCGCCGCGCTCGACTGGCTCGAGGTCGCCGAGGACACCCGGATGACCGAGTTCCGGCAGGACCGCTTCCTTGCCGCGATCGACGCGCATGGCGACCGGCCGTTCCGGCTGGCCTATATCGTGCGCGCCGTCAGCCCGGGCCGCTTCCACCTGCCCGCGGCCTCGGTCGCCGATATGTATCGCCCCGAGATGCGTGCGCAAAGCGACACGGGCGAGGTGGTGATCGAGTGAGGGCGGGCGCGCTTGCCGCGCTCGCGCTCGGCCTCGCACTGGTGGCGGGGGGGCGCGATGCGCTCGACGGCTGGGTGGCGGCAACCGCGCTGCCGCCGCTGACCGTCGCCACTGGGACCGAGGTCCTGGCCCGCGACGGCACGCTGTTGCGCGCCTTTCCGGTCGCCGATGGCCGCTGGCGGCTCGCGCCCGGGCCGGTCGACGAGGGCTTCATTGCCGATCTTCTGGCCTATGAGGACGGGCGTTTTTACGACCACGCCGGCATCGACCCGGTGGCGGTGCTGCGCGCGGGGGCGCAGGCGCTGGCGGCAGGCCATGTCGTCTCGGGCGCCTCGACGCTGACGATGCAGGTGGCGCGGCTGCTGGAGGAAGGGCCGACCGGCACGGCGGCGGGCAAGATCCGCCAGGCGCGGGTGGCGCTTGCGCTCGAGCGCCGGCTCAGCAAGGCGCAGATCCTCGACCTTTACCTGCGGCTCGCGCCCTATGGCGGCAACCTCGAAGGCGTGCGGGCGGCAAGCCTTGCCTGGTTCGGCAAGGAGCCGCGGCGGCTGACGCCGGCCGAGGCGGCGCTGCTCATTGCCCTGCCGCAATCGCCCGAGGCGCGCCGGCCCGACCGCGATCCGCAGGCCGCGCAGGCGGCGCGCGACCGGGTGCTGACCCGCCTTGCCGCCGCGGGTGCCCTGAGCGCGGACAGCGCCCGCGCCGCGATGCGCGAGCCGGTGCCCACCCGCCGGCGCGACTTTCCCGCACTCGCGCCGCATCTGACGGCGCGGCTTGCCGCCGCGGCGGCCCCCGGCGCACGGATCGAGACGACGATCGACGCCGGATTGCAGCGCGCGGCCGAGCGGCTCGCCCGGCGCGCCGTCGCGGGCATGGCGGGGCAGGTCTCGGCGGCGATGGTGCTGGCCGATCACCGCAGCGGCGAGATCCTCGCCGAGGTCGGCGGCGCCGACTGGGCCGACACCGCGCGGGCGGGCTTCGTCGATCTGACCCAGGCGCCGCGCTCGCCCGGCTCGACGCTGAAGCCCTTCATCTATGCGCTGGCCTTCGACGACGGGCTCGCCCATCCCGAGACGCTGATCGAGGACCGCCCCGTCGCCTTCGGCACCTGGCATCCGCAGAACTTCGACCGCGCCTTTCGCGGCACGGTGAGCGTGCGCCAGGCGCTGACGCTGTCGCTCAACATCCCGGTGGTCAGCCTGACCGAGGCGCTCGGCCCCGAGCGGCTGCTGGCCACGCTGCGCCGCACCGGGGCGCGGGTTGCGCTGCCGGGGGCGGGGGCGCCGGGGCTTGCGGTGTCGCTTGGCGGGCTCGGCATCAGCCTCGAGGATCTGGTGCAGGCCTATGCGGCGCTTGCCCGGATGGGGCGGCCGGTCAGCCTGTCGGCGCTGGCGGGCCGGGCGCATCCGCGCGAGGGGCAGCTCTTCGGCGCCGTCGCGGCCTGGCAGGTAGCCGACATCCTGTCGCGGATCGCGCCGCCGCCGGGGGGCACGCCGAACCGCATCGCCTACAAGACCGGCACCTCCTATGGCCACCGCGACGCGCTGGCGGTGGGCTTCGACGGGCGCCATGTCGCGGGGGTCTGGCTCGGTCGCGCCGATGGCACGCCGGTGCCCGGTGCCTTCGGCGGCGAGATCGCGGCGCCGGTGCTGTTCGAGCTCTTCGACCGGATCGGGGCGGAACGCGCGCCGCTGCCACCGCCACCGCCTGCAACGCTGATCTTGCCGAATGCGCGGCTGCCGCAGCCGCTGCAGCGCTTCCGCCCGCGCGACGCGGCCTTTGCCGAGGCGCCCCCCGGCGGGCCCGAACTGACCTTCCCGCCCGATGGCGCGCAGGTCGAGGTGCCAGAGGGCGGGTTGACGGTGAAGCTGCGCGGTGGTGTGCCGCCCTTCACCTGGCTCGCGAATGGCGCGCCGGTGATGGTGGGGACGCGGGCGCGGGAAAGCCTGCTTTCCCTGCCCGCCGCCGGGTTCGTGACGCTGACGGTTCTCGACGCCGAGGGCCGTTCGGCCAGTGCCCAGGTGCGGCTGAGCTTCTAGGTGTCGGATCCCGGCATCTGCCGGATCGGCGTCAGGATGAGACGATCCGGTTCCGAGGCAGCCCGGCGCACCGGATGCGGTTATCGGTGAGAACCGCATGGATCTGGCAGGGCACGACCTCACGCATCTGCTGCAGGGGCTCCGGGGCCGTCTTCCTGTCTGCCCTGTCGAGGCCTCGAGTCACGGCGAACGCGCGCGTGCGGCCGAACTCAACCGGCCGATGCCCGAAACGGTGGCCGCGGACCGGGGCGGAAAACGGCCTGACGTTTTCCCTAATCGAGCCGGGCGATCTGTTCGGCCAGCTGCGCCACCGCCTGCGACTGCGCCGCGGCGATCGCGGCGGGGCCTTCGCCCGCAAGCGGCACGCTCAGCTCGAAGCGGCGCACGATATCGCGGCCCTCGGCCATCGCGGGGGTGACGTAGTAGCTGCCCGACAGCCGCACCACCCCGTCCGCCCGGGCCATGAACTGTTCCACCCGCACCTCGATGCGGCGCTGCGGCCCGTCGGCAAGCGGCCAGGGCTCGGCGATCACCCGCGCCCCGGACAGCGCCGAGATCTGTCGGGCAAGCGCCAGCGTCACCGCGCGCGACGGATCGTCGGCCCAGATCGTCTTCGGCGTCGAGTGCAGCGCACCATCCGCCCCCTGCCAGGAGATCTCCTGCCCCGAGGCATATTGCGGCAGCGACACCTCGCGCAGCTCGGCCATGCCGAGCCGGTCGGGCAGGTGTTTCGTCGCGGCCGGCAGGTCGATGGTGTAGCGCGCCGTCTTTTCCGGGTTCGAACAGGCGGCAAGCGCCGCGACGGTGGCAAGAAGGAGGAGACGGGTCATGGCACTCTCCGGTCAGCGGCCAAGGATGAAGGCGCGCGGGTTGCGTTCGATCATGCGCGCGAGCGAGCCAAAGGCCGCGGTGGCGCGGCGCAGCTCGCTCAGCGTGCTGACCATCTCGGAATTGAAGGTCGAGCGGTCGCCATAGGCGGCAACGAGGCCCTGGGCCTGGGTGACGAGCGCGTCGAGCTTGGCCGTCAGCTCGGGCAGCTTGCCCGAGGCGTCGGAGATCGCGCTTGCCGCATCCTGCGTCGCGACCAGCGTGCCGTTCAGCTTCTCGGCCGCCCCGCCCGCGCGCAGCTCCTCGAGCAGGGCCGCACTCTGTTCGAGCGTATCGGAGAGCGCCTTCGGCAGCCGTTCGGCATCCTTGGTGCCGAGCATGCCGCGGAGGTCGGCGATCAGCCCGTCGACGTTCTTGCCGATATCCTCGAGCGGCATCGCCGCCACCGCCTGCGCCGCCTTGTCGGCAGAATCGAGCGTCTCGTGCAGCCCGTCGATCTCGGTCAGGAAGCTCGAGGCGGCCTCGGACACGCCGTCGATCGCGGTGATCGTCTTGTTCGCCGCGTCCTGCTTGTTCAGCTCGCCGACGAGGGTCTGCATCTCGGTCAGCAGGCCCGAGAGGTTCCCCGGCACCGCCCGCGTGTCCTGGCTTTCGGCGATCGCCGAGACCGAATCGAGCGTGCGGATCGCCGAGGCCATCAGCTCCTCGATCGGCAGCTTGTTGATCCGGCCGAAGACGTCCTTGGCCGAGGCGGCAAGATCGTTTTGCGCCGCGGGGGCGGTCGGGATCGTCGGGAAGGGCTTGGCATCGAGACCCATCTTTGCCGCCGGCAGATCGGGGATGTCGGCCAGCTCGATCACCAGCGTCGTGCCCAGAAGCCCGGTGCCGGCAATGCGCGCGCGCAGCCCCGCCTCGACCTCGGTCTCGAGGAACTCGGTGACGATCTGGGTGTCGGTATCGCGCGCCAGGCCAAGCCGCTCGGGCGAGAGTGCGATCACCACCTGTTGCTGGGCATAGCGGGTGCCGGTGGAATCGGTCTGCACCTTGACCGAGACATCGGTGACCTCGCCGGCCTCGACGCCGCGGAACTGCACCTTCGAGCCGCGCGAAAGCCCGCTGATCGCGTCATCGAAAAGCAGCGTGTAATGCGGCGGATCGACGAGTTCGCCACCGAAGATCGAGGCCTTCGCCTCTTCGGCACTCGGATAGAGCCGGAAGGCGTGGCCGTTCTCGACGATGCCGCCGCCGGTCGAGAGGGTGTCGAACTCGACCCCGCCCTGCACCAGCGTGGCAAGCGAGCGCATGTTGAGGCTGACCCCCGAGGCGCCGAGCGAGACCGAGATCCCCGAGGTGTCCCAGAACCGCGTTGCGGTGCTCAGCCGCTTGTCATGGGGCGCCTCGATATAGGCATCGACGGTGACGCCCGAATCGCCGTCGTTCAGCCGCAGGTTCTGGATCCGGCCGACGGTGACGCCGCGAAACAGCACCGGCGCGCCCTCGGCGATGCCACCCGCGTCATCGGCGCGCAGCTCGACGACCGTGCCCTTCGTCGGGTCCGGGGCGACGGGCGGGCGATCCAGCGCCCTGAAGCTCGTCCTGTGGCCTTTCGGCGTGGCGTCCCACCAGCCCTCGATGAAGGCGCCAGACAGCACCGTGTCGAGCCGCGAGATCCCCTGCGTGGTGACCTCGGGGCGCACCACCCAGAACTGCGCCTCGTCGTCGACGTATGGCGCGACGTCCTTGTTCACCCGCACCCCCACCCGCACCGAGGTCAGATCGGGGCTGAAGCCGACACTTTCCACCTTGCCGACATCGACCTCGCGGAACTTCAGCGGGGTCTCGCCGGGAATGATGCCGGTGGCGTCGGCGAAGTCGATCTCGATCAGCATGCCGCGGTCGGCATAGGTCTTCCAGGCGATGCCGAGAGTGATCGCCAGTGCCAGCAGCGGCACCAGCCAGACCACCGAGAGCCGGGTCCAGATCGGGTTCGGCGCGGGTTCCGTCTTCAGCGCAGCGGGCTGCGGGTCAGTCGTCATGGGTCACTCGTTCTCTGTGGGGCCGCGCCAGATCAGCCGGGGGTCGAAGCTTTGCGCCGAGAGCATGGTGAAGGCAACCGAAAGCGCGAAAGCCGCGGCGGCAGGCCCGGGGTGGATCGAGGCGACGAAGCCGAGCTGCACCAGCGCCGAGAGCACCGCCACCACGAAGACGTCGATCATCGACCAGCGGCCGATGAACTCCACCACCTCGTAAAGCAGCAGGTGCCGGTGACCGCCGGCGCGTCGCTCGGTGCCGACGGAGAGGGCGAGATAGGCGATGGCGATGAATTTCGAGATCGGAATCAGGATCGAGGCGAGGAAGATGATCCCGGCGACGCCCCAGCTGCCATGCTGCGCAAGCTCGACCGCGCCGCCGAGGATGGTGTTCTGCTGATGCCCGGTCAGCGTCGCGGTGAGCAGCATCGGGAAGAGATTGGCGGGGATGTAGAAGATCAGCCCCGCCGCCCACCAGGCCCAGACCGGCTGCAGGCTGGCGGTGCTGACCGGATGCAGGCGCGCGCCGCAGCGGCCGCAGCGCGCCGTGCCCGCCGGCCAGACCCGGCCGCAACTGGTGCAGCCGGTCAGCCCGGCATCGGTCGCGGTGAGAAACGGAGCGGCGTCGGTCATCGGCCGATCGCCTCCCAGATCGTCCATTTGCTCATGAAGGCGGTCTTCAGCACGGTGACCACGATCAGCGCGCAAAAGGCCCAGAACGCCGGCCCGAAGGAGATCTCCGCAAGCCCCGCCACCTTCACCAGCGCGACGCCGGTGCCGATGACGAAGATCTCGGCCATCGACCAGGGCTGCAGCTCCTCGGCGAAGCGGAAGGCGAAGGCGGCGTGGCGCAGGGCCGGCCGGCCGTTCGCCAGCGGCCAAAGCGTGTAGATCAGCGCGATGAAACGCGCGACGGGCAACAGCACGATGGCGAGCAGCACGGCGAGCGACAGCGGCGCAAGCCACCCGTCGGAGAAGGCCATCGCCGCCTCGAACACCGAGCTTTCGTGCGACAGCCCGTGCGAGGAGATGCCGAGGAAGGGAAAGAACACCGCCGCCACCATCAGGATCATCGCGGTGAAGGACAGCGCCACGACATGCAGGAAAGAGCGCGTCCGCGGCGTGATCAGCAGCGTGCCGCAGCGCGCACAGGCGGCGCGCTCGGTCTCGGCCAGCACGCGGCTATGGTGCAGCGTATCGCAGCGGGGGCAGGCGATCAGCTCGTCTATGGGCGGAAGCGGCACGGACATGCCCCCGAACATAGCCTCCCCCCGCCGCACCGCAAGTCGCGTGCGCCGCAGCGCGGATTTTTCCCGTTAAGGGCACATTAATGCCGCGCTGCTAGGTCTGCCGGAAGAGCAGACGAGGTGACCTGATGAGCATGCGCGACAACGCCGTTCCGGTCATCATCAAGCGCAAGAAGGTCGTCCGCGGCGGCGGCCATCACGGCGGGGCCTGGAAGGTCGCCTATGCCGACTTCGTCACCGCGATGATGGCCTTCTTCCTGCTGATGTGGCTGTTGAACGCGACGACGGAAAAGCAGCGCAAGGGGCTCGCGGATTACTTCAACCCGACGGTGCCGATCAACCGGGTCTCGGGCGGCGGCGACGGCGCCTTCGGCGGCGACTCGGTGTTCTCCGACCGGCAGATGGCGCAAAGCGGCACCGGGGCGTCGCAGCAACGCCCGACCACCCTGTTGCAGGCCCCGGGGCCGAGCGGGACGGAAGTGTCCGACGCCTCGCAGGAGCAGCAGAAATTCGCGCAGATGGCGAAGGATGTCGACTCGGCACTGCAGGGTCTTGGCGGCGAATCGATGGCCTCGCAGACCCTCGCGCGGCACATCGTGACGCGGGTCACGGACGAGGGGCTGATCGTCGAATTCTTCGACATCGACGACGCCCCGCTTTTCGCCCGCGACAGCGCCACGCCCGAACCCGTCCTCGGCGAGATCGCGGCGGTGCTGGTGAAGGTCTTCGGCCTCGTCAGCAACAAGGTCGCGCTCAATGGCCATGTCCGCGCCTATCCGGCGATGCTGCGCGAAAACCCGGTCTGGGAGCTGTCGCTTGCCCGGGCGCAGGCGATGCGTGCGCTGCTCGAGGAGCAGGGCTTCGACCGCCAGCGGATCCAGCGGGTCACCGGATTCGCCGACCGTGCACCGGCGACCGAGCCGCCGATGGCGGCCCGCAACAACCGGCTCGAGCTGATCTTGCTGCGCGCGCAGCATTAGAAAATCCAGAAAGCCGCGCATGTTAGGCGGCTGTTAACGAGGCGCGCGGCAGAGTTCCGGGCGATCGAAGGACGCAGCAGCAGAAAGGCGCTTTCATGTCCATTTCTTCTTCGCTCAATGCGGGTGTGGCCGGTCTCGCGGCCAATGCGACCCGTCTTGCAACGATCTCCGACAACATCGCCAACTCCGGCACCTATGGCTACAAGCGCGCCACGACCGATTTCGAGAGCATGGTGCTCGCCCAGGCGCGCAATTCCGGCACCTATTCCGCCGGCGGCGTCCGCGCCTCGACCGGGCGGCTGATCGACGAGCGCGGCTCGATCGTCTCGACCGCGAACGCAACCGACCTCGCCGTCGCCGGCCGCGGCTTCCTGCCCGTCGCCAGCGCCGCCACCTATGACAACACCCAGGGCGAACAGCCGCTGATGATGACCACCACAGGGTCTTTCCACACCGACAGCGACGGCGTGCTGCGCACCGACTCGGGGCTTGTCCTGCTTGGCTGGGCGGCGAATGCCGACGGCTCGATCCCGACGATGCCGCGCGACACCGTGGGCGGCCTCAAGCCGGTAGTGATCAACGCCAACCAGACCGCGGGCGACCCGACCACGACGATGAACCTCGGGGTGAATCTGCCCTCCTCGGAGACCGAGGCCGGTGCGAGCGGCGACGCGCTGCCGCTTTCCGTCGAATATTTCGGGAACCTCGGAAACTCGGAATCGCTCGATATCACCTTCACCCCCACCGTGCCGGCGAACGGCTCCTCGAACGCCTGGACGATGGTGATCCGCGATTCGGCGACGATCGACGATCCGGCCACCGCCGCCGACGAGCGGATCCTGGGCGAGTATGCGCTGGTGTTCGACAACACCAGCGTGAACGGTGGCACGCTCGCCTCGGTCAGCACGCTGTCGGGCGGCACCTATGACCCGGCGACCGGCACCGTCGATCTGAGTGTGGCCCAGGGCCTGCAGAACATCACCCTGACGATCGGCAAGATCGGCGACACCAACGGGCTGACGCAGCTGGCGACGGATTTCGCGCCGACCTCGATCACCAAGGACGGCTCGCCCGTCGGCAACCTCACCGCGGTCGAGATCGACAACGACGGCTTCATCAAGGCGACCTACGACACCGGCTTCATCCGCACCGTCTATCAGATCCCGCTGGTCGACGTGCCGAACCCGAACGGGCTGAGCGCACTCGACAACCAGACCTTCCAGGTCTCGCCGACCTCGGGCTCGTTCTTCCTGTGGGATGCCGGTGACGGCCCGACCGGCACGATCGAGGGCTATGCCCGCGAAGGCTCGGCCGTCGACGTGGCGCAGGAGCTGACCAACCTGATCCAGACCCAGCGCGCCTATTCCTCCAACGCCAAGGTCATCCAGACCGTCGACGAGATGTTGCAGGAGACGACGAACATCAAGCGCTGACCCCCGTAACGCGGAGACGATCTCATGAGCATCTCAACGGCCTTCAGCAATGCCTCCTCCGGGCTGACGGCCACGTCCCGGATGACGGAGGTCGTCTCTTCGAACGTCGCCAATGCGATGACCGAAGGTTATGCGCGCCGCGACGTGGCGCTCTCCGCCCGTACCGGCGGCGGGGTGCGGATCGACACGGTCTCGCGGGTGGTCAGCGAGTCGCTGCAGCAAAGCCTGCGCCTCGCGGCGGCCGATGCCGGCAATGCCCAGACCCGCAGCACCTTCCTGCAGCGCTTCGAGGACCAGCTCGGCACCCCCGGGCGCAGCGGCGCGCTGTCGAGCGCGTTCTCGGGCCTCGAGACCGCGCTGATCTCGGCCTCGAGCCTGCCTGACAGCAGCGCCCGGCTGACCGCCGTGGCCACGGCTGCGGGGGCGCTCGCCGACAAGCTCAACGCGGTCTCGGCCGATCTGCAGCAAAGCCGGCTCGAGGCCGACCGCTCGATCGCGACGCAGGTCGACACGCTGAACACGGCGCTGCAGCAGGTGGCCGAGCTGAACCGGACGATCACCGGCGAGCTTGCGAACGGGCGCGATGCGAACGGCCTGATCGACCAGCGTCAGGCGCTGATCGCGAAGATCGGCGAGATCGTCCCCGTCCGCAGCGCCCCGCATCAGGGCGGCCAGGTAACCCTTTACACCACCGGCGGCGCGCTGCTGCTTGACGGCACCTCGACGGTGGAGATCGGTTTCAGCCCGGTCGGGGCGATGACCGCCGACATGACCCTTGCGGGCGGCGCGCTCTCCGGGCTGACGATCAACGGCAAGCCGATCTCGTCGACGGATGAGGGCGTCCTTGGCGGCGGCACGCTCGGCGCCGCGTTCGCGGTGCGCGACACGCTTGCCCCCGCGGCGCAGTCGGGGCTCGATGCCCTTGCCCGCAACCTGATCGACAGATTCGCCGACCCGAGCGTGGACCCGACCCTCGGCTCCGGCGCGGCGGGCCTGTTCACCGATGCCGGCACGGCCTTCGATGCGGCAAATGAAACCGGGCTCGCCGGGCGTATCCGGCTCAATGCCCTGGTCGATCCGGCCGCGGGCGGCGAGGTCTGGCGCCTGCGCGACGGGTTGGGCGCCGCGGTCCCGGGACCGGTCGGCGACACGACGCTGCTGAATGCCCTGTCAGAAGCCCTCACCCGCGACATGACGCCGGCCTCCGCTGCGCTTGGGACGACGGCACGCAGTGCCTCGGGCCTCGCGGCCGAGCTGCTGTCGCGGGCCTCGACCGCCCGGGTCTCGGCCGCGCTGCGCAGCACCTACACGGCGGCCCAGCACGACAGCCTGTCCGAGGCGGCGCTCTCCGAGGGCGTCGACACCGATTACGAGATGAAGACCCTGCTCCAGATCGAGCAGAGCTACGCCGCGAATGCCAAGGTCATCCGGGCGATCGACGACATGATGCAACGGATTCTGGAGCTTTGAGATGGCGTATGTATCGATCGGCGACATGGCGCAGAGCTTCCGCTTCCGGCAGCATAACCAGCAGCTGAAGACCACCCTCGCCCAGCTGACCGACGAGGTGGCAAGCGGCGTGCAGCAAGACATCGGCGCCGCGCTGAAAGGCGAATTCACCAGCTATTCCGGCCTTGTCGCCTCGATCGCGCGGCTTGATGCCTATGCGCAATCCGCAAGCGTCACCGGCACTTTCCTGTCCGTGATGCAGGCCACGCTCGGGACGATCCAGGACCAGACGGCGGAGTTCGGCGCCACGCTGATCTCGGTGCGCCAGGATGGCGACACCGCCGTCCTCGATGCCGCGGCGCAGGATGGCGCCCAGCGGTTTTCGGCCGTTGTGACCGCGCTGAACACGCAAGCCGGAGGACGCTACGTGTTCTCGGGCATGGACACTGCGACCCGCCCGCTGACCGGCCCGGACGAGATCCTCACCGCGCTGTCGACGGCGGTTTCCGGGCTGTCGACGGCGGAGGAGATCCTCACCGCGGTGAACGACTGGTTCGCCGCCCCGGCCGGTGCCGGCGGCTATGGCGATCTTGCCTATCAGGGCAGCGACAGCCCGCTTGCGGCACAGCGTGTTTCCGATGCGGTCGCGGTCTCGGCCGGGGTCACCGCCGGTGACGAGAGGCTGCGCGGCATGCTGCAGGGGCTGGCACTCTCGGCCCTTGTCGCGAAGGGCATGGTGCCCTCGGATCCTGCGCTCCGCTCGCGGCTGCTTGACGCCTCCGGCCGTCAGGTGATGTCGGCGAGCAGCGCGCTGACCAGCGCCCGCACGGAGGTCGGTGTGGCGGAGGCGGCGGTCTCGGCCGCCCGGACCCGCAACAGTGCCGAGCGGACCAGCCTCGAAACCGCCAGACTGGGCATGGTGGCCGCCGACCCCTATGACACGTCGACCGCCCTGAAGGCGGTGCAGACGCAGCTTGAAACGCTGTACGCGCTCACCTCGCGCCTCTCCGGCATGCATCTGACGGATTACCTGTGATGCGCCTTCTCGCCCTGATCGTCCTGCTGCTCCTGCCGCTTTCCGTGCAGGCGGCCTCGATCCGGATCAAGGATCTGGTCGAAGTCGATGGCGTGCGCAGCAATGATCTCGTCGGCTACGGGCTGGTCGTCGGGCTCAACGGCACCGGCGACGGGCTCCGCAACGCCCCCTTCACCGAAGAGATCATGTCGAACATCCTCGAGCGTCTGGGGGTCAACGTGACCGGCGAGCAGTTCCGGCCGAAGAACGTCGCTGCCGTTCTGGTGACCGCCTCCCTCCCGGCCTTCGCGCGATCGGGCCGCGAGGTCGACGTGACGGTCTCGGCGATCGGCGACGCGAAAAGCCTGCTTGGCGGCACGCTGGTGATGACCCCGCTGAAGGCGGCAGACGGCGAGATTTACGCCGTCGCCCAGGGCACCATCATCGCCGGCGGGGTCTCGGCGTCGGGCCAGGCCGCGTCGGTGACGCGCGGCGTGCCGACCTCGGGCACCATCCCCTCGGGGGCGCGCGTCGAGCGCGAGGTCGCCTTCGAGCTCGACAGCCTGCGCGAGCTTCGCCTCGCGCTGAAAACCCCCGATTTCACCACGGCCGCGCGGATCGAGACCTCGATCAACCGCGAGTTCAGGCGGCGGGTCGCGCAGATGACGGATTCCGGCACCGTGTCGGTCGACATCGGCCAGGCCGGCGCCTCGAATGCCGCCCATGTCATCAGCCGGATCGAGAATATCCGGATCGAGCCCGAACAGAAGGCGCGGGTGGTGATCGACCAGCGCTCGGGTACGATCGTGATCGGCGAGGACGTCCGGATCTCCCGCGTTGCCGTCAGCCAGGGCAGCCTGACGCTCCGGATCGAGGAAACCCCGATGGTCTCGCAGCCCAACCCCTTCGCCCGCGGCGAAACCGTGGTGGTGCCGCGGACCAATGCCAGCATCGAGCAGGGCGGCGACTCGAAGATCGCCGAGATCGCCAGCACGAGTTCGCTGTCGGATGTCGTGGCGGGTCTGAATGCCCTCGGTGTGCCGCCGCGGGACATGATCGACATCCTCAACAGCATCCATGCCGCCGGCGCGCTGCATGCGGAAATGGTGGTGAACTAGGCCCCGTCATCGACGCGAGGCAGGCCCGATCCCGGCCATGCCGTGCCTGCCGTGATGAAGGCAACGCCGCTCCCCCCTTGATCGGTCCCTCTTCCCGACCTAGCAATGAACCCACTTCGTCGGGGCGGATTTCACAAGGACAGCAGCATGGCACAACCGATGGCGGTTTGGGGCATCCACATGGGCGAGCACGTCGCCGCGCGCCCGATCGAGCAGGGCTATGTGGCCATCGGCTGGCCTGAAATGGGCGATCTTCGCCAGTATCCGGACCGCGAGGCGCTCAAGGCCGCGCTCGCCCGCGTCTATCCTGACAAGAAGCCGGGTGCCCTGCCTGTCGATGCCGGCACGCTGTTCCGCTTTTGCCGCGAAATCCGCGCCGGTGACATCGTCATCTATCCCTCGAAGCACGACCGCATGGTCAATGTCGGGCGCTTCCGGGGTGATTACGCGCATGTGTTGGGCGATCCTGACGAATACCCCAATCACCGCCGCGTCGAGTGGCTGGGGCGGTTCCCGCGCAACAGCTTCAGTCAGAGCGCCCTGAACGAGATCGGCTCCTTCATCACGCTCTTCGCCGTGCGCGAGCATGCCGCGGAATTTCTGGACAAGGTCGGCCTGGCGGCACCGCAACCCTCCGAGACCGCAGCCCTGCCAGCCGAGCCTGCGACCGATGACGATTCCGCCACGGTGGCCGTGTCGCGCCAGGCCGAGATGACGACAGGCGATTTTGTGATCCGGCAGATCATGGCGAAGCTCTCGGGCTACGAGTTCGAGGAGCTCGTCGCCCATCTGCTGGAGTGCATGGACTATACCGCCCGGGTGACGCCGCGTTCGGGCGACGGCGGTGTCGACGTGATTGCGCATCGGGACAAGCTCGGGTTCGAGCCGCCGATCCTGAAAGTGCAGTGCAAGCGCAAGACCGATCAGATCTCGCGCCCCGAGGTGGATCAGCTGCTCGGCACTCTGGGCGAAGGCGAATGTGGCCTGTTCATCACGCTCGGCTCGTACAGCAGCCAGTCGATCCAGTTGGAGCGCAACCGCCCGAAGCTGCGGCTGATCGACGGCGAGGATTTCGTGGAGCTGCTGCTCGAGCATTATGCGCGACTCGCGCCGCGCTATCGCTCGATCATTCCGCTCAAGCAGATCTACGTGCCCGATCTGCAGGGCTGAAGCGACCGCGGCAGTCGCCGCAATGCCCCTCCACACGGCAACGCGGCAAAGGCCGCCGGGCCGCCCCTTTCACAAGTTCCCGAGTTCCGGCAAAGGACAGTTCCGATGGCCCGCGCCCTGCGCCTTTTCTCCGATGTCCTTTTCGCGCTGGTCGTGCTTTTGGGTGCCGCCTGGGCCGCCACGGCGCTCTGGCTGCATCTGACCGGGGCCCTGCGGCTTGCCGCCCTTGGCGCGCTGGCGCTTGCCGCGGCGGCCGCGTTTCTTGCGCGAAAGCGCCGGCGCCGGGCCGGCTGGGCAGTGCTTGCCCTCGCCGCGCTTGCGGTTGCGGGCTGGTATCAGACGATCACCCCGCGCGCCGATCGGGATTGGGCGGTGGATGTGTCGCGCGGCGTGACCGCCCGGGTTTCGGGCGACACCGTCACCCTCGACAATCTGCGCGATTTCGACTGGCACAGCGCGGACGAGGCGACGCCGCGCTGGATCACCCGCAGCGTTGATCTGAACCAGCTCGACACCGTCGACATGATCACCTCGGTCTGGGACAATCCCGATATCGCCCATCTGCTGGTGAGTTTCGGCTTCCGCAGCGGCGAGCATATCGTCTTCTCGGTCGAAATCCGCCGCGAGGCCGGCGAGACCTTCAACGAGATCGGCGGCTTCTTCCGTCAGTTCGAGCTGGTGCTGATTGCCGCGACCGAACGCGATATCTTGCGCCTGCGCACCGACCTGCGCCACGAGGAGGTGCGGATGTATCCGGTGCTTCTCTCCCCCGAACAACGCCGCACGCTGTTCCTGTCCTATGTCGGCCTTGCCCAGCAGCTTGAGCGGCAGCCGCGCTTTTACAACACCCTCACGGCGAATTGCACAACGGTGGTCTACGGTCTCGCGCTTGGCCTGAAATCGGATCTGCCGCTGAGTGACAAGCTGATCCTGTCGGGCCGCCTGCCGGAATATCTCGAGGCGCTCCATGTCCTCGGCGGCGAGGGCACGATGGCCGAGCGCCGCGCCGCCGCGCTGCTGCGCCCCGGGGCCGAGGCGCGACATCCCGGGCTTGGCTATTCCGCGGCGATCCGTCTGAAATAGCGGCGCGGTCCGCGCTTCGGCAGCACCGGGGACGGCGGCGGGGATGGCGGCCGAAAAACACGAAAGCCGCGCAACCTGAAGGGGTTGCGCGGCTTTCGAAGTATTGGTGCCCAGAAGAGGACTCGAACCTCCACGCCTTGCGGCACACGGACCTGAACCGTGCGCGTCTACCAATTCCGCCACCTGGGCCGGTGATGTGAAAGGCGATTTACCGACCCCCGCGGGGAGTGTCAACAGGGTTCGAGAAGAAAATCTTCACGCCGCTGCAACAACTTCGTCAGGGTCTTGTTTGGCAGGGGGGTTGGCGGTAATCAGGATGCGACTTTTTCTCAGCAAGGGGCCGAAGCCGATGTCGAAGCTGGTCACGATCTATGGCGGTTCGGGATTCGTCGGGCGGTACATCGCCCGCCGCATGGCGAAAGAGGGCTGGCGTGTGCGCGTCGCCTGCCGCCGCCCGAACGAGGCGCTTTTCGTGAAGCCCTATGGTGCGGTCGGCCAGCTCGAGCCGGTGCTGTGCAACATCCGCGACGAGGCGAGCGTGCGGGCCGCGATGCACGGGGCAGACGCGGTGGTGAACTGCGTCGGCATCCTGCTCGGCCGCGGCAAGAACCGCTTTGGCGCGGTCCATGCCGAAGGCGCACAGCGCATCGCGAAGATCGCGGCGGAAACCGGGGTCGAGCGGCTGGTGCATATCTCGGCGCTCGGCGCCGATGCCGGCTCGGACAGCGACTACAGCCGCACCAAGGCGGCGGGCGAGGCCGCGGTGCTCAAGGCCTTCCCGACGGCGATGATCCTGCGCCCCTCGGTGATCTTCGGCACCGAAGACCAGTTCTTCAACAAATTCGCCGCGATGACGAAATTCGGCCCGATCCTGCCGATCGCCGGCGGCAACACCCGCTTCCAGCCGGTCTATGTCGATGACGTGGCGAAGGCCGCGGTGAAGGGCGTTCTGGGCGAGGCGCAGGGCGTCTTCGAACTGGGCGGCCCCGATGTCGAGACCTTCAAGCAGCTGATGCAGCGGATGCTGGCGGTGATCGACCGTCGTCGTCTGGTGCTGAACCTGCCGCGCGTCGTCGCCTCGGTGATCGGCGTCGCGGGCGACGCGGTGCAGGGGCTGACCGGCGGGCTCGTCGCGAACAAGGTGCTGACCTTCGATCAGGTCCGCAACCTCTATACCGACAACGTGGTCGCGGCCGGCGCCAAGGGCTTTGACGCGCTCGGCATCACGCCGACGCCGATGGGCGCGATCCTGCCCGACTATCTGTGGCGCTTCCGCCCGCACGGGCAGTACGAGACGATCCAGGCCTCGGCGAAGAACCTGCGCAAGCCGTCCTGATCCGGGGCGGCGGCATAGCCCGCATGGGAGGACAGCTTGTCCTATCTGAATGACGTGCTCCTCGGCATCATCGAGGGCATCACCGAGTTCCTGCCGATCTCCAGCACCGGGCACCTGCTTTTGGCCGAACACTGGCTCGGCGCCCGGTCCGACACCTACAACATCGTGATCCAGGCGGGGGCGATCCTCGCCGTCACGCTGATCTACTGGCAGCGGATCGTCGGGCTGTTCCTGAACTGGCGCACCCCCGAGAACCGCGATTATCTGCTCAAGCTGACCATCGCCTTTCTGATCACCGCCGTGCTTGGCCTGGTGGTGAAGAAGCTCGGCTTCGAGCTGCCGGAGACGATCACGCCGATTGCCTGGGCGCTGGTGCTGGGCGGGATCTGGATCCTTGGCGCCGAGGCGATCGCCGCGCGGCTGCCCGACAGCACCCGCATCACCCTGCGCGTCGCGATCGCCGTGGGTCTCGCGCAGATCGTCGCCGGCATCTTCCCCGGCACCTCGCGCTCGGGCGCGACGATCTTCGCCGCGATGTTGCTGGGCACCTCGAACCGCGCCGCGGCGACCGAGTTCGCCTTTCTCGTCGGCATCCCGACGATGTATGCGGCGAGCGGCTACGAGCTGCTGAAACAGGTGAAGGACGGCGTCGGCCAGGAGGACTGGACCGGGCTCGGCATCGCCTTCGTGGTGTCGACCGTGACCGCCTTTGTCGCGGTGAAATGGCTGCTCGGTTTCATCCGGACGCATCGTTTCACCTCCTTCGCGATCTACCGCATCGTCTTCGGCGCGGTTCTGCTTGCCCTTGCGCAGGCGGGTGTCGTCAACTGAATCGAGAGAATCACCCTCAGTTCGGTGATTCCCACCCCTGAATTCCTTGTCGAATTGCGCATAGGTCATCACCACTGACCTTATTTGACCCAAAAAATTCACCCCACCCCGGTCATCGCGGTATTTTTCGGCCATTTAGGTCACATATGCTGACTTTTATTCCGCCGCGAAGGGGTGTAACTCATGCGCACCCGGAATTGCACCAATGGGAGGCGCATCCATGGCACAGCAACGCATGCTCAAGTTCGTCCACACGGCGAAGGAGATGCCCGAGAAGCGTGACGCGACCGTGCGCTCGCAGGATTTCCACGAGATCTACCGCGAATTCGCCGATGCCAAGGCGGCCGAGCAGGCCAGCCGCTGCAGCCAGTGCGGCGTGCCCTACTGCCATTCGCATTGCCCGCTGCACAACAACATCCCCGACTGGCTGCGGCTGACCGCCGAGGGCCGGTTGCAGGAGGCCTATGAGATCAGCCAGGCCACCAACTCCTTCCCCGAGATCTGCGGCCGGATCTGTCCGCAGGATCGTCTGTGCGAAGGCAACTGCGTGATCGAGCAGTCGGGCCACGGCACGGTGACGATCGGGGCGATCGAGAAATACATCACCGACACCGCCTGGGACATGGGTTGGGTCAAGCCGATCAAGCCGGCGGTCGAGCGCGCGGAAAGCGTGGGCATCATCGGCGGCGGTCCGGGCGGCCTTGCCGCGGCCGACGCGCTGCGCCGGACGGGCGTGCAGGTGACCGTCTATGAACGCCACGACCGCGCCGGCGGGCTGCTGACCTACGGCATCCCGGGCTTCAAGCTGGAAAAGGACGTGGTGATGAGCCGCGTCAAGCAGCTCGAGGATGGCGGCGTCGAATTCGTGCTGAACTGCAATGTCGGCGAGGATATCTCCTTCGACGCGATCCGCGGCAAGCATGACGCGGTGCTGATCGCCACGGGCGTCTACAAGACGCGCGATCTGCGCGACCCGGGCGCCGACGCCGCGGGCATCGTGCGCGCGATCGACTTCCTCACCGCCTCGAACAAGAAGGGCTTCGGCGACGACGTGCCCGAATATGATGACGGCACGCTGAACGCCGAGGGCAAGCGCGTGCTGGTGATCGGCGGCGGCGACACCGCGATGGACTGCGTGCGCACCTCGATCCGTCAGGGCGCGACCTCGGTCAAATGCGTCTACCGCCGCGACCGGGCGAACATGCCGGGCTCGCAGCGCGAGGTGAAGAACGCCGAGGAAGAGGGCGCCGAATTCGTCTGGCTCGCCGCGCCCAAGGCGTTTTCCGGCAACCCGGTGCGCTCGGTGACGATCCAGCGCATGAAGCTCGGTGCGCCCGATGCCTCGGGCCGGCAGTCGCCCGAGCCGATCGAGGGCGGGATCTACGAGGAACCGGCCGATCTGGTGATCCAGGCGCTTGGCTTCGAACCCGAGAACCTGCCCGAGATGTGGGGCGTCGAGGCGCTCGAGACCACCCGCTGGGGCACGATCAAGGCGGCCTTCGGCACCCATGCGACCTCGCTGCCCGGCGTCTATGCCGTGGGCGACATCGTGCGCGGTGCCTCGCTCGTGGTCTGGGCGATCCGCGACGGCCGCGAGGCCGGCGCCGAGATCGTCAAGTATCTCGACGGCGCCTCGCGCGTCGCGGCCGAGTGAACGACCTTTCCCGTGTCCGGCCCCGGCCGGCGGGGGCGGTCTCGGCCCTGTTCGGAAGAAGGATGACAATGCGTCCGGCTCTGGCATATCTGGCTCTGTTCGGAGGGCTGTGCGCGGCACTGCCGGCGCAGGCCGGCGGCACCTTCGCGCCGCCGCCGGGCTGCACGCTCGAGATGACGGTGCAGCTGCATTCGTGCCAGGTGGCGAACCACTATCGCTGCGCGGCCGATCCCGCGGGCGATCAGTGGGTGTCGCTGGCCGACGGCAAGGGCGAGTTCTTCCGCAGCCACATCGACAGCGAGACCCGCTGGATCGGGAGCCTCGATCTCGAGACCGGCGATTATGACGCGCTCGACGCTGCCGCCTCGGCCGACAACGCCTCGTTCAGCGCGCTGCTGTCGACGGGCCGCGACGATTACGACTTCATTACCCGCTCGTCGGGCGGCGAGGTGCGGCGCTACATCGGCCACGATCAGCTGACCGGCGAGCGCGTGACGATCGGGGGGCAGCCCCTCGAGCGTTGCGGCTTCGAGATGCGGATCGAGGACGGCGCCGGCAATGTGCTTGCCACCCGCAAGGGGATGCAGCTGATCTCGCGCAAGCTGCGTCTCTTCTTCTCGGACACCGAGACCTACGACACCGTCCAGGGCGACCACAGCGAGATCTCGCAGGCGCCCGTGACCTTCGCCTTTCCGGGCGACAAGGGCTTTGCCGCGGCCGAGCCCGAATTTGATTGCGACATGATGATGACCAACATGTCCCCGAACCCTGACCGTCCCACTCTCTGAGGAGGCACTGTGATGACGAAATACGATGAAGCCTGGGTTGCCGCCGAGGAAGCGAAGCGCAAGTGGATGGCGGAGAACTCGCTCTACCGCGAGGACGACGAGAAGGCGTCCTGCGGCGTCGGTCTCGTCGTGGCGCTGAACGGCAAGGCCTCGCGCCGGGTCGTGGCGAGCGGCATCGAGGCGCTGAAGGCGATCTGGCACCGCGGCGCGGTCGATGCCGACGGCAAGACGGGCGATGGCGCGGGCATCCATGTGCAGATCCCGGCGCCCTTCTTCTATGACCAGATCCGCCGCACCGGCCACGAGCCGGACATGGAAAAGAAGGTCGCCGTCGGCCAGATCTTCCTGCCGCGCATCGACTTCGGCGCGCAGGAGCGCTGCCGCACGATCGTCGAAAGCGAAGTGCTGCGGATGGGGCACTACATCTATGGCTGGCGCCACGTGCCGGTGAACACCGAGGTGCTGGGCGAGAAGGCGAATGCGACCCGTCCCGAGATCGAGCAGATCCTGATCCGCTGCGAGAAGGACATCGACGACGAGACCTTCGAGCGCGAGCTCTACGTCATCCGCCGCCGCATCGAGAAGGCGGCGATCGCGGCGCAGATCTCCGGGCTCTACATCTGCTCGCTGTCGACGCGCTCGATCATCTACAAGGGCATGATGCTGGCCGAGCAGGTCGCCGAGTTCTACCCGGACCTGAAGGACGATCGTTTCGAATCGGCCTTCGCGATCTACCACCAGCGCTATTCCACCAACACCTTCCCGCAGTGGTGGCTGGCGCAGCCCTTCCGCATGCTCGCCCATAACGGCGAGATCAACACGCTGAAGGGCAACGTCAACTGGATGAAGAGCCACGAGATCCGCATGGCCTCCTCGGCCTTCGGCGACGCGGCCGAGGACATCAAGCCGATCATCCCGTCGGGCACCTCCGACTCGGGCGCGCTTGATGCCGTGTTCGAGGTGATGGTGCGTTCGGGCCGCTCGGCGCCGATGACGAAGACGATGCTGGTGCCCGAGGCCTGGTCGAAGGCGACGACCGACATGCCGAAGAAGTGGCAGGACATGTATGCCTACTGCAACGCGGTGATGGAGCCCTGGGATGGCCCGGCGGCGCTGGCGATGACCGACGGCCGCTGGGTCTGCGGCGGGCTCGACCGCAACGGGCTGCGCCCGATGCGCTATGTGGTGACCGGCGACGGCATGCTGATCGCGGGCTCCGAGGCGGGCATGGTCCCGGTCGACGAGATGAACGTGCGCGAAAAGGGCGCGCTCGGGCCGGGGCAGATGATCGCCGTCGACATGCGCGAGGGCAGGCTCTACCACGACAAGGAGATCAAGGACCGGCTTGCCAACAGCCAGCCCTTCGGCGACTGGGTCGAGAAGGTGATCGACCTGAACGCGATCATGCGCGACGTGCCGGAAAAGGCGCTGCACGCGGGCGCCGAGCTGCGCAAGCGGCAGATCGCGGCGGGCTACTCGCTCGAGGATCTCGAGCAGATCCTTGCGCCGATGGCCGAGGACGGCAAGGAAGCGCTCGCCTCGATGGGCGACGACACGCCGCCCGCGGTGCTGTCGAAGCAGTATCGCCCGCTGAGCCACTTCTTCCGGCAGAACTTCAGCCAGGTCACCAACCCGCCGATCGACTCTCTTCGTGAAAGCCGGGTGATGTCGCTGAAGACCCGCTTCGGCAACCTGAAGAACGTGCTCGACGAGGACAGCTCGCAGACCGAGATCCTGATCCTCGAAAGCCCGTTCATCGCCAATGCCGAATATGCCGAGATGATGAAGGTCTTCGGCGACTCGGTGACGGTGATCGACTGCACCTTCCCCGCCGGCGCCGATCAGGAAGCGTTGCGCGAGGGGCTCGAGCGGATCCGCGCCGAGGCGGAGGACGCGGTGCGCTCGGGCGCGCTGCACCTCGTGCTGACCGACGAGCATCAGGATGCCGAGAAGGTAGCGATGCCGATGATCCTCGCGACCTCGGCGGTGCATTCGTGGCTGACCCGCAAGGGGCTGCGGACCTTCACCTCGGTGAACGTGCGCTCGGCCGAATGCATCGACAGCCATTATTTCGCCGTGCTGATCGGCGCGGGCGCGACGACGGTGAACCCCTACCTCGCGCAGGACAGCATCAATGACCGCATCGAGCGCGGCCTGCTGACCGGCTCGCTCGTCGACAACATGCGCCGCTATCGTGACGCGATCGACGCGGGCCTGCTGAAGATCATGGCGAAGATGGGGATCTCGATCATCTCCTCCTATCGCGGTGGTCTGAACTTCGAGGCGGTGGGCCTGTCGCGCGCCATGGTGGCCGAGTTCTTCCCGGGCATGCATTCGCGCATCTCCGGCATCGGCCTGCACGGCATCCAGCACAAGCTGGAGCAGGTGCATGCGAAGGGCTGGCTTGGCGGTCAGGACGTGCTGCCGATCGGCGGCTTCTACAAGGCGCGCCGCACCGGCGAGAAGCACGCCTGGGAAGCGCAGACGATGCACCTGCTGCAATCGGCCTGCGACCGGGCGAGCTATGACCTGTGGAAGCAGTATTCGGCGATGATGCGGGCGAACCCGCCGATTCACATCCGTGACCTGCTCGACATCAAGCCGCTCGGCAAGGCGGTGCCGATCGAGGAGGTGGAATCGATCACCTCGATCCGCAAGCGCTTCGTCACCCCCGGCATGTCGCTCGGCGCGCTCGGGCCGGAGGCGCACAAGACGCTGAACGTCGCGATGAACCGCATCGGCGCGAAGTCGGACTCGGGCGAGGGCGGCGAGGACCCGGCGCATTTCGTGCCCGAACCGAACGGCGACAACCCGTCGGCGAAGATCAAGCAGGTGGCCTCGGGCCGGTTCGGCGTGACCGCCGAATACCTGAACCATTGCGAAGAGCTGGAAATCAAGGTCGCGCAGGGTGCCAAGCCCGGCGAGGGCGGCCAGCTTCCGGGCATGAAGGTGACCGAGCTCATCGCGCGTCTGCGGCACTCGACCAAGGGCGTGACGCTGATCTCGCCGCCGCCGCACCATGACATCTACTCGATCGAGGACCTCGCGCAGCTGATCTACGACCTCAAGCAGATCAACCCGCGGGCCAAGGTCACGGTGAAGCTGGTGGCGTCGTCGGGCGTCGGCACGATTGCCGCGGGCGTGGCCAAGGCCAAGGCCGACATCATCCTGATCTCGGGCCACAACGGCGGCACGGGGGCTTCGCCCGCGACCTCGATCAAGTTCGCGGGTCTGCCCTGGGAAATGGGCCTGACCGAGGCGCATCAGGTTCTGGCGATGAACAAGCTGCGCGAGCGCGTCACGCTGCGCACCGACGGCGGTCTGCGCACCGGCCGCGACATCGTGATGGCGGCGATGATGGGCGCCGAGGAATACGGCATCGGCACCGCGGCGCTGATCGCCATGGGCTGCATCATGGTGCGTCAGTGCCAGTCGAACACCTGCCCGGTGGGCGTGTGCACCCAGGACCCGGTGCTGCGCGCCAAGTTCCATGGCACGGCCGACAAGGTGGTCAACCTGATCACCTTCTACGCCCAGGAAGTGCGCGAGATCCTCGCCTCGATCGGCGCGCGCTCGCTTGACGAGGTGATCGGGCGGGCCGACCTGCTGACCCAGGTCAGCCGCGGGTCTGCGCACCTTGATGACCTCGACCTGAACCCGCTGCTGATCACCGTCGATGGCTGGGACAAGATCGTCTACGACCGCTCGAAGCCGCGCAACTACGTGCCCGACACGCTCGATGCCGAGATCATCAAGGACGGCCACCGCTTCTTCGAGGACGGCGAGAAGATGCAGCTGTCCTATGCGGTGCGCAACACGCTGCGCACCATCGGCACCCGCGCCTCGAGCCACATCGTGAAGAACTTCGGGATGCGCAACGCGCTGCAGCCCGACCATCTGACGGTGAAGCTGACCGGCTCCTGCGGCCAGTCGCTCGGCGCCTTCGCGGCGCCGGGGCTGAAGATCGAGGTTTCGGGCGACGCCAACGACTATGTGGCGAAGGGCTTGTCGGGCGGCACCATCGTGGTGCGTCCGCCGATGTCCTCGCCGCTCGTCGCGGCCGAGAACACGATCATCGGCAACACCGTGCTCTATGGCGCGACCGACGGCTATCTGTTTGCCGCCGGCCGCGCGGGCGAGCGCTTCGCGGTGCGCAACTCGGGCGCCAAGGTGGTGGTCGAGGGCTGTGGCTCGAACGGTTGCGAATACATGACCGGCGGCGTCGCTGTGATCCTTGGCCGGATCGGGGCGAACTTCGGCGCCGGCATGACCGGGGGCATGGCCTATCTCTACGATCCCGAAGGTCTCGCCGAGGATTACATGAACCTCGAGAGCATTGTGACCTGCGGCATCGGCCACTCGCATTGGGAGACGCAGCTGCGCAGCCTGATCGAGCGGCATGCGAAGGAGACCGGCTCGCGCAAGGCGTCGGAGATCTTGCAGAACTGGGAGTCGGAACGGGCGAACTTCCTGCAGGTCTGCCCGAAGGAGATGCTGGTGCATCTGCCCTATCCGCTGAGCGACGAACCGGCAGCGATGCCGGCCGAGTGAGATGGAACCGGATACCGTTTCCGGGCGTTGACGGGCGGGACCTTCGGGTCCCGCCCTGTTCGTTTGCAGCCACAAGGAGAGCGAGATGGCTGAGCTTCTGATCCTGGCCTTCGACACCGAAGCGGCGGCTTTCGGCATGCGCGATTCGCTGGCCGAACTGCAGCGCACCGGCCTCCTCGACGCCGAGGACATGGTGGTGGCGACGCGCGACGCGGAGGGCGGGGTGATCTTGCACCAGCCGCTGAACCTGACGGCCAGCGGCGCGCTTGGCGGCACCGTCTGGGGGGCGCTGATCGGGCTCGTCTTTCTTGCGCCGGTGGCGGGGGCCGCGATCGGCGCCGGCATCGGCGCGCTTGCGGGCGCGCATACCGACATCGGCATCAACGACGATTTCATGCGCCGCGCCGC
This sequence comes from Paenirhodobacter huangdaonensis, assembly GCF_004022465.1. Taxonomy (NCBI): domain Bacteria; kingdom Pseudomonadati; phylum Pseudomonadota; class Alphaproteobacteria; order Rhodobacterales; genus Paenirhodobacter; species Paenirhodobacter huangdaonensis. The sequence continues at coordinate 144,649 of NZ_SAVA01000004.1, read as the reverse complement.
CACCGCGCTGCCGCAGGGGGGCGCCGTGCTCTTCCTGTTGCTGCGCCGGGCGCGGGCGGCCGAGGTGCTCGAACGGCTGCGCACTCTGGGCGCGACCGGGCGCAGCCTGAGCACCGAGCTGCCCGAGGACATGGAGGCGCGGCTGCACGTGGCAATCGCGCGCGCCGGCACCACCGCGGTCAGCGCCGAGGAGATGACCGAGGCCGCCGCCGAACGGAAGCAGCCGGTGATCGGCGCCGGGCCCGATTGAGGGCCGCGGATATCTTGACCTGACCGGCCCGGGCATGACTTATGGCGCCATGGCAGCACGCAGGGCATCACCGGGCAAGAAAGCCGCAGGCGCGGCCGCACAGGGCGCAAGCGCGCCCCTGCGCTGGGCGCTGCGCTGGCTTGCGCGCCTCGTGCTGGGGGGCGCGGCGGCCTATGTCGCGCTCATTGTCGCCTACACCGTCGTCAACCCGCCGATCACCCTGACGATCTGGTCGGAGATGCGCCGGCTCGGTTCGGTCGATCAGCAATGGACGCCGATGGACGAGATCGCGCCGGTGGTGGCGCGCTCGGTCGTTGCCGCGGAGGACGCGAATTTCTGCCGGCACTGGGGCTTTGACATGAAGGCGATCCGCCAGGCGATTGATGCCGGCGCCGACCGTGGCGCCTCGACGATCAGCCAGCAGACGGTGAAGAACGTCTTCCTGTGGCAGGGCCGGAGCTGGCTGCGCAAGGCGATGGAAGCGGCGCTGACCCCGGTGGTCGAATTCGTCTGGAGCAAGCGGCGCATTCTCGAGGTCTATCTCAACGTCGCGGAATTCGGCGAGGGCGTGTTCGGGGTGAACGCCGCGGCCTTCCACTATTTCCGCACCACGCCCGACAAGCTGACGGCGCGCCAGGCGGCACTGCTTGCCGCGGTGCTGCCCGACCCGAAGGGGCGCTCGGCCTCGCACCCGTCGACTTTCGTCTCGCGTCGGGCACGGGCGATCTCGGACGGGGCGCAGACGATCCGTGTCGACGGCCGCGCCGCCTGTTTCTCGCGCGACTGAACTGGCTCAGAACACGAAGATGTCGGCGGCGCTCAGCGCGGTGCCGGCGCTGAAGGTGGCGACCAGCACCCTGTCGGTCGTCCCCGTGCCGTCGGCGTCGAACCACAATTGCCCGGCCGCCGCGTCGTAAAGGAAGCGGTCCGCGGCATCCTGCGCCGTCGCCCCGGTGTGGAAGGCCGTTTCGGACAGCGCGCCGCGCGCGACCCCGGCGAAGGCCCAATGCGCCATGCGCAGCGTATCGCCCTCGGCGGCGGCGTTGCGGTTGAAGTCGAGGATGTGGTCGACGTTCTCCGCCCCCGGCAGCCGGTCGAAGACGAAGGCATCGGCGCCGGCGCCGCCGCGCAGCGTGTCATTTCCCTGCCGGCCGGTCAGGGTGTTGTCGAACATATTGCCGAAGAGCGTGTTCGCGAGCGCATTGCCGGTGCCGCTCAGCCCCTCGATCCCCGCCCCCGCGGCATCGCGTGCGGGCTGCAGATACAGCCGCTCGACGTTCTGCGGCAGCACGGTCGAGACATAGGCGCGCACGGTGTCGAGACCGCGGTTCGCCCATTCGATCACCTGATCGCCGGCGTCGCGCACGACGTAGATGTCATTCCCCGCCCCGCCAAGCATGGTATCGGCATTGCGGCCGCCGTCGATGAAATTGTCGCCGGCAGTGCCGGTGATCCGGTTCGCCAGCGCATTGCCGATGCCGCGCAGCGCCGTGCCGGTGAGCACCAGGTTCTCGAGATGCGCCATCGTCAGCGAGAAATCGACCGAGGCGATCACCGTGTCGGTTCCCCCCCAGCTTCGCCATTCGACGATCAGGTCGCCGGCCGTGTCGACATGGAAGAGGTCGGAGCCGTTGCCGCCGGTCATCCGGTCCGCCCCGGGGCCGCCGTTGAGCGTGTCGGCGCCATTGCCGCCGAACAGGACATCTCGGCCGAAGCCGCCGTTCAGCAGGTCATTGCCGAAACCGCCATCGAGCGTGTCGGCGCCGGCCCCGCCGATCAGCGTGTCGGCGCCGCCGCGACCGAAGATCTGGTCTTCCCAGACCGTGCCGGCCAGCCGGTTCGCCGCGGTGTCGCCACTGATCGTGGTGATCGCCGGAACGGCATCCGCGGCGCGGGCATCCAGCGCCGCGTTCTCGCCGCCGAGCGTGGCCGTGCCGCGCACCACGCCGTCGAGCCCGCCACCCGAGAACACCACCGAATAGCTGCCCGGATCGAGCCCGAGCTGGTAGCCGCCCGCATCCCAGGTCGTGGTGGTCATCGTGTGGCCATTGCCGGTGATGGTGACGGTGACGCCGCCCATCCCCTCGCCCGCATCATAGACGGAATCGCCATCGGCATCGTCAAAGACCACGCCCAGAAGCTGTGGCACGGCATCCGCGCGGGCTCCGAAGTCCTGGGTCACCACCCAGGGGCCGACGGTGGTCGAGGAAGACCGGTCGGCAAGCGCGCCGATGCCGACCTCGGTATAGGCACCGTTCAGGATCGTGATCCGGTGCCCGGCCGGGTCCTGCATCCCGCCCGGACCATAGCCCCAGTCGATGAAGAAGCCGGCATGGGCGTAAAGCGCATTCTCGGCATAGGCGAAGATGTTTTCGCCCACCCGCAGCGCCGGATAGCCCGTGGCAAGGATCCGGGGGCCGAGCGCGGCTTCGCCGGAAAGCTGGTGCGCCTGCGTGTCCTGATCGATCATCAGCCGGCTGTGTCCGAGCGCGGCATCGGCGAGCAGCCCGTTCCAGGCGAGCGGCGCGACCGGGTCATAGGCGGCAAGCTGCTCGTGGAACAGCGCGAGATCGACCCCGAAATAGCGGATCGCGGTGGTGATGTCAGAGGCGACGGCGGTGCGGCTGCCGGCATTGGCGATCAGCGCGTCGAACTCCCCGGCCGGGTCCATCCGGGCGCGGTTGATGTATTGCAGGAGTTCCTGCTCGAAAGCCGTCGGTTGTCTCATCTGTCGATTCGTCCTGAGGCCGGATCCGTCGCGGGCGAAGGCCAGGAAAGACTGCGCCCGCGGTCAATCAGAACCGAATTCTGCGGCATTTTCATGGCCGGAAGACCGCACCTGCGGCCGGCGGGGCCCCGGTCGGCCAAATGGGCTGCCTTTTGCCGCGGAAATCCCATATATGCCGTTTGAACCTGCCTGCAGGCATTGCGTGAAGGACGAACCATGACTTCCATCGTGACCATCGGCAACATCGCGATCGGCGGGGCGAACCCGATCGCCCTGATCCTCGGCCCGTGCCAGCTCGAAAGCCGCGACCATGCCCGGATGATGGCCGAGCGCATCGCCGAAGCCTGTGCGCCGACCGGCACGCAGTTCATCTTCAAGGCAAGCTATGACAAGGCGAACCGCTCCTCGCTGTCGACGACCCGCGGGCTGGGGATGGAGACCGGGCTGCAGATCCTTGGCGACATCGGCAAGGAATTCGGCGTGCCGGTGCTGACCGATGTGCACGAGCCCTGGCATTGCGCCATCGCCGCCGAGGTCTGTGACGTGCTGCAGATCCCCGCCTTCCTGTGCCGCCAGACCGACCTGCTGCTGGCCGCGGGCGAGACCGGCCGGGCGATCAACGTGAAGAAGGGGCAGTTCCTCGCGCCCTGGGACATGGCGAATGTCGCCGCCAAGGTCGCCTCGACCGGCAACGAGCGCATCATGCTGTGCGACCGCGGCACCTCGTTCGGCTACAACACCCTGGTGACCGATTTCCGTGGCCTGCCGATCATGGCACGCACCGGCTATCCGGTGGTGTTCGACGCCACCCATTCGGTGCAGCAGCCGGGCGGACAGGGCACCACCTCGGGCGGGCAGCGCGAATTCGCGCCGGTGCTGGCGCGGGCGGCCTGCGCCGTGGGGGTTTCGGCGCTGTTCATCGAAACCCATCAGGACCCGGACAACGCGCCCTCGGACGGGCCGAACATGATCCCGATCGACCAGCTCGCTGGCCTGGTGGCCGATCTGCGTGCCTTCGACGCGCTTTACAAGGAACGGATCGCGAAATGACCTCTGCCGACGCCTGCATCATCATCCCCGCGCGCTATGCCTCGACCCGCTACCCGGGCAAGCCGCTCGCGACGCTCACGGGGGCGAAGGGGACGGTGCGCAGCCTGCTCGAGCGCTCGGTGATGGCCGGGCGCAAGGCGATCGAGGAGGCGGGCGGGGCGATCTCGCTTTACGTCGCGACCGATGACGACCGGATCGCCGACGAGGCCGCCCGCATCGGCGCCGAGGTGATCCTGACCGATGCCGCCTGCCGCAACGGCACCGAGCGCGTCGCCCAGGCGATCGACCGCGCCGGGATCGGCGCCGAGATCATCGTCAACCTGCAGGGTGACGCGCCGCTGACCCCGCCCGGCTTCGTCACCGCGCTGATCGCCGCGATGCGCGACACCCCGTCTTGCGGCATCGCCACCCCGGTGCTGCGCTGCGATGCCGAATCGGTCGGCCATTTCATCGAGGACCGTCGCAACGGCCGCGTCGGCGCCACCACGGTGGTGTCGAACCGGCTCGGTCAGGCGCTTTACTTCTCGAAGGAAGTGATCCCCTTCACCAATGGCAAGGGCGAGGTCGACGGCATCGTGCCGGTGTTCCACCACGTCGGGCTTTACGCCTATCGCCGCGCGGCGCTCGCCGCCTATTCCGGCTGGGAGCCCGGCCCGCTCGAGCTGCTCGAAGGGCTCGAACAGCTGCGCTTCCTCGAAAACGGCTACCCGGTCTCGACGGTCGAAGTCTTTGCCCCCGGCGCGAAATTCTGGGAGCTGAACAACCCGAGCGACGTGCCGCTGATCGAGGGCTATCTCGCGCAGATGGGCGTCGACTGAGCCGCTCCCCCGACACAGAAAATTTGAGACAATCGGGGCCGGCAGAAATGTCGGCCCTTAGCTTTCCGTTAGCATCTCTTTGCAAGGATCAGCTCGCATTCCGATGGAATGGCGCGGCGACGCAACAGGCGTGCCGCATGGTCAGAACGCCACGAGCGCCGTTTCCAAAAAGGGCGGCACCTGAAGCCGGCGCAAAGCGCCGAATGGAAAGTGAAGGACCTGATATGTCCAGCATTCTGACGAACACCAGCGCCATGGTTGCGCTGCAGACGCTCAAGGGCATCAACTCCAGCCTGTCGAAGACGCAAAGCGAGATCTCGACCGGCAAGACGGTGAGCAGCGCGAAGGACAATGCCGCGGTCTGGGCCATCTCCAAGGTGATGGAGGCAGACGTCCAGGGGTTCCAGGGCATCTCCGACAGCCTGTCGCTGGGTGAATCGACGGTGGCCGTGGCCCGCCAGGCGGCGGAGACGGTGACCGATCTGCTGACCCAGATGCAGTCGAAGATCGTTTCGGCGCAGGACGAGAACGTTGACCGCGACAAGATCCAGACCGACGTCGAGGCGCTGAAGGCGCAGATCTCCTCGGTGGTCAGCTCGGCGCAGTTCAACGGCCTGAACCTGATCGACGGCAGCAAGGGCTCCACCAACATCCTGTCGTCGCTCAACCGCGACCTGTCGGGCAATGTCTCTGCCTCCTACATCGGGGTGAGCGGCGTGGACTTCTCCACCGGCGGCTACACCGCGCGCAGCGTCTTCGCGACGGGGTCGGGGGCCACCGGATCGCTCAGCGCAGCGGGTGCCGACACCAGCGCCTTCAGTCTCGATGCCACCACCGGAACCGGTTCCATCGTGATCGACGGCACGGTCGCGGGTCTTGCGGCAGGCGATTCGATCTCGGTGAACATCGGTGGCCAGGCCGCAACCTATACCGTGACCGAAGACGACCTGCGGGCGGGAGTCGACCAGTCCGAGTCGATCGCCTTCGGGCTCAAGAGCGCGATCGACGGGCTCGGGATCTCGGGGCTGACCGTGACCTACGACGATTCGACCACGACGGGGACGCTCTCGCTCGCCAACGCCGGCGCCGACGCGCTGACGGTGACCGGTCAGTACAAGAACGCCGATTCCGGCGACCTCTCGCTGCTGGCGACGATCGACGTGACCGACGGCTCGACGCTCTCGGCGCAGCTGGTCAACATCGAAAGCATGATCGAGAAGGCCACGACGGCGGCGGCCGACTTCGGTTCGGTCGAGAACCGGCTGGGCATCCAAGCGGATTTCGTCTCGAAGCTGACCGATGCGATGAAGACCGGGATCGGCGCGCTCGTCGATGCCGACATGGAAGAGGCATCGGCCCGGCTGCAGGCGCTGCAGACGCAGCAGCAACTCGGCATCCAGTCGCTGTCGATCGCGAACCAGCAGCCGCAGAACATCCTCTCGCTGTTCAAGTGATGACACCCGGCGGGGCGCCCCCAGGCGCCCCGCCTTCCGCGCCAAAGCTGCGCGATGTCTTCCCCAATACAGAAAGGTATTGCCGTGTCCGCGACGACCATGGCCAAGACGGCCTACGAGAACCCCGCGCAGCCGATCCGCACGTTGCGTGCCACCGAATACGAGGTCTTCGCGCGCGTGACGCGACGGCTGAAACAGGCCGAGGCGCGCGCCGATTTCGTCGAACTCGCCAGCGCGATCCACGACAACCGGCGGCTGTGGACCATTCTGGCGACGGATGTCGCGCTGCCGCAAAACCCCTTGCCCGCGGCGCTGCGCGCGCGCCTCTTCTATCTCGCAGAATTCACCCAGGCGCACAGCCGCAAGGTGTTGCTCGGTCAGGCCCGGGCGGAGGTTCTCGTCGACATCAACACCGCGATCATGAGGGGATTGCGCAACGAGGGGGCACACGGATGACGGGACTTGTTCTCAAGCTGGCCCCGAAGGAAAGGGTGCTGATCAACGGCGCGGTGATCGAGAATGGCGAGCGGCGCTCGCGGCTGGCGATCATGACGCCCAATGCCCATATCCTGCGCCTGCGCGACGCGGTCCATCCCGACGAGGTCAACACGCCGGTCCGGCGCGTGTGCTACATCGCGCAGCTCGTCCTGTCGGGCGATGCCGAGTGGGACGAGGCGAAGGTGCAGCTGCTGCGCGGGATCGAGCAGCTGAGCCAGGCCCTCACCGATCACGACAGCCGCGCGCAGCTGGCGCTTGCGACCTCGGCGGTGATCGAGGGGCAGACCTACCAGGCGCTGAAGGCGCTGCGCAGTCTGTTGCCGAGAGAGGAGCGGCTTCTCGCCGCGACCGGGGCATGAGCTACACCCCCGTCCTGCCGTTCGGTGGCTATGCCGGCTGGAGCCTGCTGAACCGGACGATGGGGCGACAGATGGCGGCCTTCACCGCATCGCCCGACATCCAGCGCAACGAGACCTATTTCCGCGAGAAGATCGGCTCGATCCGGACCGCGGAAGACCTCGTTTCGGATCGCCGCCTGCTGTCCGTGGCACTTGGCGCCTTCGGCCTGGAAGGCGATATCAACAACAAGTATTTCATCCTGAAGGTGCTGAACGAAGGCACGCTCGATTCCAAGTCTCTCGCGAACACGCTCTCCGACAAAAGCTATCTCAAGCTGTCCGAGGCGTTCGGCTTCGGTGACTTCTCGGTGCCGCGCACGCAGCTTTCCGATTTCGCCGACGAGATCTTGCAGAAATACGAGAACCGTCAGTTCGAGGCGGCGGTGGGCGCGGCGGATGACAGCCTCAGGCTGGCGCTTTCGGCCCGGCGCGAATTGCCCGAGATCGCCGCGAAGCAGAGCACGCAGCGGGCAGGGTGGTACGCTGTCATCGGCTCGCGGCCGATGAGTTCCTTCCTGCAGACGGCGCTGGGCCTGCCCTCGGAGGTCGCGGCCCTCAATGTCGACCAGCAGGTGGAGATCTATCAGAAGAAGGCCTTCGAGGTTTTCGGGACGTCGGATCTTGCGCTGATCTCGGGCGCCGAATCCTTCGAAAAGCTGAACCGGATCTATTTCGCCAGGGCGCAGATCTCCGAGATCAGCTTCCAAAGCCCCGGCGCGGTTGCGCTTGCGCTTTTGCAGTCCTGACCCGCCGGCGGGCCGCCGCCTTTGATGGACCGGCCGGGCACATCCATCGCCTGGCACAGGAAGCAATGGTGCGAGATCTCGATGATCCGCGGCACCGCCACGTGCGGGCCGTCGCGCCGCTGCGCCGACAGGTCGGCTGCTCTCGGCGCGGAACAGGTGCAGCAGGCGTCCCGCATCGGCGTCGGGGCCGACCACACCGCGCCCCTTCGGCCAGCGCGGGACCTTGCTGAGCGGTTGCGGCCCCCCGGTCTGGTGGCGCGGCGCAGCCCGTTGGTCCGGACATGCCGTATGGTCTTCCGCCGCCGCGGGCATTTCCTGCTTTGCCACGGTCCGCAGGCCGTTTAAGACTCGATGGGTTACGGTTATTTTGTGCAAACTTTAAATTTAGAGTCGAATATATATCAGGGAGTGGAGCGACCCGACATGCCCAAAAGAATGTCACTTCCGAAAAAAATCGCGATGGCGCGGGGCGGCCTGAGAGAGCGGAACAAACGGCTGCGGGCCGAGCAGGTTCTGGATGCAGCGGAGCTTCTGTTCCGCGAGCGTGGCTATGAGGGCACGCATATCGAGGCGATCGCGGAACAGGCCCTGGTCGCGCCGGCGACGGTCTACAACTACTTCGCCACCAAGCCGAACCTGCTGATGGCGCTGGCGCTGCGCCATGTCCGCGCCTCGCTGCCCGAACGGCGCGCCTTCCTGAGCAACCTGCCCGAGGAACCGCTGCAGGGGGTGATCGCCTTCGAATCGCTGCTGGCCCGCCAGGCGATGCGGCGTCTCTCGCGCGAGTGCTGGCGGGTCATCCTGTCAGCGGCCTTCCTCGAGCCCGAGGGCCCGGCAAGCCGCACCGGCGCGCGGCTCAACACCCTGATCCTGCGCCATTACATCCGGCTGGTGCAGCGCTATCAGGAGACCGGGAAGATCCGCGCCTCGGTCGATGCCCCGGCATTGGCTGAGATCCTCCTCGGCCTGACCACGCAGTATTTCGGCAATTTCGTTGCCGCCCCGGCGCGCCCGATCGGGTCGCTGCTCGACCAGACCGAGCGCCACATCGGGATCGTGCTGCAAGGCGTGCTCGCGGAACAGGCGTAATGCACTGAACGAACGTCGAAATATGCGCTCCGATGCTGTCTCTGAGCGGGGTGCATGGTCTGGTTGAGGTGGTCCCCGGCGATGTTCCGGTGGGGTCTGGTTGCTGACACCAACCTGGGCCGGAGATGCCCGCTTTCGGAACAGAGCGACGAATGGGCTGTCCCAGCGCCCCCGGCGACAGGGCGCGGGAACCCCGCACGCCGAGGGGCGAAGGTGCCGTCATCAGCGTGCCCGCCGCGGCCTCCTGATCAGGCAGCCCCGCGCCGGGGTTTTTCATGCGCATTTGTGGCGCCTGAGCCCTGGAGATGCCGGCCGCCTGTAGGGGATCTGGACCGGCGTTCCCCCTCCGTCCGACGGTTCGGCGCGGAAAGTCCGGACAGACGCTGCCCTCACGCCGGAATGGTGCTCTGTATCCGGCTGATTTTATGGAAATGAATGGTGACCCCGAGTGGATTCGAACCACCAACCTATCCCTTAGGAGGGGATTGCTCTATCCAGTTGAGCCACGGGGCCACACCCGTCTCTTTTGCGAGGAAAACCGCCGAAACGCAAGCGCGCGGACAGCAAGAACAGGGGGAAACTGCGGACATGAAAAGGGGGAGCGTTTTGGCCCACCGCTCCCCCCCTCAATTCCCTGCTGCGATCGGAGTCTACACGCGGCAGCTGTTCGGCTTCGGGTTTTTCGGAGTCTCGCCCGTTACCGTTACCGCTAACATAGCGCTTGCCAGGCGCTTGCGCAACGGAAATATTTGGCGCTAAGGATGAGAGGCATTCACGAAAGGTTTTCGATTGGCCCGCTTTCCAGCCGACCCGCGCCGCCCCCTGACCCTGCGTGACGTCTCCGAGGCCTCCGGGGTCTCCGAGATGACGGTCAGCCGCGTGCTGCGCAACCGTGGCGACGTGTCGGAAGCGACGCGCGTGAAAGTGCTCGAGGCGGCGCGGACGCTCGGCTACGTGCCGAACAAGATCGCCGGCGCGCTGGCCTCGCAGCGGGTGAACCTGGTCGGTGTCATCATCCCGTCGCTGTCGAACCTGGTCTTCCCCGAGGTGCTCTCGGGGATCTCGGCCGAACTCGAGGACACCGGGCTGCAGCCGGTCGTGGGCGTCACCAACTACCGCCCCGACAAGGAAGAGACCGTGCTCTACGAGATGCTGTCGTGGCGCCCCTCGGGGGTGATCATCGCCGGGCTCGAGCATACCGAGGCGGCGCGCGCGATGCTCGAGAACGCCGGCGTGCCGGTGGTCGAGATCATGGATGTCGACGGCGCCGGGGTCGACTCGGTCGTCGGCATCTCGCACCGCCGCGCCGGGCGGCACATGGCCGAGGCGATCGTCGCCGCAGGCTATCGCAAGATCGGCTTCCTCGGCACCAAGATGCCCGAGGACCACCGCGCCCGCAAACGCTTCGAGGGCTTCAGCGAGGGGCTCGCCGAGGCCGGCCTCGCGGTGAGCGACACCGAGTTCTACTCGGGCGGCTCGGCGCTGCTGAAGGGGCGCGAGATGACGCAGGCGATCCTGGCGCGCAACCCCGATCTCGATTTCCTCTATTACTCGAACGACATGATCGGCGCAGGCGGGCTGCTGTGGTGCCTCGAGAACGGCTATGACGTGCCCGAACGGCTGGGCCTTGCGGGGTTCAACGGCGTCGACCTGCTCGAGGGGCTGCCGCGGCGACTGGCCACGATGGACGCCTGCCGGCGCGAGATCGGCCGCAAGGCCGCCGAGATCATCGCCGGGCGCCCGCACGGCGGCATGATCGGCGGCGAGGTGATCGAACTCGAACCAGTGCTGCAGCTGGGCGACACGATCCGGCGGCGCTGATCAGCGCCGCGCACTCCAGCTGAGCGAGGCATATTGCCGGGTGTAGAACTCGCCCATCAGCCCGATCATCAAGAGCGCCAGCCCGACGATCAGCGAATAGTGCCAGTTCGAGAAATGCGGGTTGTAGTTGATGAAAGTGTAGCCGCGCGCCTGGTCGATGGTGTGGAACAGCGGGTTCCAGCTGAACAGCGCCAGCATCTTGTGGGTCAGGTTGTTCGCCACGAACATCTTGCCCGAGGCGATCATGTTGGCGCGGGAATAGACCGCCTGCACGATGCCGACGAACCCCGGCGCCCAGGGCTTGGCCGCAAGGAACACCAGCCCGAGCGCCACCCCGGTGAACCACGACAGCAGCACCATCCCCATCGCGCCAACCCAGTCGTAGATCTCGATCGGCCCCCAGGCGGCGTGGTAGATGTAGAGCACCACCACCATCGACAACACCTGCAGGTAAAGCGCACTCAGCGCCGCGGCGGTGATCGAGACGGCGGTGGTCATCGGCGCGTGTTTCATCATCGCCGAGGTCGAGCTTTCGGCGCCGAACACCGCGCCCATCGCCTTGGTGTGGGTCAGGTAGAGGAAAATCCCGCTCATGATGTAGAGCAGGAAGTTGCCCCGGATCGCATTGCCGCGCATGCCGAGCACCGTGTACATCACGTAAAAGCTCACCACGAGCAGGAAGGTCTGCACCATGTTGCGCAGCAGACCGAGGATGGCATTGCCCTGCGAGCGGCGGATATGGCGCACCGTCGCATGGTAGATCAGCTCCAGCAGGCTGAAGGTCGACCCGAGGGTGCTCTTGCTGCGCTCCGCCCTGAACATGCTGCTGCCCTGCTCCCTGGTGACGATTCTGGCGCGGAAAACTTGCCGATCCCTTGTCACTCACCTTAAGTTCTCGGACAGAGCATGGCAATTGGGCCCGGATGTGGCCGGAATGGAGTGTAAAATGGATTTCGACCGTCTGGTGACGATCATGCGCAGGCTCGCCCTCGAGGCCGGCGACAGGATCATGGAGATCTACACCTCCCCCGAATTCGAGGTGAAGTCGAAATCCGACAACTCTCCGGTCACCGAGGCGGACGAGGCCGCCGACGCGCTGATCTCGGAAGGGCTCGCCGAGGCTTTCCCGCAGATCGCCCTCGTCACCGAGGAGCAGGCCGCCTCGCATGGCCAGCACGTCAGCACCTTCCTGATCGTCGACCCGCTCGACGGCACCAAGGAATTCGTCCAGCGCCGCGGCGATTTCACCGTCAACATCGCCTATGTCGAGGACGGTGTGCCGCTGCGCGGCGTGGTCTATGCGCCGGCGAAGGGGCGGCTGTTCTACACCCTCGCCGACGGCCGCTCGGTCGAGGAGGTCGGCCCCGTCTTCGCCAAGGATGCGCCCGGCGAGCAGCGCCCGATCACCGTCTCGGTGCCCGACAACCGCGGGCTGATGGTCGTCGCCTCGAAATCACATCGCGATCAGGCGACGGATGACTACATCGCGCGCTATGCGGTGAAGGACATGACCTCGGCGGGCTCGTCGCTGAAGTTCTGCCTCGTCGCCACCGGCGAGGCCGATCTCTATCCGCGCCTCGGCCGCACCATGGAATGGGACACCGCGGCGGGCGATGCGGTGCTGCGCGGCGCCGGCGGCAAGATGGTCCGCTTCGAAGACCACGCCCCCTTCGTCTATGGCAAGGACGGCTTCGCCAACCCGTTCTTCATCGCCTATGCCCCCGGTGTGCTGCTGGCGAAGTGACCCGGCCTGCCGCGGCGTCACCCCGATTCGCCGCGGCGACCCCTGCCCGCCGCAGGATGTGGCCTCAGCCCGCCGGGAGGTCTCCTTCCGGCAACAATGAGCTGAAATCCGCGGCTTTTTTCCTCAACTGATTTTTCCGCTCTGCAGCGCGCTTGAGAACCCGCCTGTTCTGGACGAGAATATTGCGGTGTCTACGCGAGCCGGCAGGCTCATATCAAAAAGGTGCATAATGAAACGCAAGGTCACGAAAGCGATTTTCCCTGTCGCCGGCCTCGGGACCCGCTTCCTCCCGGCCACCAAGGCGATCCCGAAAGAGATCCTGACCCTGGTCGACCGGCCGCTCATTCAATACGCGATTGACGAGGCCCGTGCGGCCGGCATCAAGGAATTCATCTTCGTGACCTCGCGCGGCAAGTCCGCCCTTGAAGACTATTTCGACGACGCCCCCGAACTCGAGGAGTCGCTGCGCAAGAAGGGCAAGACCGAGCTTCTCGAAGCGCTCCAGGCCACCAACATGGATTCCGGCGCCATCGCCTATGTCCGTCAGAACCGCCCGCTCGGCCTTGGCCATGCGGTGTGGTGCGCGCGCAAGCTCGTCGCCGACGAGCCCTTCGCGGTGATCCTGACCGATGACGTGATCGCCGCCGACACGCCGTGTCTGCAGCAGATGATGGAAGCCCATGCTGAAACCGGCGGCAACGTCGTCGCGGCGATGGAAGTGCCGATGGACAAGACCTCGTCCTACGGCATCCTCGACATCGAGAGCGAGAACGGCCAGATGGTCAAGGTGCGCCACATGGTCGAGAAGCCGAAGGCGGCAGAGGCGCCCTCGAACCTCGCGGTGATCGGCCGCTACATCCTGACGCCCGAGGTGATGAACAACCTCAACCAGAAGAAGGAAGGTGCCGGCGGCGAGATCCAGCTGACCGACGCGATCGCCGAGGAACTGACCAAGGGCAACCCGGTCTATGGCTTCCGCTTCCGCGGCCAGCGCTATGACTGCGGCTCGAAGGCAGGCTTCCTGCAGGCGACGGTGGCCTTCGGCCTGGCGCGCCCCGACCTGCGCGACGAGTTCGCGGGCTTCCTGTCCGACATCATGGCGATGCAGAAGGCGGCCGAGTAAGCGACGATGGCAAAGCACGTTCTGGTCACCGGCGGGGCCGGCTACATCGGCTCGCATGCCTGCAAGGCGCTGCGTGCAGCAGGCTATGTGCCCGTCACCTATGACAGCTTCGTCACCGGCTGGCGCGACGCGGTGAAGTTCGGCCCGCTCGAGGAAGGCGATCTTGCCGACCGCGCGCGGCTCGACGAGGTCTTCGCCAGGTGGCAGCCGGTCGCGGTGATGCATTTCGCCGCGCTCAGCCTCGTCGGCGAGTCGATGAAGGACCCCGGCAAATACTGGCGCGCGAACGTGCTTTCCTCGCTCACCCTAATCGAGGCGGCAGTCGCCGCCGGCTGCCTCGATTTCGTCTTCTCCTCGACCTGCGCCACCTATGGCGACCAGGACGGGGTGGTGCTGGACGAGACGACCCGGCAGATGCCGATCAACGCCTATGGCGGCTCGAAGCGGGCGATCGAGGACATGCTGCGCGACTTCGGCAACAGCCACGGTCTGCGCTCGGTGATCTTCCGCTACTTCAACGTGGCGGGCGGCGACCCGGAGGCCGAGGTCGGCGAATTCCACCGCCCCGAGACGCACCTGATCCCGCTGATGCTCGACGCGATCGACGGGCGGCGCCCGGCGCTGACCGTCTTCGGCTCGGACTATGCCACCCCCGACGGCACCTGCATCCGCGATTATGTCCACGTCTCGGATCTGGTCGACGCACATGTGCTCGGGTTGAAATGGCTCGAGGCCGGCAAGCCCTCCGAGGTGTTCTGCCTCGGCACCGGCAAGGGCTTCTCGGTGCGCGAGGTGATCGCACAGTCGCGGGCGGTGACGAACCGCGACGTGCCGATCCTCGAGGGCGAGCGGCGGCCGGGCGATGCTGCGGTGCTGGTCTCGGGCTCGACCAAGGCGGTCAGCACGCTGGGCTGGACCCCGAAGCGCGCCGAGCTCGCGACGATGATCGCCGATGCTTGGCGCTGGCATCAGAGCGGCCATTATGAAAAATGACACCCCACGGGGGGTGCCATGACGTCATTTGCTGATCTGTGGCAGGCGGGGCGGCTGCGCGCGAAGCGCCGCTACCTGCTGGCCCGCGCGATCCGGCGGCGCCGGCGTCATCTGACGCCGCGCGTCGACCGGACGGCGCAGATCCGCAAGGACGATATCCTGCTCTTCGCCACGATCCGGAACGAGGCGGCGCGGCTGCCGTTCTTCCTGCGCCATTACCGGGCGCTCGGCGTGAATCATTTCCTCTTCGTGGACAATGCCAGCGCCGACGGCAGCCCCGACACGCTGGCGGCCGAGCCCGACGTCTCGCTCTGGACGACCCGGGCAAGCTATCGCGGCTCCCGCTTCGGGATGGACTGGCTGAACGGGCTGCTCGCGCGTCACGGCAGCGGGCACTGGTGCCTGACCGTCGATGCCGACGAGCTTTTGCTGATTCCGCATGGCGATCGCGCGACGCTGCGCGAGCTGACCGCGGCGCTTGATGCCCGCGGCCTGCCGATGATGGCGGCGATGATGCTCGACCTCTATCCCGAGGGACCGCTGTCCACCGCCCATGCCGCGCCCGGCGAAGACCCGACACAGGCCCTGCCGCTCTTCGATGCCGAGGGCTACGACTGGGAATACCAGCCGAAATTCGGCAATATCTCGATCCGCGGCGGGGTGCGGCAGCGGGTCTTCTTCGCCGACGCCCCGGACTGCGCGCCGCATCTGCACAAGACCCCGCTGATCCGCTGGAACTGGCGCTATGCCTATGTCAGCTCGACCCATATCGCCCTGCCGCGGCGGCTGAATGCGGGCTTCGACGCACGGCTGCAGGCGCCGACCGGAGTGCTTTTGCACACCAAGTTCCTTGGCGAGGTGATCGCGAAATCGCGCGACGAGAAGCTGCGGCGCGAGCATTTCACCCATGCCGAGCGCTATGATGGTTACTATGACGGGATCATCGCCGATCCGGTCCTGCGCGATGCGCAGTCGCACCGGCTCTCCGACTGGCGCGGCCTCGAGGCGCTCGGACTGATGACGCGGGGCAACTGGTCCGGGCCAAACCGTTGACCGCACTGAGGCAATTGTTTACGCGCCCGCCGGGAGCGCCTATTCTGCCGGGGATTTGATGAGGCCGGGCGGGACGGGCAGGCAACAGCGGGAGAAGGTTTCCGATCCGGAAACTGTTTACCCTGTTTCAATGGCGTTCCGTCCCGATATTGCCTCCTGTGCAGCTTGCTGGTGAGAGACGGTCGGTGAACCTGAGAAGCCTATATCGCCTGAGGATGGAGCGCCGCCGGCGTCAGCTGCGCTCGTTCCGCAAGCGGCGGGAGCTCAGCGTCGTCGTCGACCGCACCCGGGCGATTGCCCGCGCCGATATCCTTGCCTTCGTCACCCTGCGCAACGAGCGCATCCGCCTGCCCTATTTCCTGCGCTACTACCGCAACCTCGGGATCAGGCATTTCCTGATCGTCGACAACGGCTCGGACGACGGTTCGGCGGCCTATCTCGCGGCGCAGGAGGATGTCTCGCTGTGGAGCACCGGGGCAAGCTACAAGGCCGCATCCTTCGGCGTCGACTGGCTCAACCACCTGTTGCGCCATTACGGCACCGGGCACTGGACACTGACCGTCGACCCGGACGAGTTCTTCGTCTACCCGTTTTGCGACACCCGCCCGATCGAGGCGCTGACCGACTGGCTCGACACCTACGACATCCGCTCCTTCCCGGCGATGCTACTCGACATGTATCCGAAGGGGCCAATCGATGCGGTGCCCTATCGCGAAGGCCAGAATCCGTTCGAGATCGCCGCCTGGTTCGACGCCGGCAACTACACGATCGACCGCAACTGGTATTTCCAGAACCTCTGGATCCAGGGCGGGCCGCGGGCGCGGATGTTCTTCTCGAAGACGCCCGAGGCGGCGCCCTCGCTGAACAAGATCCCGCTGGTGAAATGGGAGCGCGACTTCGTCTTCGCCTCGTCGACCCACATGCTGCTGCCGCGCGGGCTGAACATGGTCTATGACGAATGGGGCGGCGAGAAGGCCTCGGGCTGCCTGCTGCATGCGAAGTTCCTGTCGCCGCTGACCGCCAAGGTGGCGGAAGAGATGAAACGGCGCGAGCATTATTCCGGCTCGCGCGAATATGCCGCCTATCAGGAGACCCTGAGCACCGAGCCGGACCTGTGGACGAAATGGTCCGAGAAATACATCAACTGGCGCCAGCTCGAGATTCTCGGGCTCATGTCGAAGGGCAACTGGGCGTGAGGGGGCGGCGGTGACGGTCGGGTTCGTGATGATGTGCCACACGGCGCTGCACCGCGCGGCAGAGGTCGCGCGCTACTGGGCCGAAAGCGGCGCGCCGGTGGTGATCCACGTCGACGCGCGGGTGCCGGCAAAGGACTATGCCGCGCTCGGCAAAAGCCTCGCCGACCTCGACACCGTCTCCTTCTCGAAGCGCTACAAGTGCGAATGGGGCACCTTTTCCCTGGTCGCCGCGGCGCAGTCGGGGGCCGAGCAGATGCTTGCCCGCCACGCCGAGGTGCGCCATGTCTTCCTTGCCTCGGGCTCGTGCCTGCCGCTGCGCCCGGTCGAGGAGCTGGTCGCCTATCTCGATGCCCGCCCGCACACCGATTTCATCGAAAGCGTCACCACCGCCGAGGTCGGCTGGACGGTGGGCGGCATGGACATGGAGCGCTTCACCCTGCGCTTCCCGTTTTCCTGGAAGACGCAGCGCCGGCTTTTTGACCGCTATGTCGACTTCCAGCGCCGCATCGGCGTCAAGCGCCGCCTGCCCGCGGGGCTCGTGCCGCATCTGGGCAGTCAGTGGTGGTGCCTGACCCGGCAGACGCTGAGCGCGATCCTCGAAGACCCGGACCGGCCGATGTACGACCGCTTCTTCAAGCGCGTCTGGATCCCCGACGAAAGCTATTTCCAGTCGCTCGCCCGGCTTTACGCCACCAGCATCGAAAGCCGCTCGCTGACGCTGTCGAAGTTCGACTATCAGGGCAAGCCGCACATCTTCTACGACGATCACCTGCAGCTCCTGCGCCGCTCCGACTGCTTCGTCGCGCGCAAGATCTGGCCCAAGGCCGACCGGCTCTACACCACCTTCCTGAGCCCCCGCCCCGCGGTCAGCCCGCCCGCCGAACCGAACCCCGCGAAGATCGACCGGCTGTTCTCGAAGGCGGTCGAGCGGCGCACCAAGGGCCGGCCGGGGCTTTACATGCAAAGCCGCTTCCCGCGCCAGGACCATGAGAACGGCAAGACCTCGGCGCCCTACTCGGTGTTCCAGGGGTTTTCCGATCTTTTCGAAAACTTCGAGGGCTGGCTGTCGAAATACGTCGTCGCCCGCGTGCACGGCCATCTCTTCGGCCCCGACCGGGTCGAGTTCGGCGGCGGCGAGACGATGTTCAGCGGCTGCCTCTCCGACAGCGCCAAGCTGCGCGACTACAACCCGCGCGGCTTCCTCGCCAACCTGATCTGGAACGCCCGTGGCGAGCGGCAGTGCTTCATGTATTCGCCGCGCGACAACCAGTCGATCGACTGGTTCACCGCCACCGACCCGAACGCGCAGATCTCGGTGATCAGCGGAGCCTGGGCGGTGCCGCTGTTCCGCTCGAACCGCAACTTCCGCGATATCCGGCGCGAGGCGGCGCGGCTGCAGCGGATCGAGACCTATCACCTCGACATCCTGCGCTCGATGTATGTGAAGGCCCGGGTGCGGATCTGGACCATGGCCGATTTCATCGAGAACCCGATGGAGCCGCTGCAGACGATCATCGACGAGATCAGCCCGCGCAGCACTCGCCGGCTGACCGAGGCGCCGCAGATGGTCGACCTGACCGGCTTCGGCCAGTTCCTGCAGAACCTGAAGAACCAGGGCATGCAGCCGCGCCTGATGGGCGACTTCCCGGTGGGCGATGACCCGCATCCGAAACACACGCGCCGCGGGCGCCCCTATCTGGTGAAATGACATGGCCTCCTTCGACAGCTTCGTGATCTTTGCCGAGATGCGCACCGGCTCGAACCTGCTCGAGGCGGCGCTGAACATGCTTGACGGCGTCAGCTGCCATGGCGAGCCGTTCAATCCCGAGCTGATCGGCTATCCGAAGAAGACGTCGCTTCTCGGCGTCAGCCGGGCCGAGCGCGATGCCGACCCGCTGGTGCTGTGGGAGCGGATCCGCACGGCGCCGGGGCTGAATGGCTGTCGCTACTTCCACGATCACGACCCGCGCGTGCTGAGCGCCATGCTCGACGATCCGCGCTGCGCCAAGATCGTGCTGACCCGCAACCCGATCGAGAGCTATGTCAGCCTGCAGATCGCCCGCGCCACCGGGCAGTGGAAGCTGGGCGATGCCAGGAACCGCAAGGCGGTCCGCACCGCCTTCGACGCCGCGGACTTCGAAACGCACCTGGCCGAACTGCAGGGGTTCCAGGTGCTGCTGATGCACGCGCTGCAGGTGTCGGGGCAAAGCGCCTTCTACATCGACTACGAGGACGCGCAGGATCTTGCGGTGCTGAACGGGCTTGCCGCCTGGCTCGGCGTCGAGGGGCGGCTGAGCGCCCTGCCCTCGAACCTTGTGGTGCAGAACCCCGAGGCGCTCGAGGAGAAGGTGACGAACTTCCCGGAGATGGAAGCCTCGCTTGCCCGGATGGACCGCTTCAACCTGTCGCGCACGCCGAATTTCGAGCCGCGCCGCGGCCCGAACGTGCCAAGCTTCATCGGCTGCGAGGCGGGGCTGCTCTACATGCCGCTGCGCCCGGCCGCGGACGGGCCGCTGCGTGCCTGGCTTGGCGGGCTTGGGGCGCTGACCGAGGATTTCTCGCAAAAGACCCTGCGGCAATGGAAGCGCCAGCACCCCGGGCACCGCAGCTTCACCGTGCTGCGCCATCCGCTTTTGCGCGCCCATCTTGCCTTTGCCGCGGTGCAAAGCTGGAACAATCTGGCCGGGATCCGCACCGTGCTGCGCGACACCTACAAGCTGCCGCTGCCCGCCGAGGGCAAGACCCTGCCCGCCGCCGACTGGGCCGACGGGCTCGAGGCCTTCCTGATCTGGCTGAAATCGAACCTGAACGCGCAAACGAGCCTGCCGGTGCACACGCTCTGGGCCAGCCAGTCGGCCACGCTGCAGGGCTTTGCCCAGATCTCGCCGCCCGATCTCGTCGCCCGCGAAGACCACCTCGCCGGGGATCTGGCCTATCTCGCCCACGCCGCCGGGGTCGAGGCGCCGGCCTTCGTGGCGCAGGACGGCGACACCGCGCCGGTGAAACTTGCCCGGATCTGGACCCCGTCGCTGGAAAAAGCCGCGCGTGAGGCTTACACGCGCGACTTCATGCAGTTCGGATTTTCGGACTGGAAGGCGGCCTGAGCCTCAGGCCGCCTGTGCGCCCTGCGCGGCGGTCAGCACCGCGTGCAGCGCTGCCGGGTCGGTGTTCGCCCGCAGCTTGGCGCAGGTTTCGGGGTTGCGCATCGTGCGCGACACCAGCGCCAGCGCCTTCAGATGCTCGACCCCGGAATCCTTCGGCGCGAACAACGCGAAGACGAGGTCGACCGGCTGCCGGTCGACCGCATCGAAATCGAGCGGCTTCTCGAGCCGCAGGAACACGCCGATCACCGTCTTCAGCCCGTGCAGACGCGCATGCGGCAGCGCCACGCCATGCCCCACGCCGGTAGGGCCAAGGGTTTCCCGCTCCTGCAGCGCGTCCACGGTCTGGATCGCATCCAGCCCGTAGGCTGAATGCGCGATGTCGCCAAGGTCCTGGAACAGGCGCTTCTTGCTCGTCACGGTGGCCAGCACCTTGACGGCATCCGGCTTGAGCAATGTCGAAAGATCCATCTGTCCTTTTTCTGCGCCCGTCATGGATCAGACGCTCACTTGCTGTGGCGCGGGTCAATCCAGCCAACGTGACCGTCGTCGCGACGGTAGACGACGTTGACCCCGCCATGTTTCTCGTTGCGGAAGACGAGCAGCAGCTTCGAAGAGAGCTCCATCTGCATCACCGCCTCGCCGACCGAGATCGTGGGGACGCGCGTCTCCATCTCGGCGACGATGACCGGGGTCAGGCTTTCGTCCTCGGCCGTCGCGTCGTCTTCATCCGAGGCGAGCACATACAGATCCGCGGCGCCGAATTCAACCGGCTCCGAACGTTCCTTGTGGTGGTCCTTCAGGCGGCGCTTGTGGCGGCGCAGCTGCTTGTCCATCTTCTCACGGCACGCTTCGAAGGCCGCATAGACCTCGGTGGCGCGCCCGCTGGCGGAAGCGGTGAGGCCGGTGGACAGGTGCACCGTGGCCTCGCAGATGTATTCATGCGCATTGCGCGAAAAGACGACAGTCGCATCGGTCGGACGCTGCATGTACTTGTCCACGGTCTCGCCCAGTTCGGACTTCACGTGGCTTTGCAGCGCTTCCCCGATGTCGATCTGTTTGCCGCTGATCTGGTAACGCATGGCTTCTCCTTCACGTCAGTGACCTGCAAGCGGGACGATGCGTCCACGCGGCAGGCTGGTTAAATCCTTGGGGGAACTGCCACATTGCACCGTTGAAGCAAAGCCCCAAAGGTGCCGGGTTTGAAGCGGCGCGCTCGCTCGGGAAAGGGGGCGGTGTTCACGCATTTGCCCCATTTGGGAACGGAACGGCGGGGGTGTCAACGGGGGACCTACGCCGCGCCGCAGCACCCCTCACGAGATATGGAAATTCTCGCCCAGATAGACCCGGCGGACGTTCTCGTCGCGCACCACCTCATCGGTCGTTCCGGACATCAAAACCTGGCCATCGTGCAGGATATAGGCCCGTTCCACGATCTCCAGCGTCTCGCGCACGTTGTGATCGGTGATCAGCACGCCGATGCCGCGCTCCTTGAGGTGCGACACCAGAGCGCGGATCTCGCTCACCGCGATCGGGTCGACGCCGGCAAAGGGTTCATCGAGCAGCAGATATTTCGGATCGGCGGCGAGACAGCGGGCGATCTCCACCCGGCGCCGCTCGCCGCCCGAGAGCGCCAGCGCCGGCGCCTGGCGCAGATGTGCGATCGAGAAGTCGCCCAGCAGCTCCTCAAGCCGCTCGCGCCGCCGGTGCGGCTCGGGCACGGCAATCTCGAGAATCGCCATGATGTTCTGCTCGACCGTCAGGCCGCGGAAGATCGAGGCCTCCTGCGGCAGATAGCCGATGCCCATGCGGGCGCGGCGATACATCGGCAGGCCGGTGGCCTCGCGCCCGTCGATCGTCACCTTGCCCGAGTCGGGGCTGATCAGCCCGGCAATGGCGTAGAAGCAGGTGGTCTTGCCCGAGCCGTTCGGGCCAAGCAGTGCCACCACCTCGCCGCGCTCGAGATGCAGCGACACGTCGCGCAGCACCAGCCGCTTGCGATAGCTCTTGCGCAGGTTGATGACGCGCAGCCCGCCCGCTTCGGCCGGCGCCGTCAGGCCGAGATCCGCAACCGGATCAAGATCGGTCATTTCTTCGCCTCCGGCTGCAGGATGGTGCGCACCCGCCCGTCAATCTGGCCGGTGCCGGTCTTCAGATCGACGGTCAGCTTCTGGCCCGACATCACGTTCTGGCCCTGGGTCAGCAGCACGTCGCCGGTCATCACCACATTCGAGGCGGCGACGTCATAGACCGCCTCCTTCGCCTCGGCGGCCTCGGCGGGCGACACCAGCGTCACCCCGCCCGTCGCATGCATGCGGGTGATCTTGCTGCGGTCCTTCGGGTCATATTCGACATCCACCACCGCCGCCTTCAGCCGCATGCCGCCCTGCACCACCAGCACGTTGCCGGTGAAGGTGGCGCTGCCGTCGGTCTGGTTCACGGCAAGGCTGTCGGCCGTCACCTCGACCGGAGCCTTGGCATCGGCGCGGATGCCGCCAAGCGCGATCTGCTGGGCAAGCACCGGCCCGGGCAGGAATGCAAGGCACAGCAGGACGGCGGGAACGGCAGAGAAACGCATCGGAACCTCATTATTGCGGCTGATATACCAGCTTCACGCCGCCGTTGAAAACCAGATCATAGGGCGCCTCGGCGGTGGCGCGCGACATCTGCATCGCCCCCGAGGTGATGGTGCCATAGGGCGCCTCGGCCGAGACCGCACCGGGCGCCACCAGAGTCGAGCGGTCGGTCGCCAGGTCGACGGCGGCCGTGCTCATCCGGTAACCGGTCGAGGTCTGCACCGCGACGCCGTCGCTCAGGTGGATCTGCCCCGCCTGCGGGTCGATCACCCCCGCCTTCGCGGTCAGGTCGGTCACCAGGCCGTCCTTCGCCTCGATCTTGGCGACGATCGCCTGCGCGCTGGCGCCGGAGCCGCCCGTCGCATCGGGAAAGGCGGTCTTCGCCTTCACCGTGATCGACGCGCCATCCTCGGTCAGCCCCGAATATTCGGGGGTGGTCAGTCGCGGCTGGTTCGCCAGCTCGGTCACGTCGACATTCGCATAGGGCGTGGCGGTGGTCGGATCGACCTTGTCGGAGAACAGGAACAGCGTCGACAACAGCGCCAGCGCCGCGAGCGGCAGGGCCACCTTGGCCAGGGCCACGAGCCGCGAATGGCGGTTGTCGAACACCATCAGACCACTCCGGCGCGCAGACAGTCGTGGATGTGCAGGATGCCGACCGGGCGCCGCCCGTCGACGGCGAAGAGGCAGGTGATCTTGCACTCGTTCATCACCGCGACGGCAGCCTCGGCCAGCACCCCCGGCGTGATGGTGCGCGGATTGCGGGTCATCACCTCGGCCGCGTTGTGCTCGAGCAGCCCCGCCATGTGGCGGCGCAGGTCGCCGTCGGTGATGATGCCGACCAGATCGCCCCGCGCGTCGGTGACGCCGACGACGCCAAAGCCCTTGCGCGAGATTTCGAGCAGCGCCTCCGACATCGGCGTCGTCTCGGAGACCAGCGGCATGTCCGTGTGCATCAGGTCCGAAACCTTCGACAGCTTCGCGCCGAGCTTGCCGCCCGGGTGGAAGGTGCGGAACATCTCGGGGGTGAACCGGCGATGCTCCATCAGCGCCACCGCAATCGCATCGCCAAGCGCCAGCGTCATCGTCGTCGAGGTGGTCGGCACCACGCCCGAGCCGCAGGCCTCGGGCGCCTGCGGCAGCACCAGCGCGACATCCGACTGCCGCAGGAGCGTCGAGTCGGGCCGGCTCGCCACGCCGATCAGCGGGATCGAGAAACGCCGGGTATGGGCGATCATGTCGGCGAGCTCGGGCGTCTCGCCCGAATTCGACAGCATCAGCGCCACGTCGTCGCGGGTGACCATGCCAAGATCGCCATGGCTTGCCTCGGCGGGGTGGACGAATTGCGCCGGCGTGCCGGTCGAGGCGAAGGTCGCCGCGATCTTGCGCGCGATATGGCCCGACTTGCCCATGCCCGAGACGATCACCCGGCCCTTCGCCTTCAGGATCGTCTCGACCGCGCGGGCAAAGCTCTCGTCAAGCCCGGCGGCCAGCGCTGTCAGCCCTTCGGCCTCGATGGTGATGACCTTGCGCCCGGTGGCGAGGTAGTCAGTGGTGGAAGATGTCATTGGGCTCGTCCCACCCCATCAGGTCGAGCCGCGCGCGCGCCGGCAGGAAATCGAAACAGGCCTGCGCCAGCTCGGTGCGGCCCTCGCGGGCAAGACGCTTGACCAGCTCGGCCTTCAGCGCGTGCAGATAGAGCACGTCGGAGGCGGCATAGTCGAGCTGCGCCGGGGTCAGCTCGGCCGCGCCCCAGTCCGAGGTCTGCTGCTGTTTCGAGACGTCGACGCCGACCAGTTCCTGCAGCAGGTATTTCAGCCCGTGCCGGTCGGTGAAGGTGCGCACCATGCGCGAGGCGATCTTCGTGCAGAACACCGGCGCCGTCACCACGCCAAAGGCGTTGTACAGCGCGGCGATGTCGAAGCGACCGAAATGAAACAGCTTTTCCACCGCCGGATCGGCCAGCATCGCGCACAGCCGCGGCGCCTCGGTCTGCCCCTTGGCGATCTGCACGAGATGCGCGTTGCCGTCGCCCGAGGACATCTGCACAAGGCAGAGCCGGTCGCGGCGCGGGTCGAGCCCCATCGTTTCGGTGTCGATCGCGACCACCGGACCGAGGTCGAGCCCCTCGGGCAGGTCGTTCTTGTGCAGATGGATGGCCACGCCGGTCCCCCTCGATAATGTCTTGCGAGATATAGGCCGTATCAAGCGCCTTTGCCACCGGACCGCAAGGGCGCGCCACCAGAAAAGGCCGTGACCGGCGGTTTCGGGCCGTGCCGCCGCCGGCCGGGTCCGCACCATGTCGTTCAAATCGGATGCAAAAGCCCCGTTTCCGCCACATTCCGCTCAGCCGCTGTTAACGGCGACAGGGGCAACATTCCGCCTTGGCGAACACGGGGGATCGCACGATGGCGGAGGTCAGGCTCACCCATCTGGGGACCGAGAGAGCGGCGGGCGACACCTGGCTCGAGGGGATCACCGATCTCGTCGTCGAGCCCGGGCCCGACGGGCCCCGGATCCTCTCGGTCACCCGCCCCGGCAACGGGCTCGGCCTCGCGGTGTGGGGGCTCGACACGGCCGGCGACGGGCTCGATCTGGTCAGCAGCAAGCCCCTGGCCGGCGCCGCCGTGACCGGGGTGGAGCCGGCGATCGAGGTGGTCTCCTTCGATGGCGAAAGCGAGGTCGTCACCCTCACCGGCGTCGGCGGGAACGGCCTCACCGGGGTCACCATCGACGACGCCGGCACCCTCGGCGCCAGCACGCGCAGTTTCGCCGCCACCGCCCTGCCCTCAGGCCTGTCCGAGATCGAGCTGGTCGAGGTCGGCACCCGCCGCTTCGTCTTCGGCGCGGTGCATGGCTCGGACGGGCTCGATCGCTGGCAGATCGGGGCGGATGGCACGCTTGGCGACCGCGTCACCCTGTCGAGCACGGCAATCGGCGGGGCCACCGGGATGACCAGCCTCGGGCAGGTGCGGATCGACGGCACCCCCTATCTGCTGGCGGGCTTCGACGGCGCCACCGCCTTCGCCGTCTATTCCGTCGGGCCGAACGGCACCGTCACCCAGACCGGGCGGCTCGACGTGACGAGCGGCCTCGGCATCGCCGGCGCGGTGCAGGTGCAGACGACCACGGTTGCGGGCGTCACCTATGCCGTGCTCACCGGCGCCACCTCGAACAGCCTGAGCGTGGTCGAGATCACGGCAACCGGCGCCCTTGTCGCGCATGACCATGTGATCGACGATCTCGGCACCCGCTTCGCCAATGCCGCCCACCTCGCGATCACCGAGGTGAACGGGCAAAGCTTCATCGCCGTCAGCGGCTCGGACGACGGCGTCAGCCTGTTCCAGCTGCTGCCCGGCGGCTATCTGCTGCTGCTCGACACCATGGCCGACAGCGCCGACATGACACTCGACGCGATCACGGCGCTGGCGATGACCGCGACCGCCGAGGCGGTGCAGATCCATGTGGCGAGCGGCACCGAGGCCGGGATCACCACGCTCGAGGCGACGCTCGGCCCGCTTGGCGCAACGATCCTCGGCAGCCGCGGTGCCGACACGCTGTCGGGGGCGGCGGCCGGGCGCAACGTGATCGACGGCGGCGCCGGCAATGACCGGATCGAGGCCGGCACCGACGGCGCCGTGCTGCTCGACGGCACCGGCACCGACACGCTGATCGGCGGCGCCGGCACCGACATCTTCGTGCTGTCGCCCGACGGGATGCGCGACGTGATCACCGGCTTCGACATCGCCAACGACCGCATCGACCTCTCGCTCTGGCCGATGCTGCGCTCGGTCTCGCAGCTGACGATCACCGAGACCGCGACCGGCGCCACGATCACCTTCGGCCGCGAGAGCCTGACCATCGTCTCGCGCGATGGCCGGCCGATCGGCGTTGCGGCCCTTGTCGCGGACGGCATCATCAGCATCGCGCATTACCTGCCCGAGGATCCGGACGACACCACCGGACCCGCGCCCGCCCCATCCGTCTCCGAGGTGCTGGGAGACGATCTGGCCAATCGCATCGAAGGCAGCAGCGGAGCCGACCGGCTCGACGGGCGCGGCGGCGACGACACCTTGTTTGGCGGCCCCGGCAACGACATCCTCATCGGCGGCACCGGCGCCGACCGCATGGTGGGCGGGAACGGCTCGGACCGATACTGGGTCGACGCCCCGGGCGACGTGATCGTCGAGCGGGCCGGCGCGCCCGGGACCGACACGGTGATGAGCAGCATCACCTACCGGCTGAACAACTTCGCCGATGTCGAGAACCTGACCCTGACCGGAACCCGCGACCTGAACGGCTTCGGCAATGCGCTGGCCAATGTGATCACCGGCAATGACGGCAACAATCGGCTCGAGGGCTGCCTGGGCAACGACACCCTGATCGGCGGGGACGGCAACGATACGCTCGGCGGCGGCCCCGGCGCCGACCGCATGGTGGGCGGAAACGGCTCGGACCGATACTGGGTCGACAACCCGGGCGACCAGATCATCGAGCAGGCCGGCGCCCCCGGGACCGACACGGTGTTGAGCAGCATCACCTACCGGCTGAACAACATCGCCGATATCGAGAACCTGACCCTGACCGGAACCCGCAACCTGAACGGCTTCGGCAATGCGCTGGCGAATGTGATCACCGGCAATGATGGCGACAATTATCTTGCCGGGCGCGACGGAGACGACACCCTGATCGGCGGCGGCGGAAACGATTCCCTTTTCGGCGGCGCCGGGAACGACCGGCTGTTCGGTGGCGCCGGCAACGACACGCTGATCGGCGGCGACGGCGTCGATCGCATGGTGGGCGGGACCGGGTCAGATCAGTTCGTCGTCGACACGACGGATGACGTGATCGTCGAGGCGCCCCGCTGGCGGGGCACCGACACCATCCTCAGCAGCGTCACCTATCGGCTAAACAATGTTGCCCACATCGAAAACCTGACCCTGACCGGGGCAGTCGATCTGGACGGCTTCGGCAATGCGCTGGCCAATGTGCTCACCGGCAATGCGGGCGACAATCGGCTCGAGGGCTGCCGGGGGAACGACACCCTGATCGGCGGGGACGGCAACGACACACTGGCCGGCGGCTCCGGCGCGGATGCCTTCGTCTTCGACGAAAGGCCGGACGGGGCGAATGTCGACACCATCCTCGACTTCGAGCCCGGGCGCGACCGGCTGATGCTGCGCATGGCCGTCTTCACCGGCATCGGCGCCGGCCGGCTTGGCAACGCGCTTTTCGCCGAGGGCACCGAGGCGCAGGACGCCAATGACCGGTTCTTCTACGACCACAACAGCGGCGAACTCTGGTACGATCCGGACGGAACCGGCGACATCCGCGCACAGCTGGTGGCCGAGTTCACCACCCACCCCGACCTCCATGCCGCGGACATCTTCCTGCTCTGACCGGCTTGGCGACGCCGCACCGAGCCGGCAGGGCACGCCCGGAAAGCGCCGAAACCGGGCAGCCGCGCGCCCGCCCGGCAGATGGCGCCCCCGACGGCCAGGGCGCCGCAATCCGGCGCCGGCCGGGGCCGATACCGCAGAAATGCCGCAGGCCGAGACGGATTTCGCCGCAATTCCCCTCCCCAATGAGACAGCCGGATGCTAGCCCTTTAGGTGATGCCGCATTTGCCCGGCCACCACCTGATCTTGAAAACGGGTCTTGAACATATGTCTGGAAGAAAAATTGCAGTCGCCGGCATCGGCTATGTCGGTCTTTCGAATGCAGTGCTGCTGGCGCAGCGCAACCGGGTCCGCGCCCTCGATGTCGATCCGGTGCGGGTGGAGATGCTGAACGCCCGCAAAAGCCCGATCATCGACACCGAGCTTGAAAACTACCTCGCCGAGAAACCGCTCGACCTGATGGCGACGACCGACCCGGCCGTGGCCTTCGAGGATGCCGAGTTCGTCATCGTCGCGACGCCGACGAACTACGACCCGACCACCAACTATTTCGACACCTCCTCGGTCGAGGCGGTGGTGAAGGAGGCGCTCGCGATCGCGCCCGCGGCGACGATCATCATCAAGTCGACGATCCCGGTGGGCTACACCGGGCGGCTGAACGCCAAGCTCGGCACCGACCGCATCCTCTTCAGCCCCGAATTCCTGCGCGAGGGCCGCGCGCTTTACGACAACCTGCATCCGTCGCGGATCGTGGTCGGCGAGCGCTCGGACCGGGCGGCGGCCTTTGCCGGACTGCTGAAGGAAGCCGCGCTCGACCCGGATGTGCCCGTGCTGCTCACCGATTCCGCCGAAGCCGAGGCGATCAAGCTTTTCGCCAACACCTTCCTTGCGCTGCGCGTCGCCTATTTCAACGAGCTCGACAGCTATGCGATGTCGCTTGGCATGGATTCGCGTCAGATCATCGACGGCGTCTGCCTCGATCCGCGGATCGGCGACTATTACAACAACCCCTCCTTCGGCTATGGCGGCTACTGCCTGCCGAAGGACAGCAAGCAGCTTCTGGCGAACTATGCGCATGTGCCGCAGAACCTGATTCAGGCGGTGGTCGATGCGAACCGCACCCGCAAGGACTTCATCGCCGAGCAGATCCTTGCCAGGAAGCCGAAGCGCGTCGGCGTCTACCGGCTGGTGATGAAGGCGGGGTCGGACAATTTCCGGCAAAGCTCGATCCAGGGGATCATGAAGCGGATCAAGGCGAAAGGCGTCGAGGTCATCGTCTACGAACCGGCGATGAAGGACGCAGAGTTCTTCGGCTCGCGGGTCACGCATGATCTGGCCGAGCTGAAGGCCTCGTCGGACCTGATTCTGGCGAACCGGATGGTGCCCGAACTCGGCGACGTCGCCGACAAGGTCTTCACCCGCGACCTCTTCGGCGCCGACTGATCCCCCCGACCGACATGCAAAAGGGGCAGCCCGCAGGCTGCCCCTTCGTCATTTCCGCAAGGATCAGAGGCTCGCGTCCAGCGCGGCAAGGATCTTCGCGCCCATTTCGGTGGTCGAGACCGGGGTGCCGCCCTCGGGGCCCATCAGGTCCGCGGTGCGCACGCCATCGGCCAGCACCTTCTCGACCGCCTTCTCGAGACGGGTGGCCTCGTCGCCCTGATCGAAGCTGTAGCGCAGCGCCATCGCGAAGCTGAGGATGCAGGCGATCGGGTTCGCCTTGCCCTGACCGGCGATGTCGGGGGCCGAGCCGTGCACGGGTTCGTACATCGCCTTCGGCCGGCCATTCGCCATCGGCGCGCCGAGCGAGGCCGAGGGCAGCATGCCGAGCGAGCCGGTCAGCATCGCGGCACAGTCGGACAGGATGTCGCCGAACAGGTTATCGGTCAGGATCACGTCAAACTGCTTCGGCCGGCGCACCAGCTGCATCGCGCAGTTGTCGGCATACATGTGGCTCAGCTCGATCTCGGGATATTCGGCGTCGCGGATCGCGGTGACGACCTCGCGCCACAGAATGCCCGATTCCATCACGTTCGCCTTCTCGACCGAGGTCACGCGGTTGTCGCGGCGCTTGGCAAGTTCAAAGGCCGAGCGGGCGACGCGGGCGATCTCGCTTTCGGTGTAGCGCTGCGTGTTCAGACCGACGCGCTCGCCGTTCTCCTCGAAGATGCCGCGCGGCTGACCGAAATAGACGCCCGAGGTCAGTTCGCGCACGATCATGATATCGAGCCCGGCGACCAGATCCTTCTTCAGCGAGCTGAAGTCGGCGAGCGCGTCGAAGCACTGCGCCGGACGCAGGTTCGCGAACAGGTCCATCTCCTTGCGCAGGCGCAGAAGGCCGCGCTCGGGCTTCACCGAGAAGTCGAGCACGTCGTATTTCGGGCCGCCCACGGCGCCCAGCATGACCGCGTCCACTTCCTGCGCCCGGGCCATGGTCTCGTCGGTGAGCGGCACGCCATGCGCGTCATAGGCGGCACCGCCGACGAGATCCTCGGTCACGTCGAAGACGAGGCCGCGCTTGTCGCCATACCAGGTGATGATCTTCTTCACCTCGTCCATGACTTCGGGGCCGATGCCGTCGCCGGCAAGGATCAGGATAGAGGGGTTCGACATGCTTTCCTCCCATAGAAAAAAGGGTTGCAAGCGGCCTAGCGAATGCCCCGCCCGGGGTCAAGCGCGGCCCCCCTCAGGGCAGGGAAATATCGACCCAGACGAGGGCGCGGCGGGCGGCCTCGTCTGGCCCGTCCGGCCAGACGACCGCCGCGCCGGTGACCCGCAGATCGGCCGAGGGAAGGATGTAGTCAAGCCGCAGCGGCGCGCCATAGACGGCCGTGGCCGTGCCGCGGTCGCCTGCGGGCTGCGGGTCGTGCAGGCGCGGGTCGGACAGCAGCGCCGCCAGCGCATCGCGCCGCCCCTCGCCGCGCGCGGGGTCGAGATCGGCGTCGCCGAGGATCGCGAAAGGCGCGGGCGGCGGCGGCTCCGGCAGCGCCCCGTCGAGATAGCGCAGCCAGAAGGCGGTCTCGTCGCGGTTGCGCCGGCCGTTGCGATCCTCGGGCCCGTCGAAGAGCGGCGGCGTCGCGGCGAAGGCCAGCAGGTGCAGATCGCGCCCCGAGGGCAGCACGACCGGCACATCCCAATGCCCGGTCGAGGGCAGCCGCTGCGCCGCCCGCACCTTGGGCGCAAGCCCCGCACCGTCGATCAGGCTGCCGGGCAGATCGGCCCAGAGAAAGGCCGAGAAGTCGCGCGCGGCCTCCGCCCGCAACGGCAGCCGCGACAGCAGCGCCATGCCGCCCTGCCCGGTGAAGCGACCATAGCCCTGCGCATCGCGCGGCTCGCCCGTCCGGCCGTTGCCGTCCAGGTCGAGCCCGCTCTGCATCCCGGCATTCGGGCGTGGCGCATAGCGATGCGGATAGCCGAGCCCGGCCGCCTTCAGCGCCGCGGCAAAGGCCGCAAGCGCCATGCCGTCGTGATCCCAGTCAAAGCCGGTGAGCAGCAGCACATCGGGCCGCACCCCGGCGATCAGCGCCACCGCGGCGCGGACCTGCGCATCGCCCTTGTCGATATCGGAAAGCAGCAGCCCCGGCCCGCGCCGGCTGAGCCCGGCGTCCCAGGTGGCGAGCCGCAGGCTCTCGGCCACGGCGGGCCGGGTCAGCAGGCAAAGCGCGGCGATCAGGCCGGCAGCAGACCGGCGGCGCCCGCCTCGCGGCGCTTGTCCTCGATCATCTGCGCGATCCGGCCGACCGCGATGCCGCGCATGAAAAGGCTTGCCGGAAGGAATGCCCATGCCGTCACCGTCCAGATCATCGTCAGCGGATTGTCGAGCGTGACCGGCGAGATCGAGACGGAGACTGCCTTGATCACCACCGGCACGAGGAAGGGCAGAAGGAAGCCCAGCGAGATGTTGAACCAGGCGTCGCGGCGCAGCCGTTCCACCACATCGGCGCCCGCCGTCGGCTCGAAGGTGGGCAGGTTCACCCAGACGTTGAAGCTGCCCTGCGCCTTCGGCCAGCCGAGCGCCCGGATCATCACCACGAAATAGCCAAGTGCGATCAGCGCCGTCATGTAGGCGATGCCGGCCGCGGTGCGCAGCGCCTCGATGCGCGCGGCGGGGGCGTCCTCGGGCAGGATCAGCACCAGAAGCCGCACCGGGCTGTAGGGGATATCGACCGAGCGTGCCATCATCGCGCCGAGCACATAGACGAATTGCGACAGTGTCGAGGGCTCGACCTGTGCGAGCGCGGTCACCGAAAGCAGCGTCACCATGGCGAAAAGGGCGATGAAGCGGACGCGGTTGTAGGGCGGCGCGTCGCGGAACTCGATCAGACCGGGATAGACCGCGGCATATTCGAAGAAGGTGATCGCGGCGGCAAAGAAGGAGACGAGGGCGACAATCTGGATGGAATCGTCGCTGACGATGGATAGTGTCAGCGATGGAATGGACACCACCCACGCCACGAGCAACGCCCGCAGCAATGCACCTGCATAGCGAGAAACCACGATACTGCCCTTTGCCTTCCGCGCCCCCGATCGGATGCCGGGGTTTTGCCGTCTGGACCCGCCGATTATGACGGACTGCCTCATTCTTGCCTTGATTTTGTCCATTTTCGCCTCGGCTGGCAATGTCTGCTTCATCAATGGCGCGGCAATCAGGCCATTTGCCGCGGGAACTGGTGCGGTATTACATCAAATGCAGCGCAAAAATAAGGCCGCCCCGGAGGACGGCCTTGATCTTGTGTTTCAAGGGCTTGCAGCCACCAGAAGGGTCAGACCCAGGGGCGCGACTGCGCGGCCTGCGACTCGAAGGTGTCGATCGCGGCGACCTTTTCCAGCGTCAGCCCGATGTCGTCGAGACCGTTCAGCAGGCAATGCTTCTTGAACGGGTCGATCTCGAAGGGAATCACCACGCCGTCCGAGGTGGTGATCTCCTGCGCCTCGAGATCGACCGTCATCCGCGCGTTCGAGCCCTTCTCGGCGTCTTTCATCAGCAGATCGACCTGCTCCTGCGGCAGCACGATCGGCAGCATGCCGTTCTTGAAGCAGTTGTTGAAGAAGATGTCGGCGAAGGAGGTCGAGACGATCGCCTTGATGCCGAAATCGGCGAGCGCCCAGGGCGCGTGCTCGCGCGAGGAGCCGCAGCCGAAGTTGTCGCCGGTGACGAGGATCTCCGCGTTGCGATACTGCGGCTTGTTCAGCACGAAGTCGGGCTTTTCCGCGCCGTCGAGGGTGTAGCGCATCTCGTCGAAGGCGTGCACGCCAAGCCCGGTGCGCTTGATCGTCTTCAGAAAGCCTTTCGGGATGATCATGTCGGTGTCGATGTTGACCAGCGGCATCGGTGCCGCGATCCCGGTGAGTTTCGAGAATTTCTGCATTTTCAGTCTTTTCCGATTTTCCTGAGCGCGACGCCCAGAGCAATGAGGGAAGAGCCGATCACCACCAGTTCGACAGCCAGCAGCGTGCCGAGCAGGATCGGGCTCGATTCCGGGACAGTGAACAGGATGAAGAGGCCAAGCCCGCCGGAGATGAGGCCCGAGAGCAGCATCGTCCAGAAGGTCGAGGTGCCGGTGAAGGAGAAGGCCACGATCAGCCGCCCGATGCCCGAGGCAAAGAACAGCGCGCCCACCACGATGGTCAGCGACACCAGCCCGGCAAGCGGATGCGCCAGGATCCAGACCCCGACCACGAGGTCGAGCAGGCCAAAGCCCATCAGCCAGCCGCGCGCCGGGATCGTTTTGTCCGAGAACCCGGCCCAGAGCGCGAAGACGCCGCTGAGCAGGAACATCCAGCCCACGAAGACCGCCACGGCAAGCGAGGCGGGCAGCGGGAACAGGATCGCGACAAGCCCGCCCAGAAGGGCGAGCGTGCCAGCGACGAAAAGGGAAGTCGTGCCTTTCATGGGTCCACTCCTATGAGGTTTGCCGGCAGCTTACCGCATCCGCCCGATGTTCACATCAATTCCCGTACGTCGGTCAGATGGCCGGTGATCGCCGCCGCCGCCGCCATCGCCGGCGAGACGAGGTGGGTGCGGCCGTTGCGGCCCTGACGGCCCTCGAAGTTGCGGTTCGAGGTCGAGGCGCAGCGCTCGCCCGGGCTCAGCTGGTCCGGGTTCATCGCGAGGCACATCGAGCAGCCGGCAAGCCGCCACTCAAAGCCCGCGTCGATGAAGA
Organism: Paenirhodobacter huangdaonensis; assembly: GCF_004022465.1. Classification (NCBI taxonomy): domain Bacteria; kingdom Pseudomonadati; phylum Pseudomonadota; class Alphaproteobacteria; order Rhodobacterales; genus Paenirhodobacter; species Paenirhodobacter huangdaonensis. Next base: position 110,448 of record NZ_SAVA01000004.1, on the reverse strand, counting down.
TCTGCGCAAGGCCTTCCTCTTCCGCCTGCAGCCGGACGAGACCCGAGCCGGGCACGACCATGGCGCGCATGCCGTCCTTGACCTTCTTGCCCTTCACGATCTCGGCCGCGGCGCGCAGATCCTCGATCCGGCCGTTGGTGCACGAACCGATGAAGACGGTGTCGATGGCGATGTCGGTCAGCTTCATGCCGGGCGTCAGCCCCATGTAGTCGAGCGAGCGCTTCGCCGCCTCGACCTTGCCGCCGTGGAAGTCCTCGGGCGCGGGCACCACGCCCGAGATCGGCAGCACGTCCTCGGGCGAGGTGCCCCAGGTCACCACCGGCTCGATCTCTTCGCCCTTGAGGGTGACGACCTTGTCGAAATGCGCGCCCTCGTCGGTGAAGAGGGTCTTCCACCAGCTCAGCGCGGCCTCGAACTGCGCGCCCTTCGGCGCGTGCGGACGGCCCTTGATATACTCGAAGGTGGTCTCGTCGGGGGCGATCAGCCCGGCGCGGGCGCCGCCTTCGATCGCCATGTTGCACACCGTCATCCGGCCTTCCATCGACAGATCGCGGATCGCCTCGCCGCAATATTCGATGACATGGCCGGTGCCGCCGGCGGTGCCGGTCTTGCCGATCACCGCAAGGGTGATGTCCTTGGCGGTGACGCCCGGACGCAGCTTGCCGGTGATTTCCACCTTCATGTTCTTCGACTTCTTCTGGATCAGCGTCTGCGTCGCCAGAACGTGCTCGACCTCCGAGGTGCCGATGCCGTGGGCGAGCGAGCCGAAGGCGCCATGCGTCGCGGTGTGGCTGTCACCACAGACCACGGTCATCCCCGGCAGCGTCCAGCCCTGCTCGGGCCCGACGATGTGCACGATACCCTGACGGATGTCGGAAACCGGGTAGTAGTTGATGCCGAAGTCCCTGGCGTTCTTGTCGAGCGCCTCGACCTGGATCCGGCTTTCCTCGTTCTTGATCCCCTGCTCGCGGTCGGGGGTGGTCGGAACATTGTGGTCGGGAACGGCGATGGTCTTTTCCGGCGCGCGCACCTTGCGGCCGGCCAGACGCAGCCCCTCGAAGGCCTGCGGGCTGGTCACCTCGTGCACGAGATGGCGGTCGATGTAGAGCAGGCAGGTGCCGTCGGCGTCTTCAGAGACGACGTGGGCATCCCAGATCTTGTCATAGAGGGTCTTCGGAGCGGACATGGCTCTCTCTTTCGATGGCTTGTAACGGATCGGGCGGGCGGCCGGGCGCACAGGGCGCGGCCGCGGGCGACAGGGACGCAACACGGCGCCCCCGCGCCGACATCAAAGTCGGGCGAGGATGGAGCGGCTTTCGCCGTAGAAGCGCTCTTTCAGCCGAGCGCGGTCATCCATGTCGAAAACGGTGATCATGCCCGGCGATATAGGCGATCGGCGGCTCTCAGGCAAGAAAATCTCTGCCCGCCGCGGCCCGGCACTGGCCGCAGGGGTTGACATTCGGCCCCAAATCGCAGAGCCGGCCATGGCTGCGTTCCCGATCGGTTGAGATTTGAGGGGCGCGATGTTACATTTTCAGCGTGCCCCGCGCCGGGGCGGAGGCGGCGCGCGAACCCTTCGGAGGACAATGTCCTGTCTCATCTCTCAGTCGCGTCCGCTGTATCGGGCGCAAAGGCGGCACCCATGAGCACCAAACTTGCCGGGGCCGACGTCACGAGCGACCAGATTCTGGCCCGCGTGATCTCTTCTCTCGAGGACGACAAGGCGGAAGACATCGTCACGATCGACCTGCGCGGCCGGTCCTCGATCGCGGATTACATGGTGATCTGCTCGGGCCGCAGCTCGCGCCAGGTCGGCGCCATCGCCGAGAAGCTGGTCGAGCGGCTGAAGGAGGACTTCGGTCGCAACAGCAAGATCGAGGGCAAGGATCAGGGCGACTGGGTCCTGATCGACACGCAGGACGTCATCGTCCACGTGTTCCGCCCCGAAGTGCGCGAGTTCTACCAGCTCGAGAAGATGTGGATGCCTTCGGGCTCCCACGTCTGACCGGCGATGAAGGTGACGGTCTGCGCGGTCGGCCGGCTGCGCAAGGGGTCCGAGCTCGAGCTGATCTCTGACTATCTCGAACGGTTTTCCAAGGCCGGGCGGTCCTTCGGACTGGGCCCGGCCTCGGTCGTCGAGGTCGAGGACAAGAAGAACCTCGGGATGGAGGCGGAGGCGGCGCTGCTCGAGCGCGCGATCCCCGCCGGCGCGGTGCTGGTCACGCTCGACGAGCGCGGCGATCTGGTCTCGTCGCCCGAATTCGCGGCGCGGGTTGCGGGCTGGCGCGATGCCGGGCGCGACCTTGCCTTCGTCATCGGCGGCGCCGACGGCATCGCCCCCGCGCTGCGCGCCAAGGCCGACTGGTCGCTCAGCTTCGGGCGGATGGTCTGGCCGCACATGCTGGTGCGGGTGATGCTGGCCGAACAGCTGTACCGTGCCGGCCAGATCCTCGCCGGCACGCCCTATCACCGCGCCTGAACCGCGCGGCCCGCGCCTCAGGCCGCCAGCAGCCCCTGCGCACGCATCGCCGCAATCATCATCGCGCCGCATTCCGCCGTGGCGTGAATGCCATCTTCCGCCATCAGGTTGTCCGGCAGGAAACCGTCCTCTCCCGCCAGATCCTCGGCCGGATCATAGACGGTCAGGCCGACGCCGCGCAGATCCCCGACGATGATGCGGGTGAAGCTGTCGTAATTCGGCCGGTCATGCACCCGCGGCGGCACCACGACGATCAGCGTCGTCAGCCGCGCAAGGCGGCGCAACAGCCGGAAATGCCGTCGCCGGTAGTGCTGCACATAGTCCCGCGCGAAGGCGCGCGAGGCGGTCAGCCCTTCGGTGATCTCGGCGGCGTCGTCCTCCTGCACCTGATGGCCGTTCCAGCCGAACGGCGGCACCAGCCGGCCAAGGTGGAAGCCCACCGTGGTCAGCACCGGAATCCCCGAGGCGAAGACATCGGCGACACCGAGCTTCTCGCGCAGCGCGCGCAGCTGGCCCGCAGCGCGCGGAATGCCCCGCACCTCGAGCCCGTTCTCGCCAAGCGCAAAGCGCTGGTCGTGCCAGCCGGCACCGGAGAATTGCAGCTCCTCGGCCGGCAGGCCCAGAAGATCCGCGCCCTGTTTCAGCGCGATGGCGTGGCTGTCGCCGAGGATCAGCAGGTCGGGCTTAGCGCTCATTGAAGGTCTCCAGCAGCATTTCCTCGCAGACCAGTTCCTCGGCCTGCATCTGTGCCTCGACGGCGGCGCGGCCGGCATCGCCGCCCGCCCCCGCCCGCCGCGCCGGTGCCGAAAGGTCCAGCCCGGCAAAGAAATGCCGCATCACCAGATCGACGCCGTCATGGGCGATGGCGCGCATGTTCGGCTCGAAGAAGGTCCCGCGCGAGGAGGGCGCGGCAATGATCTCGTAGGACGGGAAGTAATCCACCTGCGCATGGCTGTGCGCCATGTCCCCCGCCACCGCCCGCAGCACCGATTTCGAATATTGCGTCGCGACGAGGACGTGATCGCCCGAGGCGGTCGCGACCAGCGGCACCGGCGAGACGGTCAGCAGAACATGCAGCCCCGGGTTCATCTGCCACATGATCTGCAAGGCCGCCTCGAGATCGCGCAGGATCTCGGGGTAGGTGTAGTTATGGAAGGCATGCACGCCCTCGTCGAAGGTGCCGACGCCGGTGCCCGGGCAGATCGAATAGCTCTGCCCGGTCGCGGTGTTGATCCAGCCCTCGGTGAGACCCAGGGTGAAGACCAGCACGTCCGCCTCGGTGATGCAGCGGGCAAAGGCGCGGGCGGTCGAGGCGACCGAGGCCTCGGCCTCCTTGCGCGACACGAAGCCCTGCGGCTCGATCTTCGGGCGCAGCATGTCATGCACGAGACCGTCGCCGTCGGTCCAGTATTCGACGCTGTCCGCACCCGCCGCGCCGCTCGCGAGCCGCGCCCAGATCAGCAGCTGCGCCGCGGTGTAGATGTTGCCGGTGCGCGCCGAGAACACGCCGTAATTGTATTTCTGCGCGAGTTCCGGCGGGGTGCGGCCCGGTGCCGGCTCGGCGTTCAGCCAGTTCATCTTGCGGCTGATGAGCGCGCGGCTGATGTGCTGGGCAAAGCAGGAGCCGAAGGTGGCGAACTGCGCATCCGCAGGCAGCGTCCAGGCCGAGGACCAGAGCCCCGAGAGACCGAAGAGGCCGGCCTCGGCGACGCCCGTGCGCCAGAAGGCCTTGGCCGGCAAATGCCGGTAAGGGTTGTCGGATTTCTCGACCATGCTACTCCACCGAAAACACTGAACGAACCAGGGCGATGCTAGGACCGGCCCCCGGAGGCGTCAACTCGGCTTCGCGTGCTCTCAGGGGGTCTCGGCCAGAATCGCGGCAAGCGTGGTGAAACTCGCGGCGGTGTCATCGGGCTCGTCACGGGCGATGAAGCCGTCAAGCGCCGGCCAGACCCGGATTGCGGCATCGATCACCGGATCCGAGCCCGCGGCGTAAAGCCCCGCCTGAATCATCAGCTCGGCCCGGTCATAGGCGCCCAGCAGCCGCCGCGCCCGCGCGATCAGCGCATTCTCGGCCGGGGTCGCCGCATCGGGCAGCGCGCGCGAGACCGAGCGCAGCAGGTCCACCGCCGGAAAGCGGCCGCGCTCGGCGATGGTGCGGTCGAGCACGACGTGGCCGTCAAGCGTGCCGCGCAGGATGTCGGCGACCGGCTCCTCCATGTCCGAGCCCGCAACCAGCACCGAGAACACCGCGGTGATGTCGCCCGCGCCCTCGGGCCCCGGCCCCGAGCGTTCAGCCAGCGCCATGATCTGATGCGCGGTCGAGGGCGGATAGCCGCGCAGGCTCGGCGGTTCGCCCGCGGCCAGCGCCACCTCGCGATGTGCCTCGGCGAAGCGGGTGACGCTGTCGGCAAGGAACAGCACCTGCCGGCCCGCATCGCGGAAATGCTCGGCCACCGCCATCGCCGCCCAGGCACAGCGGCGGCGCACCAGCGGCGACTGGTCCGAGGTGGCGGCGACGATCACCGAGCGCGCCATTCCCTCGGGGCCAAGCACCTTCTCGACGAATTCGCGCAGCTCGCGCCCGCGCTCGCCGACCAGCGCGATGACGACGACATCGGCCGCCACCCCGCGCGCGAATTTCGCCAGCAGCGAGGACTTGCCCACGCCCGAGCCCGCAAACAGGCCGATACGCTGGCCCCGCACCAGGGGCAGCAGCGTGTTGAACACCGATTGCCCGGTTTCCAGCCGCGCGCCCAGACGGCGGCGCTGCGCAGCGTGCGGCGGGTCGGCGCGCAACGGCCGCTCGGCGGTGCCGCGCAAAATCGGCCGGCCGTCGAGCGGGCGGCCGAACGGGTCGATCACCCGGCCGATCCAGCTGTCGTCGGGGGCGATGCCGGTCTGGCCGAGCACCTCGACCGCATCGCCGATCGACACCCCCTCGGGCGCGCAATCGGCCAGCAGCGTCACCGTCTCGGGCCGCAGCCCGATCACCTCGGCGCCGAAGAGCTTTCCGGCGCGACTGCGGATCTGCGCCCGGTCGCCAAGACACGCCCGCACCGACAGCCCGCCCGCCTCGATCGTGCCACCGCCCACGGCCCGCACCCGCCCCACCGGGCACAGCGCCGCAATCTCCGCGATCTCCGCACGCAACCGCTCGAGCCCTGCCGACGCCATTCCGGCCTCCCTTGTTTCTGAAAGGTTTTCTTAAATGATTCGCCGTTAAGCGAGTGTTGATGGCGCGGAGGAGAAACCCCGGTGTTCGAGAAGATCCAGCTGCTGCAGATGGCCCAGTCGATAGCCCGGCAGGCCGCGTTCCGGCAAAATGCCGTGGCGCAGAACGTCGCAAACGCGGACACCCCCGGCTATCGCGCCCTCGACGTGCCCTCCTTTGCCGAGACCTATCAGGACGAGCGCACCACCCCGATGCGGGCAACACGTGCAGGCCACCTTGGCGCCGCGAACAGGGTGAACGTGGCGATGGCACCCGACCCGGATGCCGCGGCCATGTCGCCCGACGGCAATTCCGTCTCGCTCGAGGACGAGATGGTGAAATCGGCCGAGGTGCAGCGCTCGCACACCCTCGCGCTCGCGGTCTATCGCAGCTCGCTCGACATCCTGCGCACCAGCCTCGGAGGGAAATGACGATGAGCGATTTCAATTCGGCCTTCTCGCTCGCGGCCTCGGGGATGAAGGCGCAGGCGCAGCGGCTGCGGCACGTGTCCGAGAACATCGCGAATGCCGATACCCCCGGCTATCACCGCAAGATCTCGTCCTTCGAGCAGGTCGCCGAGATGGGCGAGACCACCGGCGCGGTCGCCCTTGGCCCGGTCGAGCTCGACCGTTCGGATCCCGAGCGGGTCTACGACCCGTCGAACCCGCTTGCCGACGAGACCGGCTATTACGAAGGTTCGAACGTCGACCTCGTGGTCGAGATCGCCGACGCGCGCGAGGCACAGCGCAGCTACGAGGCGAACCTGAAGATGTTCGACCAGACCCGGCAGATGTCCTCGGCGCTGCTTGACCTGCTGCGGCGTTAATTCAGAAAGGCCCCCTCCCCACCATGGAACTCAGCACGTCCGTCGCCGCCCAGGCCTATGCCCGCGCGCGATCCGCCGCAGCCCCGGACACGGGCTCACCCGCGAAAACCACGCTCGGCTCTCTCGCCAACAGCTTCGAGGCGACGCTGCGCTCGGGCGAGGAGACGGCAAAGGCCACGATGCTCGGCAAGGCCGATCCGCATTCGCTGGTGCAGGCCCTGGCCGAGACCCAGCTTGCCGTCGAGACCGCGGTCACCGTGCGCAACAAGGTGGTCGAGGCCTATCAGGAAATCCTGCGGATGCCGGTGTGAGATGAACGACCTCGTCTTCTTCGACACCATGCGGCAGGCGCTGTGGATCGCGGTGATGATCTCGGCGCCGATGCTGGCGGTGGCGCTGGTCGCCGGCGTCACCATCGGCCTGTTTCAGGCGCTGACCTCGGTGCAGGAGATGACGCTGACCTTCGTGCCGAAGGTGGGGGCGATGCTCGTGGTGTTCTGGGTGTCGATGTCCTTCATGTCGGAGACGCTGGTCGATTTCTTCACCACGCGGATCATTCCGATGATCGCCGGGAGCTGAGCCATGGACAATGCGATCTACGCCACCCTTGCCCGCCAATCCGGCCTGATGCGCGAGATGCAGAGCGTCGCGAACAACATCGCGAATGTCTCGACCACCGGCTTCCGGCGCGAAGGCGTGATCTTCTCGGAATACGTGACCGATCCCGGCCTCGGGGCCGAGCCGCTGTCGATGGCCTATGCGCATGGCCGCAACATCGACCTGTCGCAGGGCCCGGTCGAGCAGACCGGCGGCGCCTTCGACTTTGCGATCGAGGGCGACGGCTTCTTCCAGATCGAGACGCCCGAGGGCAATCAGCTGACCCGCGCCGGCAGCTTCACCCCCTCGGCCGAGGGCGAGCTGGTCAGCCCCGACGGGTTCCGCCTGCTCGACGCGGGCGGTGCACCGATCTTCGTGCCGACCGATCAGGGCCCGGTCGCGCTGGCGCAGGACGGCACCCTGTCGGTTGCCGGCGCGCCGGTGGCACAGGTCGGGGTGTTCCTGCCCGCCGATCCCACCGAGCTGCGCCATGTCGCCGGCACCCGCTTCGACGCCCCCTCGGGCGTCGAAGCGGCCGAGAAGGCAACCCTGCTTCAGGGCTTCGTCGAGGGGTCGAACGTCGATCCCGTGTCCGAAATCTCGCGGATGATCGAGGTTCAGCGCGCCTACGAGCTGGGCCAGAACTTCCTCGACCGCGAGGATGAACGTATCCGCGGCGTCATCTCGACGCTTGGCAAATAGGAGAGCTGAATGCGTGCCCTGCAGATAGCCGCCACCGGGATGAGTGCCCAGCAGACGCGGGTCGAGGTGATCTCGAACAACCTCGCGAACATGTCGACGACGGGCTACAACGCCCGCCGCGCCGAATTTGCCGACCTGTTCTACCAGCAGCAGACCCGCCCCGGCACGATCAGCTCGACCGACGGCACGGTGATCCCGGCGGGGGTGCAGCTGGGCCTCGGCGTGCGCCCGACGGCGGTCAGCGTGAACCTCGCCCAGGGCACGCTCACCCAGACCGGCGGCGATCTCGACCTCGCCATCGACGGCGCCGGCTATCTCGAGGTGACGATGCCCTCGGGTGCCTCGGGCTATACCCGCGACGGCGGTCTGAAACGCTCGCCCGATGGCGAGATCGTCACCTCGGACGGCTATCCGGTGGCCCCCGGCATCACCATCCCCGACGATGCCAGCACGCTTGCGATCAATGCCGCGGGCGAGGTCTATGCCTATTTCAACACCCAGGTGCAGCCGCAGCTGCTGGGCCAGATCACCCTGGCCGACTTCAGCAACGACAAGGGGCTCGAGGCGATCGGCTCGAACCTCTTTCTCGAGACCGAGGCCTCGGGCCCGCCGCAGGTCTCCGAACCCGGGCAGAACGGGCTTGGCACGCTGCGCCAGGGCTATCTCGAGGAAAGCTCGGTCGATGCGGTGCGCGAGATCACCGAGCTGATCAAGGCGCAGCGAGGCTACGAGCTGAACGCCAAGGTCATCACCGCCGCCGACGAGATGCTCGGCGCCACCACGCAGCTGCGCTGATGCGGACCGCCCTGCCCCTTGCGCTTGCGCTGCTGGCCGCGGCCCCCGCCCCGGCCGAGACGCTGGTCGCGGCGCGCGTGCTGCGCGCGCAGACCGTGCTGAGCGCCGCGGACGTGACGCTCGACGGGCAGACGGTGCCGGGTGCGCTGACCGATCCGCGCGACGCGATCGGGCTCGAGACCCGGACCGCGATCTATCCGGGCCGGCCGATCCTGCTCGCCGATCTCGGCCCGCCCGCGATCATCGAGCGCAACCAGACCGTGCCGCTCGCCTATCACCGCGGCCCGCTCGACATCCGGACCGCAGGCCGCGCCCTCGACCGCGGCGGCGTCGGCGACACGATCCGGGTGATGAACACCGCCTCCAAGGCCATCGTCCTCGCCACCATCGCGGCCGACGGCTCAACCCAGGTCCAGTCGCAATGAAAGGGCTGCCATGCGTCCGCTGATCCTGATCCTGCTCGCCGGATCGCTTATCGCCTGCCAGAGGCTCGAGAACGTCGGCAAGGTGCCCGGCATGACCCCGGTCGAGGACGGTGACGAGTTCTTCGCGATGAACAGCGCCGCGATGCCGGACCGGCTGAACCGGCAGCCCCCCGCACAGGAGGCCTCGCTGTGGTCGGGCACCCGCGGCTCGCTGCTGGGCGACCGGCGCGCGATGGGGCGCGGCGACATCCTGACCGTGGTGATCGAGATCGACGACAAGGCCGAGATCTCGAACACCACCGACCGCAGCCGCTCGGGCTCGGACAAGATGGGCATCCCGAACCTTGGCGGCATCCCGCAGCGCATCGACCGGCACATGCCCGACGGCGCCTCGATGGCCAATGCCTACGAGACGAATTCAAGCTCGTCCTATCAGGGCGACGGCTCGGTCGCGCGCAAGGAAAAGCTGACGCTGCGGGTGGCGGCCACGGTGCTCGACCGGCTGCAAAGCGGTGTGCTGCGGATCCAGGGCAGTCAGGAGGTGCGGGTGAACTACGAGGTGCGCGAGCTGCTGGTCTCGGGCTTCGTCCGCCCCGAGGACATCAGCCGACAAAACGAGATCACCTATGACAAGATCGCCGGCGCGCGGATCTCCTACGGCGGGCGTGGCCAGATCACCGATGTGCAGCAGCCACGCTACGGCCAGCAGGTCGCTGACGTGCTGTTGCCGTTCTGAGGCCCGGCGATGCGCAGGCTGATCCTCCCGCTGCTTCTTGCGCTGCTCGGCATCGCCGTCGGCGCCGGCGCCGGCTATGTCCTGCGCCCGGCCGCGCCGGCGCCGACCGAGGCCGGTGCCGCAACGGAACCGGCCGCACCGGCGCAGGGCCCAGACGCCTCCGGGGAAAGCTCCGAATTCGTCAAGCTGAACAATCAGTTCATCGTGCCAGACCTCGACGACGGCGCAATCGTCTCGCTCGTCGTGCTGTCACTCAGCCTCGAGGTCGCGACCGGCGGCACCGAGGCGGTCTATGCCGCCGAGCCGAAGCTGCGCGACGCGCTGTTGCAGGTGTTGTTCGACCATGCCAACGCCCGCGGCTTCCGCGGCGATTTCACCTCTGCGGGGCAGATGGAGGACCTGCGCCGCGCGCTCCTCGAGGCGGCGCGCCGCATCCTCGGTCCGACGGTGAAGGCAGTGCTGATCTCCGACATCGCGCGCCAGGACCACAACTGAGCCCGGCCCCGAGCCGCCGCCCCCGGGCTCAGCGACGCTGCCCCTTGCGCAACCGTTCGGTGATCTGCTCAAGCACCTGCTGACGGCCCACCGCCTGCGCCGCCACGGCGCGCTGCGCGGCCTTTTGTGCCGCGGCCTCGGCGAGCGCCGCGCGCAGCGCCGCATCCTGGCCATCGACCCAATGGCTGAACTGCTCGGCCGCCTGCGCCGCGACAACCGAGCCCTGCCCGTCGCGCCGCGCGAGCTGCGCCGCCTCGGCCAGTTGCGCCCGTGCCGCGCTCAGCCGCGCCTCCTCGGCCGCCCGCGCGGCAAGTTCGGCAAGCGCGATCTCGCGGCGCATCCGTGCGATGCGGGTCAGCCCGGCCAGATCCTTCGCGCGCATCACCGCCGGCCCTTCGCACGGGCGCGCATCTTCTCGGCAAAGCGGATCGCGGCGGCAACGGCGCGATACTGCTCGGGCCGGATCTCCGCGCCGATGTCGATCGTCGCATAGAGCGCGCGCGCCGTGGGCGGGTCGGAATGGATCGGCACGGCCGATTTCTGCGCCACTTCGCGGATCCGCGCGGCGATCTCGTCGACCCCCTTGGCGATGCAGACCGGCGCCCGGCCCGAGCCACGCTGCCATTGCAGCGCGACGGCATAATGGGTCGGGTTCACCACCACCACATCGGCCTTCGCCACCTCGGAGATCATCTGCCGCGTGGCGATCGCGATCGCCTTCTGCCGGCGCTGCTGGCGGATGTGCGGGTCGCCCTCGGACTGCTTCATCTCGTCGATCAGCTCCTTGCGGGTCATCCGGTTGCGGCGCAGGAATTCGGCGCGCTGCCACAGGTAGTCGATCGCCGCGATCACCACCGCGATCACCGCCAGAAGCGTCAGGAAGTCGAGCAGCATCCGCAGCATCTCGCGCACCGCGACCGGCACGCCCATCTCCTGCGTGGCGATGATCTGCGCCACCTTACCCGACAGGAACCGGCCGAGGATCACCGCGATCACCGCGAGCTTCACGAAGCTTTTCAGGAATTCGAAGAGCCCGGTGCGGCCGAATTTCTGCCGCGCATTGCCCAGCGGGTCGATGCGGCTGAGCTTTGGCATGATCTTGTCGGGGGCGACGACGATCGCGCGTTGCGCCAGCAGCGCGAGCAGCACAAGGACAGCGGGCGCCAGCAGCCACAGCATCGCCGGCCCCAGCATCCGCGCCACCACCCCCGCGGCGACCGCACTGCCGCCACCGAGCATCTGTCGCGACAGCCCGTCCGCCTGATCGAGCAGCACCATCGCATGCTCGCCAAAGGCGATCAGCGCCTGCCCGCCAAGTGCCAGCGAGGCCAGCAGGATGCCGCCATAGGCCGCGGCCACGGTGATCTCGCTCGAGCGCACGATGTCGCCCTTGCGCCGCGCTTCCTCGAGCTTGTGCGGCGTCGGGTCGAATTCGCGTTCGCTGTCGTCCTCCTCGCTCATCGGCGCACCTCAAACGGGTCGGCGATGAAGGCGTCGAAGGCGCCATACCAGAGCATCAGCCCCGAGGGCAGCGCCACCATCAGCAGGATCAGCCCGCCGAGCGTCAGCGCCGGCGCGCCGACGAAGGCCACCATCAGCTGCGGCATGGCGCGGTTGATGGCGCCAAGCGCGACGTTGTAGACGAGCGCGCCCAGCACGAAGGGCATGGCGATGGAGAAGGCGAGGCCAAAGGTCTGCGCCACGCCCGACAGCCCCCAGGCCTGCACCAGCGCCCCGTCCGGAAAGCGGCCGGGCGGCAGCGCGTCATAGGATAGCACCAGAAGCTGCGCGAGCTTCACCGGCAGGCCGAGATGCACGGCAAGCGCCAGCCCCGACAGGATCAGCAGGTTGCCGACCGCGGGCTGCGGCTCGCCGTCGGTGCCGCCGAACAGCTGCGACAGCGAGATCGACTGGGCGATCATCGTGCCCGCGACCTGCAGCGCCAGCACGAAAAGCCGCAGCATCATCCCCAGAAGCAGGCCGATCAGCACCTCGGCGAACAGCGCCGGCGCAAAGCCCGCCAGCGGCAGCGCGGGGCCAAGGGCGGGCAGCACGATCAGGGTGAAGGCGACAGCCAGCGCCAGCCGCACCCGCATCGGCAGCAGCTGCTCGCCAAAGGCCGGCATCAGCGCCATCGCCGCGCCGACGCGCAGGAAGACGACGAAGGCCGCGGCCAGAAAGCCCTGCGCCTGTGCCATCAGCTGCGCGAGCTCTGCCGTCATGCCGGCACCACGCCGACCATCGCCGGGCGCGCATCGAGGCCGATCTCCTCGAAGCTGAGCACCGGCGTGGTGAGACCCTTGGCCCCCAGCACCGTGCGCAGGAAACGCCGCCGCCGGGTCGAGGTGACCAGTGCCGGGAAGATCCCCGCCTCGCCCGCCCGCGCGATGCGCTCGGCCACATTGGTGGCAAGGCGGTTGAACTTGTCGGGCGGCAAGGCAACGTCGCCCGCGCCGCGATCGCCCGGCAGCTGATGGGCGGCGAAGGTCTCCTCCCACTCGGGCGCAAGCTGCAACAGCGGCAGCGTGCCGTCCTCGCGCTTCAGCTCGGCCACCAGCTGGAAGCCGAGACGCTGGCGCACATGCTCGCAGATCGCCTCGGGCGATTGCAGCGCGCGCACCTCGGCGATCGCCTCGACGATCAGCAGCAGGTTGCGGATCGAGACCCGTTCCTCGAGCAGCAGCCGCAGCACCGCAAGCAGCAGGTCGACCGGCACCTTGTCGGGGATCAGCTCGTCGAGGATGCGCCGGTTCGACTCGGCGCGCGCCGGGTCGGAGAGATTGCCCATCTCCTCGAGCAGGCGACGCAGCGCGCGCAGCGTCATCAGCCGCGAGAAGTTGCGCTTGATGACCTCAAGCAGATGCGTCGCCAGCACCTCGGTCGGCGAAACCACGGTCGAGCCCGAGAGCGCCGCCTCCTCCTGCTGCGACCGCGGCAGCCAGCGCGCCGGGGCGCCATAGACCGGCTCGCGGACGTCCTCGCCCTCGGGCAGCAGGTCGCGGTTGTCGGCGATCAGCGCCAGCACCCGGTCGGGGTGCAGCCGGTCCTTCGCCTGCTCCACCCCCTGGATGCGGATGCGGTAGCAGCCGGGGTCCAGCGAGGGGTCGTCGGTCAGCCGGATCTCGGGCAGGATCAGCCCGTAGCTTGCCGCGACGTGGTTGCGCATGTTCGAGATCCGCGCATCAAGCCCGGTCGCCGGGTCGAGCGCCATCGCCACCAGATCGGGCGCGAACTCGACATGGATGTCGTCGACGTCGAGCACGTCGCCCATCGAGCGCCGTTTCGGCTCGGCCGGCAGCGGCATCTTCATCGCCTCGCGCCGGGCTCGCTTCTGCTCGGCGCGCTGCACCATCCAGGCGGTGCCGCCGAGCAGCAGCGCGCCGGCCATGAACGGCACGAAGGGCAGCCCCGGCACCAGTGCGAAAAGCGCCATCAGCACCGCAACCGTGCCAAGCGCCGGCGGATAGCGCGACAGCTGGCGGAACAGGTCCATGTCGGCCGAGCCCTTGGCGCCGCCGCGCGACAGCAAGATTGCCGAGGCGATGGAGATGATGACGGCGGGGATCTGGCTGGTCAGCCCGTCGCCCACCGTCAGGATCGCATAGGTTTCAAGCGCCCGACCGATCGGCATGCCATGCACGACGGTGCCGATGATCAGCCCGACAACGAGGTTCAGAAGCGTGATCATCAGCCCCGCCACCGCATCGCCCTTGACGAATTTCGACGCGCCGTCGAGCGAGCCGAAGAAGGTGGTCTCGGCCTGTTCGCGCTCGCGCCGGGCGCGGGCCTCGGCGTGGTCGATGGCGCCGGCGTTCATGTCGCTGTCGATGGCAAGCTGCTTGCCCGGCATCGCATCGAGGGCGAAGCGCGCGCCCACCTCGGCCATGCGGCCGGCGCCCTTGGTGATGACGATGAAGTTGACGATCAGGATCACGCCGAAGACGACAAGCCCGATCAGCACCGAACCGCCCATGATGAAATTAGCAAAGCCCTGGATCACATGGCCGGCGGCGCCGGTGCCGGTGTGGCCCTGGCCGATGATCAGCTTCGTCGAGGAGACGTTGAGCGACAGCCGCAGCATCAGCGAGGCGAGCAGGATCGTCGGGAAGGCCGAGAAGTCGAGCGGCCGCTCGATGAACAGGGTGACGGTGAAGATCAGGATCGCCAGCGCGAAGGAGGCGGCAAGGCCGATGTCGAGCACGAAGGAGGGCACCGGCAGGATCATCATCACGATCACCGCCATCAGCGCGAGGGCGAGCAGGATCGTCGGCTGGAACACCGTGGTCAGCAGAAGGCGCTGCATTCTCACTCCACCCCGGCACGGGTCAGTGCCGCGGCGAACAGGCTGGCGCCCGGGGCCGCGCCAAGCGGTGGCGGGGCGGCATCACCGCGCTGCAGCAACGGATAGGTGTTCACCCGCGGCGGCCGCTCTGGCCCGTTCATCGCCTGCACGATATCCGGGATCTCGGGGATGTCGCCGGGCAGGGTCGCGGAACCGCCGGGCGGCAGCGGCATCCCGTCCTGCGCGGCGAAACGCGCGCGCAGGGTGGCAAAGCGCGCCGCGTAGCGGTCAGCGAATTCCTTGGTGCGCGAGTGATAGGCTCCGGCGGCGGTGGTCCAGGACCCGGATTCGGCATAAAGCTCGGCCAGGAACCTCGCCGCGTAGACGGCATTCGACATCGGATCGAACATCTCGTCGATCGACGAGAAATTCTCTTTGTGCCACTTGTAGTTGACCTGGAAACAGCCGACGTCGAAGCTGCGCGCGCCGCGCTTGAACTCCTGATAGACATAGGCGCGCGCCGCGTCGGGCGTGTCGAACCAGTGCCCGGCGCCTTCCATGTTCACCGTCCAGGGCCAGGGGCCAAAGCCGGTGCCGACCTTGCGCCCGGTCTCATTGAGGGTGATCGCCTTCAGCACCGAGACCGGCACGCCGGTGCGGCGCGAGGCCTCCTCTGCGGCGCGTTCGCAGCTCGCCGACAGCTCGGCCGGCGTCGCCGCCGCGGCCGGCAGGCAGGCCACAAGGGACAGCAGGGCCAAAACGAGGCGCCAGAGGGTCTGCAATGGGTTTCTCCCCGCTTCAGCAGTTCTTGCCGAGGCCGAAGCTAGGGGACGAATCTTTACATCCGGTAAGTGCGGCTCAGCCCGGCCAGGGCCGCAGCCGGCGGATGTAATCGGCATGCAGCACCGGCGGCGCCACGACCAGCCCGTTCGCCTGGGCCGACGGGGCGTTGAAGGCGATCGGGCGGCCCAGCCGGTCGCTGGCGATGGCGCCCGCGCGCTCGGCGATCAGGCTGCCGGCGGCGATGTCCCATTCCCAGGCCGGGCGCAGCGAGATCGTCGCGTCGAACCGCCCCTCGGCCACCAGGCACAGCCGCCAGGCCAGCGAGCTGCGCAGGCTGCGCCGGTACTCGGGCACCGGGCCGCACCATTGCGCCGGGTCATCCGAAAGCTTCGAGGTCAGCACCGTGCTGCCGTCGACCGTGGCGGTGGCGCTTGGCCGGATCGGTTCGCCGTTGAGCAGCGCCGGGCCGGTCGCGGTGGCGCTGTAGTGCAGGTTCAGCACCGGCAGATGCACCACCCCCGCCACCACCCGGCCGCGCTCGACCACCGCCAGCGCATGGGCGAAACCGCCCTCCTCGTTCAGGAAGGCACGGGTGCCGTCGATCGGATCGACGACGAAGATCCGCTCGGCCTGCAGCCGCGCCGGATCGTCGAGGCTTTCCTCGGAGAGCCAGCCGTAATCGGGCCGCGCCGCGCGCAGCCGCGCCTCGAGCAGGTCGTTGACCGCAAGATCTGCCTCGGACACCGGCCCGGCGCCGGCATCCTTTTCCCAGGCACTCGGCGCATGCTTCCAGTAGCGCAGCGCAAGCGCGCCCGCCGCCTCGGCCGCCTCGCTCAGAAGCTGAAGATCCGCGTCGTTCTCAGGCCCCGGCAAGCGTCAGCCCCTCGACCAGGAGCGACGGCACCAGATGGCTCAGATGCGCCCGCGCGTCATTCGCCGGGGTGATCCGGCGCAGCATCTCGTGCAGGTTGCCGGCGATGGTGCATTCGTTCACCGGATAGAGGATTTCGCCGTTCTCCACCCAGAAGCCCGAAGCGCCGCGCGAATAGTCGCCCGTGGTCGGGTTGATCGTCGCGCCGATGAAGGAGGTGACGAGAAGCCCCGTCCCCATCTCGGCGATCAGCCCGTCGCGGCCAAGGCGGCCCTGCGTCAGCGCCACGTTGCCGACCGAGGGCGAGGGCGCCGACGCGGTCCCGCGCGAGGCATTCGCAGTGCTTTCAAGGCCGAGCTTGCGCGCCGTGGCCAGGTCGAGCGTCCAGCCCTGCAGCACGCCATCCGCGACGATCGCGCGCCGCGCCGTGGGCAGGCCCTCGGCATCGAAGGGGCGCGAGCCCGAGATCCGCGGCCGGTGCGGATCCTCGATCAGGCTGATGCCGGCGGGCAGAACCTGCGTTCCCATCGCATCGCGCAGCCAGGACGCGCCGCGGGCGATCGCCGTGCCGTTGATCGCCGCCAGAAGATGGCCGATCAGGCTGCCGGCGATGCGCTCGTCGAACAGCACCGGGAAGGCACCGGTCTTCGGCCGGCGCGGCTTGGCGCGCTCGACGGCGCGTTCGCCCGCCTGCCGGCCGACGCTGTCGGCCGCCGGCAGATCGGCCTGGAAGGTGCGGCTTTCGGCCGCCCAGTCGCGCTCCATCGACAGCCCCTCGCCCGAGATCGCCACCGCCGAGACCGAGCGCGAGGTGCGGGCATAGCCGCCGGAAAAGCCGTTCGTCGCGGCGAAATGCAGACGCCGCGCGGAATAGGAGGCCGAGGCCGACTGCACCTGCGACACGCCCTCGACGGCCAGCGCCGCGGCCTCGGCCGTGCGGGCGTCGTGCTCGAGATCGGCCGCTGCCGGTTCCGCCGCGGGATCGGCAAGCTCAAGCGCCGCCACATCCCAGCCCCGCGCCAGCTGGGCAGGATCGGCAAGGCCGATATAGGGGTCTTCGGGTGCAAGCCGCGCCATTGTCACCGCGCGTTCCGCCATCTCGGCAATGGTGCGCGCGGAGATGTCCGAGGCCGAGACGCAGGCCTGGCGCTGGCCAAGCAGCACGCGCAGCCCGATCTCGACGCCCTCGGCGCGCTCGGCCTGCTCAAGCCGGCCCTCGCGCACGTCGATCGACACCGCCCGGCCATCGACGGCGATCGCGTCGGCAGCTCCCGCACCCGCCTTTTTCGCCGCGTCGAGAAGGGCTTCGGTCAGATCGCTCAGGCGTGTGTCGGACATGGGGTCTCCGTGACTCAAAAGCCGCCCGGAAATTCCCGGGCGGCCCCGCAATGCGGCTCTCTTACTGGATCTGCTGGCCGTTGGCGAGGATCTTGCCGCCTTCCTTGAACTCGATCTTCGAGGTCATCAGGTCATCGCCCGCCGGAATGGCATAAAGCCCAAGCATCATGCGCGCGAACATCACCTGATCTTGCGGCATCATCCCCATCTTCACCAGGCTGTCCATCAGCTTGTTCGCACCCGCAAGCTTCAGGTCGACCGCGCCGAGCGGCATCGGCGTGCCCTGCGAATTGTCGAAGGTGACCGCGCCCTGGCCGGAAAGATCGGCGCCCGCCAGCGTCAGCTGCAGCCGCTTCACCTCGAGGCTGTTGACCTCGACCGGCGGCATCTGCGCCTGCGCCGCCTCGGGCGAGAACAGGTCCATCGTCGGCCGCGCGGTGCCGGCAAGATCGACGACCAGCGTCGCCGGATCATGCGGCAGCAGGCCCTGCGCATCGACCATCTTCCAGACCTGATCGGAGAGGCCGAGCCCGTCGAGCCCGATCCGCCCGGTGAAGGGCTGCGGCGCGTCGCTGCCCTTGAGCGGGAAGGAAAGTTCGAAATCCGCCCGGTCGAGCGTCGCCGACAGCGGCACCGGCACCTGCGCCGTCTTCGCCTCGATCGTCGCGCCCTCGCCGGTGGCGGTGTATTTCATCCCCTCGGGCGCGAGCGTCATCGAGAAGCTGCCCGATTGCGCGCCGCCCGACAGGCCGGTCGGCCCCTCCTCGGCGCTGGCATCGACGGTGAAGGTCGTGGCGCCGTAGGTCCCCGAAGCATCCATCCGCAGCCCCTTGGCCAGCGCCGCCCCGAGGTTCTCGAGGTCGGCGTCCTCCGGCATGGTCACGTCGCTGCGCATCTTCAGATTCACGAGGCTCGCGTCCATGTTGAAGGTGCCGTTGGTCTCGGGATCGGCCCCCGAGGCGGTCATCTTCAGCCCGGCGACGGCGACATCCGAGCTTTCATGCTGCCCGCCCGAGGAGGTGACCTGATAGGTCCCGTCGATGCCCGAGAGCGACATCCACACCTTCACCGGCACCTCGGTCTGACCGCCCGCGGTGGTCTGGTCCATGTCGATCACCATCTCGGGGGCGGTGACATGATAGGAAAGCTGATCGGGCGTGCCGGAGACGATCGTCACCGCATTCGCCTGGGTGATGTCGATCGCCATCTGCAGCGGCGTCTGGCCCTCGACCGCGCTGTTCGCCTCGGCGCTGATCTTCTCGGCCACGGTCACCTCGACCGTGCCGTCGCCGAGCTCGCGCAGGTGCAGCTCGGGAATCGTCATGGAGAAATCGGAGCCCTCGGCCTGATGCGTCAGCCGCACGTCGCGCTGCGTCAGCGTATCGCCCGAGCGCGCGCTGTCGCCGACCGCCACCTGATAGCCATAGGCCGTATATTGCTTGCTCCAGGCCTGCCAGACCTGATCCGCCGTCACATCGGCACGAAGCGCCGTCGTCGCCATCAGCGTGAAAATCGCCGCGCTCATCGCCGCGGAACCGACCCGTGCCATCCTGCACCCTTCCGAAAGAACTGTCGCGCGAAGCATCCTTTGACCCGGGGTGATGGTCAAGAGCCCGCGGCCTTGCTAGGACTTTCACGAACGCGCGTGCGAGGGGAGAAGAATGATCCGGGTTGAAACCGCAGACGGGGTCCGCACCGTCACCATCGACCGGCCGGAGAAGGCCAATTCGCTGACCACCGACATGCTGACGACGCTCGCCGCGGCCGCCGAGACGGCGCCCGAGGCCGGGGTGAAGGTCTTCGTGCTGCGCGGCACCGGCAAGGTGTTCTCGGCCGGCGCCGACCTTGACGAGGCGCGGGCGGGGCTTGCCACCAGCCCGGTCTGGGAACGGCTCTCGGGGGCGATCGCGCGGATGCCCTGCCTGACGATAGCGGCACTCAACGGCACGCTTGCGGGCGGGGCGATGGGGATGGTGCTGGCCTGCGACCTGCGCCTTGCGGTGCCCGGCGCCAAGTTCTTCTACCCGGTGATGAAGCTCGGCTTCCTGCCGCAGCCCTCGGACCCGGGCCGGATGGCGGCGCTGATCGGGCCTGCACGGGCGAAGATGATCCTGATGGCGGGACAGAAGATCGAGGCCGAGGAGGCGCTGGCCTGGGGGCTGATCGACCGCATCGTCGCGCCCGAGGCGATGGCAGAGACCGTCGCGGCGCTGGCCGCCGATGCCCGAGCCGCGGCCCCCGCCCATATCGCCGGGATCAAGGCCCTGTTCTGAGACAAACGCGCCCGGGGTGCAGCCCGGGCGCGTTCAGAAAGCTTGCGGCTCAGGCGTAGACGGCTTCCTTGCCGAATTGCTTGACCAGCATGTAATAGACCACGGCGCGATACTTGTTGCGCTCGGACCGGCCATAGGTCTCGATCACCGCATCAATCGCGTCCATCAGCTCGGGCCCGTCGGCCAGGCCGAGCTTCTTCATCAGGAAATTGGTCTTCACCGTCTCGAGCTCGCTCGGATCGGAGGCCGCGACGGTCTCGGCATCGGCCTTGTAGATCGCCGGCCCGCAGCCGATCGTGACCTTGGTCAGCAGATCCATGTCCGGCGTCATGCCGCACTTGGTCTTCAGATCCTCGGCGTATTTCGCAATCAGTTCGTCTCTCTTCCCCATCCCGGAATCCTCACCTGAAATGTCAACCTCGCGACCGTCTTCGGGGCGGCCTCGCGCAGGAAGCCTAGGACAGGGCGCGTCGGGAACAAAGCTATTCTTCCGCGGCAGATCCCCACAGGGGAAAATCCGCCGATCGGGCACCCTGAAACTGCGAAGGCCGCACCCCCGGGAAGGAGGCGCGGCCCGATTTCGGCGCCGGCAGCGCTCAATAGCGGTAGTGATCCGCCTTGTAGGGGCCCTCGACGGTGACGCCGATATAGTCGGCCTGGTCGGGGCGCAGCTCGGTCAGCTTGACGCCGATCTTCGCCAGATGCAGCCGCGCCACCTTCTCGTCGAGATGCTTGGGCAGGATGTAGACGCCCGGCGCATACTCCGCGCCCTTGGTGAACAGCTCGATCTGCGCCAGCACCTGGTTGGTGAAGGAAGCCGACATCACGAAGCTCGGGTGGCCGGTGGCATTGCCGAGGTTGAGCAGACGCCCTTCCGACAGCAGGATGATCCGGTTGCCCGAGGGCATCTCGATCATGTCCACCTGATCCTTGATGTTGGTCCACTTGTGGTTGCGCAGGGAGGCGACCTGGATCTCGTTGTCGAAATGGCCGATGTTGCCGACGATCGCCATGTCCTTCATCACCCGCATGTGTTCGATGCGGATCACATCCTTGTTGCCGGTGGTGGTGACGAAGATGTCGGCCTTCGGCGCCTCATCCTCGAGCAGGACCACCTCGAAACCGTCCATCGCCGCCTGCAGCGCGCAGATCGGATCGACCTCGGTCACCTTCACCCGCGCGCCCGCGCCCTGCAGCGAGGCGGCACAGCCCTTGCCGACATCGCCATAGCCGCAGACCACGGCAACCTTGCCCGCCATCATCACATCGGTGGCGCGGCGGATGCCGTCAACGAGCGATTCCTTGCAGCCATACTTGTTGTCGAACTTCGACTTGGTGACAGAGTCGTTCACGTTGATCGCCGGGAAGGGCAGCAGGCCCTTCTTGTGCAGGTCATAAAGACGATGCACGCCGGTGGTGGTTTCCTCGGACACGCCCTGGATCGCGGCGCGCTGTTTCGTGAACCAGCCGGGGGTCTCGGCCATGCGCTTCCTGATCTGGTTGAACAGGCAGACCTCTTCATCCGAGGTCGGCACCGCGATCAGATCGGTCTCGCCCGCCTCGACCCGCGCGCCAAGCAGGATGTAGAGCGTGGCGTCGCCGCCATCGTCGAGGATCATGTTCGCCGTGCCCTCGGCAAAGCGGAAGATCTGGTCGGTATAGGCCCAGTACTCCTCGAGGCTCTCGCCCTTCACCGCAAAGACCGGCGTGCCGGTCGCGGCGATCGCGGCGGCGGCGTGGTCCTGGGTCGAGAAGATGTTGCACGAGGCCCAGCGGACATCGGCGCCCAGCACCTTGAGCGTCTCGATCAGCACCGCGGTCTGCACCGTCATGTGCAGCGACCCGGCGATGCGCGCGCCGGCAAGCGGCTTCGTCTTCCCGAACTCCTCGCGGCAGGCCATCAGGCCCGGCATTTCGGTTTCGGCAATATCGAGCTCCTTGCGGCCAAACTCGGCCAGAGCGATGTCCTTGACGATATAATCGGCCATGAAAGGCTCCCAAATGTCGGTATTAGGGCGTTGTCTACCATTTCGGGGCCGGCGCGGCAATCATCGCCCGGGCGGGTGCCGGCGCCGCAGGGCCGCGCGCCGTTTACAGCCCGGCGCGCATTCGCTAGCACGGGCAGACCACAGCGGAGGGCGGCATGAAACGGGCATGGCAGCGGATGCTCTCGGGGCGCAGGCTCGACCTGCTCGACCCGACGCCGGTCGATATCGAGATCGAGGACATCGCCCACGGTCTGGCCTTCGTGGCGCGCTGGAACGGCCAGACCCACGGCGACTACCCCTATTCGGTGGCGGAACATTCGCTGCTGGTCGAGCAGATCTTCGACCGGCAGAACCCGGGCATCGGCACGCGCTGGCAGCTGGCGGCGCTGCTGCACGACGCCCCGGAATACGTGCTGGGCGACATGATCAGCCCGGTGAAGGCGGCGATCGGCGAGGGTTATCACGAGCTTGACGCGCGGCTGAGCGCGGCGGTGCACCTGCGCTTCGGCCTGCCCGCGGTGCTGCCCGCACCGATCAAGAAGGCAATCAAGAAGGCCGACACGCTCTCGGCCCGGCTCGAGGCCGAGCAGATCGCGGGATTTTCACGGGAAGAGGCGGACCGGATCTTCGGGCGCCCCGATCCGGGGCAGATGCGGGGGCTCGCGATCCGTCTGCGTCCCGCCGCCGAGGTGCGCGCGGATTACACCGCGCGTCACATGGCCCTGCTGAGCGCGCTCAGCGATTGAAGGTGTATTCGCCCTTGCGCGCGGCCCGCGGCGCGTAGCCGCCCATCGCGAGGGTCATCACTTCTGCAAGCATGCGGATCATTTTCTGATCTCCTTTGTTCTGTTGATGCCCTGTATTTGCGTTGACTCGTGGATTTTTGCGAGTCAGGAATTTTTCCAGACCTGCAAGGTGATCTAACAGATGAGTGAAATCGACTGGCGTCACATGCCGGCGCTGACGGCACTGCGGGGCTTTGCCGCGACAGCGCGCGAGGGCGGCTTCAGCGCCGCCGCGCGCAAGCTCAACGTCACCCCGGCGGCCGTGCAGCAGCAGGTCCGCGCGCTCGAGGCGGAGCTTGGCGTCGCGCTGCTGTGGCGCGAGGGCCGGCATGTGCACCTGACCGCCGAGGGCGAACGGCTCGCCTCGGCGCTGACCGATGGCTTCCTGCTGATCCAGACCGCGGTCGAGGGACTGCGCACGGCCCGGACCGAGCGGCCGCTGACCGTCACCCTGCCGCCGGCCTTCGCCGCCGAATGGCTGATGCCGCGGCTGGCGAAATTCTGGAAACGGCATCCGGAAATTGCGCTGTCGCTGCTGCCCGAACCGCGTGTCGGCGACCTGCGCGAAATGGGCGCGCACCTCGGCATCCGGTTCGGCAACGGCCGCTGGCATGGGGTGAATTCCGAATTCCTGACTGCGGCACCGCAAATTGTCGTCGCCGCGCCGGAATTGCTGGGCGGGCGCCAGAAACTCAGCCTGCGCGAAATGTCGATGCTGCCCTGGATCCGCGAGGGCGACTGGCCCGAACAGATGCAATTATTGGAATCGATCGGGCTGAAACCCGCAGCGCTGAAATTCGTCGATTTCCCGAATGAGGAACTGGCGCTGTCGGCGGCGCGCGAGGGGATCGGCCTGCATCTCGAGACCGAGGCGCTGATCGAGGAAGACCTGAAACTCGGCTGGCTGATCAAGATCCGCGAGCTGAACGAGGAAAGTCTCGGCTATTATCTGGTCTGGCCGCCGGGCCCGTTGAGCGCGGCGGCACAGATTTTCGTCGACTGGCTGAAGACCGAGGTCTGAGCCTCAGATTGCCAGATCTTCCAGCGACTTGCCGGCCGCCAGCGCGGCCTCGACCCATTTCGGCTTGCGCCCGCGCCCGGTCCAGGTTTCGGCCGGATTTTCGGGGTTGGCGTATTTCGGCGCGACCGCCTTGCGCAGTTTCGTGCTGCTCAGCTCGGCAAGCTCGGCGAGCGAATAGCCCATCTTGCGCGCGCTTTCCTCAAGCTCGGCCAGTGCCTCGCGCTTCTTGCGCTCTTCATAGGTTTCAATCGCGCGATCGACTTTCGTGCGCAGGATCTTGAGTTCAGCAAGGGGTAGCACGTCGAAATTGATATCCATTCCACGACCTCCGGTGCGGGTTTTCCGGATGTAGACATTAAAATGGAGTCGATTTCAAGATTTTCCGCAGATCAGCGCGGACTGCGTTTCGCCAGAATGCGCTGCAATGTGCGGCGGTGCATATTCAGCCGGCGCGCCGTTTCCGAAACGTTGCGGTCGCACAATTCATAAACACGCTGGATATGCTCCCAGCGCACACGATCGGCGCTCATCGGGTTTTCCGGCGGCGGCGGCAGGGCCTCGCCATTGGCCAGCAGCGCGCTGGTGATATCGTTCGCGTCGGCGGGTTTCGACAGATAGTCGGTCGCCCCCATCTTCACCGCGGCCACCGCCGTGGCGATCGCGCCATAGCCGGTCAGCACGACGATCCGCGCATCGGGACGTTTCTCGCGCAGCGCCTCGACCACCTCGAGCCCGTTGCCGTCTTCAAGCCGCAGGTCGATCACCGCATAGGCCGGCGGCCGGCCCTGCACGATCGCCTTGCCGGCGGCAACGGTCTCGGCGGTTTCGGTCTCGAAGCCGCGTTTCTCCATCGCCCGGGCCAGACGGGTGAGGAACGGCACGTCGTCATCGACGAGAAGCAGCGTTCGGTCCGCCCCCAGTTTCGCGAATTCGTCCTCGGCCATCATCCGTCCCCCGCATGGTTCCTGCCACGGTTCTAAGGCGTCCGGGGGAACGGGTCAATTTCCGCCTGCCCCGGAAATCTCCTTATTTCCCCGCACCCTTCCACGCATCGACGAAACAGGCGACGGCATCGGCCATCTGCTCGGCGGTTGTGTCGCGGTTGAAGAACTCGACAAAGCCGATCTCGGGAAAGACCAGATAGGTCTGCGTCGAATGGTCGATCAGCGTGTAGGGGTCGCCCGGGTTCTGCACCTTGAAATAGGTGCGATAGGCGCGCGAGGCCGCCGCCACCTGCTCCTTCGAGCCGGTAAGCCCGATCATCTTCGGGCTCATGATGTCGGTGAATTCGCGCAACAGTTCGGGCGTGTCGCGGTCGGTGTCGACCGAGATGAACACCGGCGTCACGTCATAGCCGCGCCCGTCGAGGATATCCGCCGCCTCGGCATTGCGCGAATTGTCCATCGGGCAGACGTCTGGGCAATAGGTATAGCCGAAGTAGAGCAGGCTCGGCTTGGTGAAGACATCCTTGTCGGTGACGGTCTTGCCGTTCTCGTCAACAAGGGTGAACGGGCCACCGATCTTCGCCGTGCCGCCGACGACGCTCTTGCGGCATTGCGCGAACATGTCGGCATCGCCGCCCCGACTGGCAAGCCAGGTGGCGCCCAGTCCGGCAGCCACGAGAACGGCGGCAGCGATGGCGGCGGCTTTCGGGGTGATCTTCATCATCGGTCCTTCCGGTGGGCTGTGCATTGATCGCAGGGCGGGACGCTACTATCAAGGTTCGCGACGGAAAATGTGACAACAGGACCCATGAAATACGGGTCCGGATCGGAGCGGAGATGGCGGAACGGCCCGAACCCGGACTGCGCCTGGCCGAAAGCCATCAGGACTGGGTCCGCCTGCGCACGCTGATCTTCCTGCGCTGGACCGCAATCGCCGGGCAGCTCGGCGCGCTGCTCGTCGCCTGCTACTGGTTCGACATCGCGCTTGATCTACCGCTGTGCCTGGCCACGATCGGTGCCGCGGTCGCCGCGAACCTGGTGGCGATCCGGCTCTTTCCGGAAAGCCGGCGGCTGAGCCAGGCCGAGGTGACCGCGACGCTGCTCTTCGACACCGCGCAGCTCGCGCTGCTGCTCGCCCTCACCGGCGGGCTGAACAACCCCTTCGCGCTGCTGATCCTGGTGCCCGCGACGATCGCCGCCACCGCGCTCGAGCTGCGCCCGACGCTGCTGCTGGGCACCGCGACGATCGCGATGATCTCCTTCGTCGCGCTCTTCAACCTGCCGCTGACCACGAAGGACGGGATCGAGCTGGCGATGCCGCCGGTGATCGAATTCGGCACCTGGGTTGCGATCGTGGTCGGGGTGATCTTTCTCGGCGGCTATGCCCACCGCATCGCCGGCGAGATCCATTCGATGGGCGACGCGCTGCTGGCAACACAGCTTGCGCTGGCCCGCGAGCAGAAGCTGACCGACCTTGGCGGCGTGGTGGCGGCGGCGGCGCATGAACTCGGCACGCCGCTTGCCACGATCAAGCTGGTCTCCTCGGAGCTGGCCGACGAGCTCGACGACCGGCCCGAGCTTTACGAGGACGCGCTGCTGATCCGCGAGCAGGCCGACCGCTGCCGCGACATCCTGCGCTCGATGGGCCGCGCCGGAAAGGACGACCTGCACCTGCGCTCGGCGCCGCTGCTTGCCGTGCTGCGCGAGGCGGCCGAGCCGCATCTCGACCGCGGCAAGGAGATCCGCTTCGAGGCCGCCCCCGCCCCCGGCGGCTCGGACCGGCAGCCGTCGATCTATCGCTATCCCGAACTCATCCACGCGCTGCGCAACCTGGTGCAGAACGCCGTCGACTTCGCGCAAAGCACGGTCTGGGTCGATGCCGAATGGACCGGCCAGCAGATCACCGTGCGCATCACCGACGATGGCCGCGGCTATGCGCCCGGCGTGCTCGGCCGGATCGGCGACCCGTTCCTGCACAGCCGCCCGACCGAGCGCAGCGCCCGCCCGGAATACGAGGGCATGGGCCTTGGTCTGTTCATCGCCAAGACCCTGCTCGAGCGCACCGGCGCCACCTTGCGATTCGCCAATGGCGCCGAACCGGTGGCCGCAGAGGGCGCCGCCCCGCGCCGCTCGGGCGCCGTGGTCGAGGTGCGCTGGCCCGCGGCGCGGCTGCTTGCCCCCGAAACCGGCCCTCTGGGCGAAAATGTCCCGATCACGCCCTGATCGGCCGGCACCAGCCGGCACCGGCAACTCAACTTAACGTTGAGTTAACCTTCTTCCCCAAGGATCGACCAAAGGGCGAAAGGACATGGTGATGCAAGGCGGTTGGCTCGAAGCCCTGATCATCGTGACCACGTCAATCGGCGCCGCACTCCTTGCGCTGATGCTGCTTTCCTACCTCGCGCCGCGCCGCCCGCCGGCCCGGCCAAGCGCCGCCGCACACCCGGTGCTGGAACCCACGGTGTTCCTGTTCGACGACCGCCACCTCGTCGATGCCACCGGCCCGGCCCGCAGCCTTCTCGCCGCGACCCAGACCAGCGGCAACGACTGGGACCGGCTGTGCGCCTTCCTTGCGCCGCGGTTCGAGGGCTTCGTCCGTGCCATGGGCTCGCTTGCCGAACAGGGCCGTCTCGAACTGACCTCGGCGCCCGAGGCAGACCCGCGCCCACCGCTGCACCTGCTGGCCGAGCACATCGGCGGGCTCGCCCGCATCACCCTGGTCGATCCGGCTGCCGAAGGCCGCGGCGTGCTGGTCGACGGGCTGTCGCAACGCGCGCTCGAGGACGAGCTTGCATTGCTGCGCCAGGCCTTCGACTCGCTGCCGGCGCCGGTCTGGCGCGAGGATGGGCAAGGCGCCGTATGCTGGGCGAACCGGGCCTATCTGCTGCTGTCGGACGCCTTCGGCGACGGCGAGGACTGTCTCGTCTGGCCGCTGCCGCGACTGTTCCCGCACGAGGCGGCGCCACCGACCACGCCGCGCCGGCTGCGCCTTGCTCGCGCGGCCGGCCCGCTCTGGTTCGACTGCCACAGTTTCGTGCTGACCGACGGCGCGCTGCATTACGCCCAGCCCGCCGATGCCACGATACGCGCCGAGACCGCGCTGCGCGACTTCGTGCAGACCCTGACGAAGACCTTCGCCGGCCTGCCGATCGGGCTCGCGATCTTCGACCGCGAACGCCGGCTGCAGCTGTTCAACCCGGCGCTGATCGACCTGACCCAGCTCAGCCCCGATTTCCTCTCGGCGCGGCCCACGCTCTATGCCCTGCTCGACCGGCTGCGCGAGTCGCAGATGATGCCCGAACCGAAGGATTATCGCAGCTGGCGGCTGCAGATGACCGCGCTGGAAAAGGCTGCCGCGGCGGGCTTTCACACCGAGACCTGGAACCTGCCCGGAGGCCAGACCTATCGCGTCACCGGCCGCCCTCACCCCGATGGCGCCGTCGCCTTCCTGGTCGAGGATATCTCGGCCGAGGTCTCGCTCACACGCCGCTTCCGCGCCGAGCTCGAACTGAGCCAGGAGGTGCTCGACCTGATGCCCGAGGCCGTCGCGGTGTTCCGCACCTCGGGCGAGCTTGCGCTGTCGAACCGCGCCTATGACGCACTGTGGCAGGTCGAGCCCGGCACCACGCTCGGCCGCGTCACCATCCTCGATGCGACCCGGCTCTGGCAGGAAATCTGCGGCGCCAGCATGCTCTGGCCGCAGGCCCGCGCCTTCTGCCTGCGCTCAGCGGAACGGCTGACGATCGAGGGGGAGGTGCCCCTGCCCGACGGCACCCCGCTGCGCTGCCGCTTCGTGCCGATCCAGGGCGGGGCGATGCTGGCCGGCTTCACCCCCGCCGCGGTGCCGCTCGGCGCCTTGCCGCAGTCCTCCGGCTGATACGGGTTGCGGCGCGGCCGGGGCGCGGTAGAGTGCGCCCATGCCGACCGAGACGCCCCCCCTCTTCACGCTTGCGCTGCCCGATGCCGAGGCCACCGCCCGGCTGGGCGAAACCCTGGCCCCGCTGCTGCGCGCGGGCGACGTGCTGCTGCTCGAGGGGCAGATCGGCGCCGGCAAGACGCATTTCGCCCGCGCCCTGATCTCGGCCCGGCTCGCGGCCCTTGGCCGGCACGAGGACATCCCCTCGCCGACCTTCACCCTGGTGCAAAGCTATGACGCCGCGCCCGAGATCTGGCACGCCGATCTTTACCGGCTGACCCACCCCGACGAGGCGATCGAGCTCGGCCTTGAAGAGGCGTTCGAAACCGCGATCTGCCTTGTCGAATGGCCCGACCGGCTCGGCGATCTGACCCCCGCGGGTGCGCTCACCCTGCACTTTTCGCTGCGCGCAGGCGGCGCGGCGCGCGCGGTCGAGATCTCGGGCGATGCCGCCTGGCGCGCCCGCCTGCAGCCCTTGGAAAGCTGGCCCGATGCCTGAGAAAATCGACGCCTTCCTCGCCGCGGCCGGCTGGGCCGACGCCACCCGCCGCCCGCTCGCCGGCGACGCCTCGGCCCGCCGCTACGAACGCCTTGCCCGCCCTTCGGGCGGCCGCGCCGTGCTGATGATCTCGCCCGCGGCGGACGAGATCACCCGCTTTTCCCGCATCGGCCGCTGGCTGCGCGCGGCCGGCTTTTCCGCCCCCGAAATCTTTGCCGAGGACGCGGCGGCAGGGCTGATGCTGCTCGAGGATCTGGGCGACGACCTGCTGTCGCGGCTGCTGCACGACGATCCGGCGCGCGAGGGCGAGATCTATGCCTTCGTCACCGACTTCCTGCTCGACCTGCACCGCCTGCCCGCGCCGGAATTCGTCGCGCCGCTCGACGGGCCGGCGCTGGCCGAGCTGGTCGAGCTGACCGTCGCGCAGTATCCGCCCCTGTCGCAGACCGCGGCCGAGGCGGTGCCCGGCGCGATCGCGGCGCTTTACGCGGGGCTTGCGCCGGTGGCCCCGGTGCTTTGCCTGCGCGACTTTCACGCCGAGAATGCGCTCTGGCTGCCCGAGCGGACCGGCACGGCACGGCTTGGCCTGCTCGACTTTCAGGATGCCGTCGCCGCGCACCCGGCCTATGACCTCGTCTCGGCGCTGCAGGACGTGCGCCGCGCCGTCTCGCCCGCGGTCGCGGCGCGCGAAAGGGCGCGCTATGCCGCGGCCCGCGGGCTCGATCCGGCCGATTTCGACCGGGCCTGCGCCCTTCTCGGCGCACAGCGGGCGCTGCGCATCCAGGGCGTCTTCGCGCGCCTCGCAAAGCTTTACGGCAAGCCGCATTACCTCGATCTGATGCCGCGCAACTGGGCGAACCTGATGCACAACCTCGCCCATCCGGCGCTCGCCGATCTGGCCGCGACGGTCACCGCCGCCTTCCCCGCCCCCGATGCCGCGCTGATTGCCCGGCTGAAGCAGGAGGCCGCATGAGCCCCGACGCCCTGATGCTCTTCGCCGCGGGCTTCGGCACCCGGATGGGAGAGCTGACCCGCAGCCGGCCGAAGCCGCTGGTCGAGGTGGCCGGCCGGCCGCTGCTCGACCACGCGCTCGACATCGCGCGCGCCGCGGGCATCGCGCGGATCGTCGCGAACACGCATTACCTTGGCGAACAGATCGCGGCGCATCTGGCTGGCAGCGCGGTGCAGATCTCGGACGAGAGCGAGCGCATCCTCGAAACCGGCGGCGGGCTGCGCAAGGCGCTGCCGCTGCTTGGCCCCGGCCCCGTCTTCACCCTGAACACCGACGCGATCTGGACCGGGCCGAACCCGCTTGCCACGCTGCGCGCCGGCTGGGCCCCCGCCCGGATGGGGGCGCTTCTCGCCCTCGTGCCGGTCGAACGCGCCACCGGCCACAGCGGCACGGGCGACTTCTCGCTTTCCCCCGACGGCCGGATCCGGCGCGGGCCCGGCTATGTCTACACCGGTGCGCAGATCCTGAATCCGGCCGGAATAGAAACGATTTCCGACGAGGTCTTCTCGCTCAACCGGCTCTGGGACCGGTTTCTGGACGAGGGCCGCGCCTTCGGCGTGGTGCATCCGGGCGGCTGGTGCGATGTCGGCCGGCCGGAAAGCATCCCGCTCGCCGAGGCGATGCTGGGTGCCGCCGATGGCTGAGGCGCCGCTCTTCGCCCTGCCGCCGGGCGTCGACTTCGCGCGCGAGCTTGTCACCGGCCTGATCGCACGGATGCAGGCCGAACCGCCCGAGGCGATGGCGCGGCTGCGGCTGTATCTGAACTCGGGCCGGATGATGCGCCGCGTGCGTGAGGAATTTGACCGCGCCGGCGCCCGCTTCCTGCCCCGCCTGGCGCTGATCTCAGACCTGCGGCGCGAGCCCGTCGCCGGCATCCCGGCCAACGTCTCGCCGCTGCGCCGACGGCTGGAACTGGCGCAACTGGTGGCAGGCTTGGTCTCGCGCCTGCCCGCCTTCGAGGCCGGCGCGGGTCTTTTCAGCCTGACCGACAGCCTCGCCACGCTGATGTCCGAGATGCAGGGCGAAGGCGTGCCGCCCGAGGCGCTCGAGGCGCTCGACATCCGCGACAGCCACGCCGAGCACTGGCAGTTCAGCCTCGAGTTCATCCGCATCGTCGCCCGCTTCTTCGAGGCGGACAGCGCCCCCGACATCGAGGCCCGCCAGCGCCGCATCGTCGAGGCGCTGGCCACGCGCTGGCGCGACGCCCCCACGGACGAGCGGATCGTCGTCGCCGGCTCGACCGGCTCGCACGGGGCGACCGCGCTCTTCATCGAGGCGGTGGCGGCGCTGCCGAACGGGCTGATCGTGCTGCCGGGCTTCGACTTCGAGATGCCCGCGCCCGCCTGGGACAGCCTCTGTTCCGGCAAGATGCCGATCGAGGATCACCCGCAATACCGCTTCCGCGCGCTGCTAGACCGGCTTCACCGCAGCCCGGCCGAGGTGCAGCGCTGGACCGATGCCGAGCCCGACACCGGCCATCGCAATGCGCTTGTCTCGCTGGCGCTGCGGCCCGCGCCGGTCACCGACCAATGGCTGAACGAGGGCGCGCAGCTCGGTGACCTGCGCCCGGCCTGCGAGGGGCTCTCGCTGATCGAGGCACCCGATCCGCGGCACGAGGCGCTTGCGCTTGCGCTGATCCTGCGCGAGGCCGCCGAGCGGGGCGAACCCGCCACGCTGATCACCCCGAACCGGATGCTGACCCGGCGTGTCGCTGCCACGCTCGACCGCTGGGGCATCCTGCCCGATGACAGCGCCGGCGCGCCGCTGCACCTCTCGGCCCCCGGCCGTCTGCTGCGCCATGTCGCGCGGTTACGCGGCCGGACGCTGATGATCGAGCCGCTGCTGGTGCTGCTCAAGCATCCGCTGACCGGCGCGGGCGCCACCATGCGCGGCCATCACCTGCGCTTCACCCGCGAGCTTGAACTCTGGTTGCGCCGCCATGGCCCGGCCTTCCCCGATGCCGCCGCGCTGACCCGCTGGGCCGGGGGAGATGCCGCGAAACAGGCCTGGGCGGACTGGCTCGCCGCCCTTCTGCCGCGCTTCGAGGATGCCCCGGTTCAGCCGCTTTCGGCCTGCATCGAGACGCATCTCGCGCTGGTCGCCGCGCTTGCCGCCGGCCCCGACGGCTCGCCCCAGGCCAGCGGTTTCTGGCAGCTTGACGCCGGGCAGGAATGCCTGCGGGTCTTCACCGAGCTTACCGCCGAGGCCGAGCATGGCGGCAGCTATGGCCCCGCCGATTATGCCGATCTGGTCGACACGCTCTTGCGCGCGGGGCAGGTGCGCAACCCGCTCACCGTGCATCCGGGCATCACCTTCCTCGGCGCGCTCGAGGCCCGTGTGCAGGGCGCGGGCCTTGTGCTTCTGGGCGGGTTGAACGAGGGCAGCTGGCCCGAGGCACCGGCCCCCGACCCCTGGCTCAGCCGCAAGATGCGGCTCGACGCCGGCCTGCCGCTGCCCGAGCGGCAGATCGGCCTCTCGGCGCATGACTTCCAGCAGGCGATCGGCGCGCGGCAGGTGGTGCTGTCGCGCTCGCGCCGCGATGCCGATGCGGAAACCGTGCCCTCGCGCTGGCTGAACCGGCTGACGAACCTGCTGGGCGGGCTGACCGACGGCCATGGCCCCGAGGCGCTGGCGGCGATGCGCACGCGCGGCAGCGCCTGGCTGCGGCTGGCCGAGGCGGCCGAAGCGCCGCGGCTGAGCCTGCCACCCGCGCCCCGCCCCGCGCCCCGCCCGCCCGCCGAGGTCCGCCCGCGCGAGCTGCCGGTGACCGCGATCAAGACCCTGATCCGCGATCCCTATGCCGTCTATGCCGGGCGCATCCTGCGGCTGCGCCCGCTCGATCCGCTGCGCCCCGAACCCGACCCGCGGCTGCGCGGCCAGGTGCTGCACCTGATCGTCGAACGCTTCCTGAAGACCCGGCCCGAGGCCGAAAGCCTTGACGCAGCCGAGGCGCGGCTGCTGGCCATCGCCGAAGAGGTGCTTGCCGCCGAGATCCCCTGGCCAAGCGCACAAAGGCTCTGGCTCGCCCGGATCCGCCGCATCGCGCGGCGCCTGGTCGAGGACGAGGCCCGCCGTCAGGCCGAGGGCACGCCCGCGGTGATCGAGACCCGCGGCACCCAGGCCCTGCCCGCGCTCGGCTTCACGTTGAGCGCAAAACCCGACCGCATCGACATCTGCACCGACGGGCGCGCGCATCTGTTCGACTACAAGTCCGGCCTGCCACCCACCGACAAGGAAGTGCGCTATTACGACAAGCAATTGCTGCTCGAGGCCGCGATGATCGAGCGCGGCGCCTTCGCCGCGCTTGGCCCGCGCGAGGTGGCGGCGATGACCTATATCCGGCTGGGCGGCGAGGGCGAGACCCGCGATCTGGCCATCCCGCGCGAGGAGGTCGCCGAGAGCTGGGAGAAATTCACCCGGCTGATCGCGCGCTACCTCGATCCGAAGACCGGCTATACCGCGCGCCGCGCGCTGCGCTCGACCCGCGATGTCAGCGACTATGACCAGCTCTCGCGCTTTGGCGAATGGCAGCTGAGCGACCGGGCCGAACCGGAGGATCTGGCATGAACAGACCCAATCTGGCGACCGAGCGGCAGATCCGCGCCGCCGATCCCACCGCCTCGACCTGGCTGTCCGCGAACGCGGGCTCGGGCAAGACCAAGGTGCTGACCGACCGCGTGGCACGGCTGCTTCTGGGCGGGACCGAGCCGCAGAAGGTGCTGTGCCTGACCTATACCAAGGCCGCGGCGAGCGAGATGCAGAACCGGCTGCTGAAGCGGCTCGGGGCCTGGGCGATGCTGGAAGACGGCGCGTTGCGCGGCGAGCTTGACCGGCTGGGCGAGGCGGGGCCGATCACCGACGAGCGGCTGGCGCAGGCGCGGCGTCTCTTCGCGCAGGCGATCGAGACCCCGGGCGGGCTGAAGATCCAGACGATCCATTCGTTCTGCGGTGCGCTTCTGCGCCGCTTCCCGCTCGAGGCCGGGGTGCCGCACGGCTTCACCGAGCTTGACGATCGCAGCGCGGCCGAGCTGCGCGCCGATGTGCTCGAGGAGATCGCGGCGGGGCCAGATCGGGCGGTTCTCGACGACCTCCTCGCCTTCCACGCCGGCGAGGATCTGGGCGAGATCATCGACGAAATTCGCAGGAACAGGGTCGCTTTCCGCCGCGATCCCGACGCCGCGGTGCTGCGCGAGGGGCTGGGCCTGCCTGCGGATTTCGGCCCCGGGGATCTGCCCGAGATTGCCTTCGACGGCAGCGAGGCGGCGCTGATGGCGGCGGTGCTGCCGGTGCTGCGCGGGCAAAGCGCGACGATGAAGAAGCTGGCCGAGGTGCTCGCCGCGATCGACTGGCGCGCCCCGGGGCCCGCGGCACTCGCCCCCCTGTGCGCCCAGTTCCTCTACAGCAAGGACGGCATCCGCATCGCCGAGGCGAAGACCGCCAGCCTGCTGACCAAGGGCGCGGTCAAGGAGCTGGGCGAGGATCTGACCGACGCCTTCCGCGCCCTGATGGAGCGCGTCGCCGAGGCGCGCGGCGCCGAGTTCGCGCTGGCCAATGTCGGCCGCAGCCTGGCGCTGCACCGCTTTGCCCGGGTGTTCCTGCCGCGCTATCA
Organism: Paenirhodobacter huangdaonensis; assembly: GCF_004022465.1. Lineage (NCBI taxonomy): Bacteria > Pseudomonadati > Pseudomonadota > Alphaproteobacteria > Rhodobacterales > Paenirhodobacter > Paenirhodobacter huangdaonensis. Next base: position 75,858 of record NZ_SAVA01000004.1, on the reverse strand, counting down.
GGCGCGCAAGACGCGCGCCGGCTGGCTCGACTTCGACGATCTGATCGACCGTGCGGCGCAGCTTCTGTCGCGCGGCTCGGTGGCGCAATGGGTGCTGTTCCGTCTCGATGGCGGCATCGACCACATCCTCGTCGACGAGGCACAGGACACCAGTCCCGGGCAATGGGCGGTGATCGAGCGGCTGGCCGACGAATTCACCGCCGGCGAGGGCGCCCGGCAGGAAACCCGCACGATCTTTGTGGTCGGCGACCGCAAGCAGTCGATCTATTCCTTCCAGGGCGCCGACCTGCACCGTTTCGAGGCAATGCAGAGCCACTTTTCGGCGAAATTCGCGGCAATCGAGCGGCCCTTGCAGGTGAGCGAGCTGCAGCACTCCTTCCGCTCCTCGCCGGCGATCCTGCGCCTCGTCGACCTGACCTTCGCGGGCGAGGCGGCCGGCGGGCTGGGGGGTGTGCCCGAGCATATCGCCTTCAAGACCGGCCTGCCCGGCCGCGTCGACCTCTGGCCGGTGATCGAACAGTCGAAGGACGAGAGCGAGGACGATTGGGAGGCCCCGGTCGATCTGCCCGGTGCCGAAGATGCGCAGGTCGTCCTTGCCCGCACCATCGCCGCCGAGATCGCCGCGATGATCGCAAGCGGCACGCAGATCCCCGAGGGCGAGGGCGCGCGGCCGGTGCACGAGGGCGACTTCCTGGTGCTGGTGCAGCGCCGCGGCCCGCTCTTTGCCGAGATCATCCGCGCCTGCAAGGCGGCGGGACTTGCCGTCGCCGGCGCCGACCGGCTCAAGCTGGGCGCCGAGCTCGCGGTGAAGGATATCGGCTCGGTTCTGGCCTTTCTGGCCACGCCCGAGGATGACCTGTCGCTCGCCGAGGCGCTGCGCTCGCCGATCTTCGGCTGGAGCGAGCGCGCGCTTTATGCCCTCGCCCAGCCCCGCAAGGGCTATCTGTGGCAGGCGCTGCGGCGCGACGGCACGCACCCCGAAACGCTCGACATCCTGCAGGACCTGCTCGATCAGGCGGATTTCCTGCGCCCCTATGATGTGATCGAGCGGCTGCTGAACCGTCACGGCGCGCGCGAACGGCTGATCGCGCGGCTTGGCGTCGAGGCGGAGGACGGCATCGACGAGCTGATCTCGCAGGCGCTGGCCTATGAGAGCACGGAAATCCCCAGCCTGACCGGCTTTCTCGGCTGGCTTGGTGCCGAGGAGATCGAGGTCAAGCGCCAGCTCGAGAACGAGGGGCGCACCGTCCGGGTGATGACCGTGCACGGCGCCAAGGGGCTCGAGGCGCCGATCGTGATCCTGCCCGACACCGCAAAACCGCGCCCGCCGAACGGGTCCGATGTCTACACCACGCCCGAGGGCACCGCCTATTGGAAGGGCCCCACCGCCGAGATGCCGCCGGTGCTGCGCACCCTGCACGAGGCGGCCATCGCGCGATCGCGCGAAGAGCGGATGCGGCTTCTTTACGTGGCGCTGACGCGGGCCGAGAAATGGCTGATCGTGGCGGCGGCGGGCGATGTCGGCACGGCCGAGGACAGCTGGTACACGCTGGTGCAGGCGGGGCTCGAACGGGCCGGAACAGAGCCTGTTTTGGCGCAATCCGGGCCGGCGCAGGCGCTTGGCCCGGTCGCGCGCCTTGCGCAGGGCGACTGGCCCCTGCCCGCCGCGCCCACCGCCGCGACTCGCTCCGATGCCATCGTCCTGCCGGACTGGATCCGCAACCGCGCCCCGCGCAGCGAGCGGCCGGCGGCGGTGCTTTCGCCCTCGGACCTTGGCGGGGCGAAGGCGCTGCCGGGCGAGACCGACTTCGCCACCGAGGAGGAAAGCAAGCGCCGCGGCCGGCAGCTGCACCTGCTCCTTGAACACCTGCCCGAACGGCCGCGCGAGGACTGGCCCGAGATCGCGCGCGACCTGCTGGCCACCGGACCCGACCGCACCGACGCGACCGAGGCCGGCGCGCTTCTGAGCCTCGTCACCCCGGTGCTCGACCGGCTCGGCGAGATCGGCTTTCTCGGCCCCGACACGCTCGCCGAGGTGGAGATCACCGCCACGCTGCCCGAACTCGACAACCAGCGCATTCACGGCACCATCGACCGGCTGCGGGTGACGCCCGATCTGGTCAGCGTGCTCGACTACAAATCGAACGCGGTGCTGCCCGAAAGCGCAGCCGAGGTGCCGCTTGGCCTGGTGCGCCAGCTCGCCGCCTATCGCGCGGCGCTGCGGCAGATCTATCCGGGGCGGCGCATCGAATGCCTGCTGGTCTGGACCCGCAGCGGCACGCTGACACGGCTCGACGACGCACAGATGGATGCGGCATTGCGCACAGCCCCCGCGTCTTGACGCCCCCGGGGGCGGGGCCTACCTTCCCGGCAACCAGACCCTCAGGAGAACCCCATGACCATTGTTGCCGTCACCGACGCCACCTTCGATCAGGAAGTGCGCAAATCCGACATCCCCGTCGTCGTCGACTTCTGGGCTGAATGGTGCGGCCCGTGCCGCATGATCGGCCCGTCGCTCGAAGAGATCGCGGCCGAGTTCGAAGGCAAGGTGAAGATCGCCAAGGTCAACGTCGACGAGAACCCCGACAGCCCGGCCGTTCTGGGCGTGCGCGGCATCCCGGCGCTGTTCCTGTTCAAGGACGGTCAGGTCGTCTCGAACAAGGTCGGCGCCGCGCCGAAGGCCGCGCTGAAGTCGTGGATCGAGTCGGCGCTCTGATCGCCGCCGGACCGGATTGACGAAAAAGGGCGCCTTCGGGCGCCCTTTTTCAGATCGGCCAGCCGTTGCGGCGCAGCGCGGCCAGGATACGTTCGCCGCTGTCGTCCCGCCCGGCATTGATCGCGCGCTGCTGCAGGAACCAGTAGAGATAGCGGCGATAGTCGGGCGCCGCCCGGGGCGCGAAGGCCGCCTCGATCCCGTCGCGCGGCACGCTCGCCGCGATGTGATGAAAGTCGATCTGCGCGAAAAGCAGTGCGGGTTTTTCGAGGAAATAGCCTTCGAAGGCCATCGTGCTGTTCTCGCAGGCGACCATCGCGGCCCCCGCCAGCACCTCGGCCGAACCGCCCTTTTGCACGGTGAGCCGCGGCTGCCGTGCGGCGAGCGCCGCAAGCGCCGCGATCTCGTCGTCGGGATAGATCTCGTTCGGGTGCAATGTGGCGATGACCGGCCGGTCAGTCCGCGCCAGCAGCGTCTCGAGCATCGCAAGCGGGCTCATCGCCTGGAAACGGCGGTGGTCAAGCAGCCGCCCCTGCAGCGGCACGAAGACATGGCCGCGGTCGGCAGTGTCAATTCCGCCGGGCCAGAGCCTGTTTTTCCAGTTCCGGAAGAATGTCTCCGCCTGTCGGGCATCGACCGTTTCAGGGGCGAAGGCGGCGCGCGCCACCGGCCAGTGCCAGCGCTCCGCCATCGCCTCGATCTGCCAGAAGGCGCCGACATAGCTGCGCCGGCAGGTCAGCGCGCGCTCATGCGTCGGCTCTTCCATGTGGTAAAGCGCATAGCCCGGCCGCGCCGGCGCAGCGAGGCGATTGGCAAGCGTGCTTTCCGCAAGCGCCACCTGCCAGCCGGCGCCCGTCACCGCCGCAATCACCTTGCCGAAGAAGTTGTGCGTGCCGGCCTCGACCCGCTGCAGCGCGGGGGCGTCAAGATAGAGGGTCAGGGTTTCACTCGCACACATCGGCCGCAGGCTACGCGGGCGCCGCGCTGCGGGCAAGGGTTGCAGCGCGGCGCCCGCGCCCTCATATCTGGCAGCGCAAACGGAGGGTGACATGGCGGAAGACAAATTCCCCGGCTGGCACGGCACGACGATCATCGGCGTGCGCAAGGGCGGACGCGTGGTGGTGGCGGGTGACGGGCAGGTCAGCCTTGGCCAGACGGTGATCAAGGGCACGGCGCGCAAGGTGCGTCGTCTCTCGCCCGGCGGGCGCGACGTGGTGGCGGGCTTTGCCGGCTCCACCGCCGATGCCTTCACCCTGCTCGAGCGGCTGGAGAAGAAGCTCGAGGCCGCGCCCGGCCAGCTGGCCCGCGCCTGCGTCGAGCTGGCGAAGGACTGGCGCATGGACAAGTACCTGCGCAACCTCGAGGCGATGCTGATCGTCACCGATGGTGCCGATCTTTACGTCATCACCGGCGCGGGCGACGTGCTGGAACCCGAGCATGACATCGCCGCGATCGGCTCGGGCGGCAATTACGCGCTCGCCGCGGCGCGGGCACTGATCGACAGCGATCTCGACGCCGAAACGATCGCGCGGCGCGCGATGGCGATCGCCGCCGAGATCTGCGTCTACACGAACGGCAACCTGACGGTGGAGAGCATCGCGAAATGACCGACCTGACCCCGCGCGAGATCGTCTCGGAACTTGATCGTTTCATCATCGGCCAGGGCGACGCCAAGCGCGCCGTCGCCGTCGCCCTGCGCAACCGCTGGCGCCGCAGCCACCTTGCCGCGGAACTGCGCGAAGAGGTCTATCCGAAGAACATCCTGATGATCGGGCCGACCGGCGTCGGCAAGACGGAAATCTCGCGCCGCCTCGCCAAGCTTGCGAAGGCGCCCTTCCTCAAGGTCGAGGCGACGAAATTCACCGAGGTCGGCTATGTCGGCCGCGATGTCGAACAGATCATCCGCGACCTGACCGACGTCGCCGTGACCGAGACCCGCGAGCGGATGCGCGAAGAGGTCAAGGCGCGCGCCCACAAGGCCGCCGAGGAGCGGGTGATCGAGGCGCTCGCCGGTTCTGACGCGCGCGAAGGCACGCGCGACCTGTTCCGCCAGAAGCTGAAGAAGGGCGAGCTCGACGACAAGGTGATCGAGCTCGAGGTCGCCGACGCCGCCCCCGCGATGCCGATGATGGGCATGGGCGGTGCGGGCATGGAAACGCAGATGCAGGGTCTGCAGGACCTGTTCAAGGCCTTCGGCGGCGCCCGCCGCAGCCGGCGCAAGATGACCGTCGCGGAAAGCTATGAGGTGCTGATCCAGGAAGAGGCCGACAAGCTTCTGGACGACGAGGCGGTGAAGGCTGCGGCGCTGGAAGCCGTGCAGCAGTCGGGCATCGTCTTCATCGACGAGATCGACAAGGTCGCCGCCCGCGCCGAGACCCGCGGCGCCGATGTCTCGCGCGAGGGCGTGCAGCGCGACCTGCTGCCGCTGATCGAGGGCACCACCGTCTCGACGAAATACGGCCCGGTGAAGACCGACCATATCCTGTTCATCGCCTCGGGCGCCTTCCACATCGCCAAGCCCTCGGACCTGCTGCCCGAACTGCAGGGCCGGCTGCCGATCCGGGTCGAGCTGCGGGCGCTGACCGAAGACGATTTCACCCGCATCCTGACCGAGACCGACAACGCCCTGACGCGGCAATACACCGCGCTGATGGCGACCGAGGAGGTCACCGTCAGCTTCACCCCCGAGGGCATCGCGGCGCTCGCCCGGATCGCCGCCGAGGTCAACCGCACGATCGAGAACATCGGCGCGCGGCGGCTCTACACGGTGATGGAGCGGGTATTCGAGGAGCTGTCCTTCTCTGCCCCCGACCGCGGCGGCGAAAGCGTCGTGGTGGACGCGGCCTTCGTCGAGAAGCATCTGGGCGACCTCTCCCGCTCGACCGATCTCAGCCGCTACGTGCTCTGACGTCCGGCTGGCGAAGCGGGCGGCATCTGCTATCTTGCGCGCAGCCAAGGAGGCCCCGTGCGCAAGATTGTCCTCGCCCTGCTCATCGCCCTTGCCGGCTGCGCGCCGCGCGCCGAAATCGCCTATGCACCCGATCCCACCGCGCCGGCGCGGCCGATCTTCGTCGGCTCGACCCGGGGCCAGGATCTGCAAAGCGGGCAGGATTTCGGTTTTGCCCGCAGCCCGACGCTGGCGCTTGCACGCTTCGACGTGGCGGTGCCTCCCGAGCGCCGCGTAGGTGAGCTGCAAGTGTCCCAAGCCGGGCGCAAACCGGACCCGAAGCGCGATTTCCTTGTTGCCGGATCAAAGATCTATCCGACCGCCGCCACCTTCCGCACCGACCTGCACCGCGCTCTCGCGCAAAACGGCAACGAGGCGATCGTCTTCGTGCATGGCTACAACACGAACTTCGCCGAAGGGCTTTACCGCTTTGCCCAGCTCGGCGCGGATTTCGACCTGCCCGGGGTGCTGGTGCACTACTCCTGGCCCTCGCGCGGGCAGGTGATGGGCTATGCCTATGACCGCGACTCGGCGCTGTTCGCCCGCGACGGGTTCGAGACGCTCTTGCGCGATCTGCGCCTTGCCGGCGCCCGTCACATCGTGATCGTCGCCCATTCGATGGGGGCCGCACTCAGCATGGAAACCCTGCGGCAGGTGGCGATTTCCCGCGATGCCGAGACGATGGCGCGGATCTCGGGCGTGGTGCTGATCTCGCCCGACATCGACGTCGACGTGTTCCGCGCGCAAGCGAAGCGCATCGGCCGGCTGCCGCAGCCCTTCATCATCTTCACCTCGCAAAAGGACAAGGCGCTGCTGCTGTCCTCGCGGCTGAGCGGCGAGCGCGCCCGGCTTGGCAACATGACAGGCGTCGACCGGCTGGCCGACCTGAAGGTGACGGTGGTGGAAACCGGCGCCTTCAACACCCGCGAGGGGCATTTCAACATCGGCAATTCGCCGGCACTGATCCAGCTTCTGCGCAGCTCCAGCCGCCTCGCGAAGATCCTCGAGAGTGCGCAATCGGCCAATTCCACCTTCCTTGCCGGGGTGGTGATGACGGTGCAGGACGCCAAGCAGGTGATCCTGACGCCGGTCGAGGCGATCGGCGGCTAGCGGCGGCGCAGATAGATGTAATAGGCGCCCGAGCCGCCGTGCTTCAGATGCGCCTCGCTCACCTGCATCACCACCGCGCCCAGGGGCGGCAGCCGCAGCCAGTGCGGCACCTGGTGACGCAGCACCCCCATGCGCTGCGGGATCGGCCCCTCGTCGAGGCCGCGCTTGCCCTTGCCGGTGATGACCAGGATCAGCCGGCAGCCGCGGTCGGCGGCGCTGAGGACGAAATGGATGAGTTCCGGATGCGCCTCGGCCAGCGTCATCCCGTGCAGGTCAATCCGCGCCTCGGGCTCGAGCTTGCCGCGGGTCATGGCGCGGTGCGCCTTGCGGTCCATCACCACCGGCTGCCGCGCCAGATGCTCGCCGATGCTGGGGGCGAGGTCATGGCTGTGGAGCGGCGGCGCAGCCTTCTGGCCAAGACGGAAGGCCTTCGCCTCGACCCGCGGCGGCTTCGGCGGTGGCGGCGTGACGGGAACGGGCGGCAAAACAGGCTCTGTTTCTGCCTGTTTTGGCTGTTTCGAGTGCATCGCCCGGGCCGAGGCCGCGACCTTGTCCCACAGCTCGCGCTCTTCCGAACTCAGCTTGCGGCGCCGTTTCATCCCCGCCTCCGCAGCCAGATCATCCGCCCGCGGGTGTTGAGCGCGCCGGCCTGTCGCCCGGCCTCGGCCCCCGAGCCGAGGAACAGATCGCCGCGCCCCGCGCCGCGGATCGCCGAGCCGGTGTCCTGCGCCACCATCAGCCGCCGGCCGAAACCCGGGCAATCGACCCAGACCGGGCTGCCAAGCGGGATCACCTCCGGATCGACGGCCAGGCTGCGTCCGGCCGTCACCGGCTCGCCCATGGCGCCGATCGGGCCGCTGCCCTCGGGCAGGTCGAGCAGGCGGAAGAACACGAAGGACGGGTTGGTGTTCAGCAGATCCTGAACCGCGCGCGGGTTTTCCGCGCACCAGCGGCGGATGCGGTCGGGCGTCATCTCGGCCACCGGCGCCACGCCGCGCGCCACCAGCTCGGCCCCGATCGAGCGATAGGGATGGCCGTTCTTGCCGGCAAAGCCGAGGCGCAGCGTGCCGCCCTCCTCAAGCCGCAGCCGCACCGAGCCCTGCACCTGCGCGAGAAATGCCTCGATCGCGCTGTCGACGAAGGCGATCTCATAGCCCGCCAGCAGCTCGCCCGCGACGATCTCGGCCCGGCTCGCCCAGGGGCGGGCAAAGTCGAACCCGGCGGGCAGCGCGTAAAGCGGCGCCGGAAAGCGGGCCGAGCGCACGCGCGCGGCGGGCAGTTCGGGTTCGTAATAGCCGGTGAAATGCGCAGCCCCCGGATCGGTCACCTCGACCGGCTCGAAAGCCGCCTCGAACCAGGTCCGGGCATCGCCTGCGGGCGCATCGCCCGTCACGCAAAACGCCGCCCGTGCGGCGGCGTGATCGTCTTCGTCCCAGCCGGGAATCTCTGCCCAGTCGAGCGGGCGCATGGTTCAGCCGCCCGTCGCCACAAGCTGCCAGTTCGGGTCGGCGCTGCCCATCTTGCGCGCAAAGGTCCAGACGTCGCGCTGCTTGCGCGGCGCCCGCGGATCGCCCTCGACCACAGTGCCCGTGGCATCACGCGCCGCCGAGATCAGCTCGCCGCCGAAGCGCACGGTGATTTCCGCCTCCTGCGTGGCGGGATCGAAGCTCGCCTCGCTCAGCACGAGCTCCCGCAGGCCGACGAATTCCGCCTGCACCTCAAGCCCGCGGGCGGCGCGGTCCTGCACCGCCCCGTTGAAGGCATCGAAGACGTCGGGCGACAGGAAGGGGCGCACCTTGTCCAGATCGCCGGTCTCGAACGCCATCACGATCATCTCATAGGCACCGCGCGCACCCTTGAGGAACTCGGCCACGCTGAAATCGGGTTCGAGCCGCTTCATCTGCGCCAGCGCCACGGCGGCATCCGAACCCTCGGGCACATGGTCGATGATGTCGCGGTCGGGGCCGCCCTCGATCACCTCGAAGGCGCGGCGCTCGGCCGGCTCGGGCGCCTCGAGCGGCACGATCGGCTTTTCGAACCCGTCGCGCGTGCCAAGCACGTTCTTCAGCCGCAGGATCAGGAAAATCGCGATCCCGGCGAGGACGATAAGCTGGATGACGGCGTTCGACATGAGGTTCCGTTTCGCGGCAGGTTTGTAAATTCGCTCTCCCCACTTATGTAGGCTACGGGCGCGATCAAGTCCACCGGCGCCCAAGGAGTGGAATATGTGGATCTTTCTGGCCTTCCTGGCCGTGCCCGTGATCGAGATTGCGCTGTTCATCCGCGTCGGCGGGCTGATCGGACTGTGGCCGACGCTGGCGATCGTGGTGCTCACCGCGATGCTGGGCACGGCGCTGGTGCGCAGCCAGGGGGCGCGGGCAATGGCGGACCTGCGCCGCTCGATGGCGGAACTCGGCGATCCGACGGCACCGCTTGCCCATGGCGCGATGATCCTCTTCGCCGGGGCGCTGTTGCTGACGCCCGGGTTCTTCACCGATGCCTGCGGGCTTTTGCTGCTGATCCCGCCGGTGCGCGACGCCGTGCTGCGCTGGCTGTCGAGGCGGGTGCAGGTGGCGAGCTTCTCGATGGGCGGCGCGACCCGCGGCTTCGGGACCGAGGATTTCGGCCGGCGCCCCCCCGGCCCCGGCGTGATCGACGGCGATTTCCACGAGATCGACCCCACGAACCTGCCGCCGCGCGGCCCTTCGGGCTGGACGCGCCATTGAGACGCGCGGGCCGGGATGCTACACCCGGCGCAGACAGAGTGTGGAGGGACCTATGACCCAGCAGACGAACGGCGCCGCGCCCGAAGCGCCGCAGATGAAAATGAGCATCCTCGCGCAGTTCGTGCGCGACATGTCCTTCGAGAACGCGGTGGCGCTCAAGGGGCTGCAAAGCAACGACGTGCAGCCCGAGATGCAGGTGCAGGTCAGCCTCGACGCCCGCAAGCGCTCGGTCGAGCATCAGTTCGAGGTGATGGTGAAGCTGAAGATCACCGCCACCAACAAGGCGAACAACACGCCGCTTTACCTGCTCGAGGTAGATTACGGCGGCATCTTCCACATCGAAGGCGTGCCGGAAGAGCAGATGCACCCCTTCCTGCTGATCGAATGCCCGCGTCAGCTGTTCCCCTATGTGCGGCGGATCGTCTCGGACGTGACCCGCGACGGCGGCTTCCCGCCCTTCAACCTCGAGCCGATCGACTTCGTCGCGCTCTACCGCGCCGAGCTCGCCCGCCGGGCCGAGGCGCAGGCGGCCGAAGCGCCCGCCCACGTATCCTGACCCCATCCATCCGGGCCGCGGCACGCTGCCTCAGCGGCACCGTGACCCGATGACATCAGGCGCCGCCGCGGGCATTCTGCGGCGGCGTTTCCATTTCCCGCAGGAGTGCGATGAGCGACGAGATCCCCGCCTGGGTCGGCGACCGGCTGATCCCCATGGACAAGATGGAGGTGCACCGTCGCGGGCTGCGCCATCCGGCGGTGTCTGTCTTCGTGCTCGACGGCGACAAGGTGCTGATCCAGCGCCGCGCCGAGACGAAATATCACTCGCCCGGGCTGTGGGCGAACACCTGCTGCACCCATCCGCAGTGGAACGAGCGGCCCGAGCACTGCGCCCTGCGCCGGCTGAACGAGGAGCTGGGCATCACCGGGCTTTATCCCGCCCATGCCGACCGGCTCGAATACCGCGCCGAGGTCGGCAACGGGCTGATCGAGCACGAGGTGGTGGACATCTACCTAGCCTATGCCCGCCCCGGCATGACCGTCACCCCGACCCCCGAGGAGGTGGCCGAGGTGCGCTGGATCGGGCTTTATGACCTTGCCGCCGAGGTCCGCCGCCACCCCGAGCGGTTCTCGAAATGGCTGGCGATCTACCTCGCCGAGCATATGGACCGGATCTTCGGCGCGCTGACCCGCGGCTGAGCGCCCGCGGTCAATTTTCCGCCGAGGGCCGGAAAAACCCATGCGATCGCGGTGCCGGCTCTGGGCATTCGGCGGCCAATCCTGCATCTTGGAAACACTGTGATGGGAGTGTTTCTGTGCGTCGTCCGCAATTCGTGTTTTCCGCCATTCTCGCGGCCTCGGTTCTGGCCGGGCCTGCCCATGCCGCGGATCTGGTCAGTTTCATCACACCGGGTGCCGACGAGGCGCTGCGCACGACATTGCAGAACGCCTCTCTCTCGCGCGAGGCGGGGGCGGCCAAGTCCCCGAACGCACAAGATCTTTTTGCCTCGGCACGGGCCGATTACGCCCGTCTTCTGGGGGTGCTCTACGATCATGGCTATTACTCCGGCACGATCTCGATCCGCATCGATGGGCACGAGGCGGCGGCGATCGCGCCGATGGACGCGCCGGCCCGGATCGGCCAGATCGAGCTGACGATCGAGCCCGGCCCGCGCTTCGTCTTCGCTGAGGCGGCGATCGCGCCGGTCGCCCCCGGCACCCAGCTGCCGAAGGACTACCGGATCGGCGCCACCGCCCGATCGGGCCTGATCGTCGAGGCGGCAACCGCAGGCGTCGCCGGCTGGCGCGAGGCCGGCCACGCCAAGGCCGCGGTCGCCGGGCAGAAGATCATCGCCGATCACCGGGCCAACACGCTGGCCGCCGATGTCACCCTCGCCCCCGGCCCGGTGGTGCATTTCGGCGACCTGCACACCTCGGGCAACAAGCGGCTGCGCAGCAAGCGTCTGGTCGAGATCGCCGGCTTCCCCACCGGCGAGAGATACGCGCCCGAGAAGATGGACAAGGTCCGCACCCGGCTGCGTCGCACCGGCATCTTCAGCTCGGTCACCCTGACCGAGGCCGACAAGCTCGGCCCCGACAACAGCCTCGACGTCGAGCTTGCCGTGGTCGAGGAAAAGCTGCGCCGGATGGGCTTCGGCGCCGAGATTGCCAGCTCGGACGGGCTCACGCTGAACGGCTACTGGCTGCACCGCAACCTTTTCGGCGGCGGCGAGAAGCTGCGCATCGACGCCGAGATCGCGGGCGTCGGCGGTGCGACCGGCGGCACCGATTACACCCTTGGCGCCCGGCTCGACCGGCCCGCCACCTTCACCCCCGACACCTCGGCCTTCGTCGTCTCGGAAATCACCAAGACCTACGAAGAGGATTACGACGAGCGCGCCTTTACCCTCGGCTTCGGCCTGTCGCATATCTTCAACGACCGGCTGACCGGCGAAAGCGCGGTCGAATACCAGTGGTCGGAAGTGAACGACGATTCCGGCCGGACGATCTTCCGCCAGGTCGCCTTCCCGAACACCCTCACCTGGGACAACCGCGATGTCGCCGCGAATGCCACCAGGGGCTATTACGGCATGGTGGCGCTGACCCCCTTCGTCGGGCTTGGCGACACCGGATCGGGGGCGCAGCTGAAGGGCGATTTCCGCGCCTACAAGGGCTTTGGCACCGACAACCGCTTTGTGCTGGCCGGGCGCGCGCAGATCGGCGGCGTCTTCGGGCCAAGCCTGGCCGCGACGCCGCGCGACTATCTCTTCTATTCGGGCGGCGGCGGCACGGTGCGCGGCCAGCCCTATGAATCGCTCGGCGTCGACGAGCTCGAGGGCGGCACGCTGCGCACCGGCGGCACCCGCTTCCTCGGCGTCTCGGGCGAGCTGCGCGCCGGCATCACCGATACGATCGGCCTCGTCGCCTTCTATGACGCGGGCTTCATCAGCGCCGACGACTATTTCAGCGGCGGCGAATGGCAGTCGGGCGCGGGCCTCGGGCTGCGCTACAACACCCCGATCGGGCCGATCCGGCTCGACATCGCGGCGCCGGTCAGCGGCAGCACCGGCGACGGGGCACAGATCTACCTCGGAATCGGGCAGGCCTTCTGATGCGCATTCTGGCTCTTCTCCTCCTGCTTCTCACCCCGCTCGCCGCCACCGCGCAGGACGCGACGCTTCCCGACGCGCCGGCCACGGTGCAGGCCACGGCCGAGCCCACCGCCGAGCAGACCGAGCGCGACCGCTCCTATCTGACCGGGCTGATCGAGGACAATCTCTCGGGCGCCGGTCGCACCATCCGGCTCGAGGGGTTCAAGGGCGCGCTGTCCTCGCGTGCCACCTTCGACACGCTGACCATCGCCGATGACGAGGGGGTCTGGCTGACCATCCGCAACGGCGCGCTCGCCTGGGACCGCACCGCGATCCTGACCGGGCGGATCAAGATCGGCGAGCTGTCGGCCGACGAGATCGACCTGCCCCGCCTGCCGGTCGCGGCCGCAAGCAGCGCGCCCAGCCCCGAGGCCAAGCCCTTCTCGCTGCCGGAACTGCCGGTCTCGGTCGAGATCGGCGCGCTGAAGGCGCAAAAGGTGGTGCTCGGCGCGCCGGTTCTGGGCGAGGAGGTCACGCTTGCGGTGAACGGCGCGATGTCGCTTGCGGGCGGCGAGGGCAGCGCGAAACTCGACATCACCCGCAGCGGCGGGCCGAAGGGCAAGGTCTCGTTCAACGGCAGCTTTGCGAATGCCAGCCGCGCGCTTTCGATCGACCTGCTTGTCGACGAGGGCAAGGACGGGATCGTCTCGAAACTGGCGGGCCTGCCCGGCACCCCGGCACTGACGCTGGCCGTCGCCGGCTCGGGCACGCTCGATGCGTTCAGCGCCGACACCGTGCTCAGCACCGAGGGCGCGCCGCGGCTGACCGGCAAGGTGACGCTGACCGCATCGGTGCCGAAGGGCGCGCCCGCGGGCAGTGCCCCGGTGCAGGGTTTCCGCGCGCTTCTGGGCGGCGACATCACGCCGCTGCTGCCGCCCGAATACCACGACTTCTTCGGCACCCAGAGCGCGATCTCGGTCGCGGGCGAGCGGGCGCCCAGCGGCGCGCTCAGCCTGACCAGCCTCAGCGTCGACAGCGAGGCACTCAGCCTGTCGGGGCAGCTCGACCTGCTGCCCTCGGGCCTGCCCGCGCGCTTCGACCTGACGGCAAAGCTCGGCCTTGCCTCGGGCGCGCCGGTGCTTCTGCCGGTCTCGGGCGGACAGACGATGCTGCAAAAGGGCACCGTCTCGCTCGCCTATGACAGCGCCACCTCGGATGGCTGGAAGCTCGACGCCCGGCTCGAGGCGCTCGCCGAGCCCACCGCCAAGGTGCAAAGCCTGCGTCTGGCCGGGTCGGGCCGGATCGGCACGGCGAGCGGCACCCCGACCGCGGGCGGCACGCTGACCTTCACCGCGAACGGCATCGAGATGGCGGACCCGGCGCTCTCCTCGGCGGTCGGCCCCTTCGTCACCGGCCGCACCGTGTTCTTCTGGCAAAAGGGCAAGCCGCTGCGCCTGCCGGCGCTGAAGCTGATCGGCCGCGACCTGTCGCTTTCGGGCCTTCTCACCCTCGACAACCTCTCGGGCGGCGTGGACGTGACCGCCGATCTCGATGCCCGCGCCGCGGCGCTGTCGAACTTTGCCGCGCTTGCCGGCCAGCCGCTGTCGGGCGCGGCCGAGGGCAAGGTCAAGGGCAGCATGACCCTGCTCACCGGCGCCTTCGACATCGAGACGACCCTGACCGGGCAGGACATCAAGACCGGCGTCGCCGAGGCGGACGCGCTGCTTGCCGGCACCTCGGTGATCGAGGCCTCGGCGAAACGCGACGAGGCCGGGCTTTTGCTGCGCAGCTTCCACGCCAGCGCGGGCAGCCTTGATGCCACCGCCTCGGGGATGCTCTCGACCGGCAAGAACGACCTGACCGCGAAGATCACCCTGCCCGACCTCGCGGTGCTCGGCCGCGGCTATCGCGGGGCGCTGAACGCCACGGCACGGGTCTCGGACGTCGAGGGCGCGCGCGAGATCAGCGCCGAGGCGGTGGCGAAGAACCTCGCCTCCGGCCGCGCCGAGATCGACCGGATCCTGGCGGGCGAGAGCCGGATCACCCTGCTGATCGACCAGAAGGACGGGCGGACGCTGCTGAAAAGCCTCGACCTCGCCACGCCGCAGCTGAGCGCGAAGGCGACCGGCACGCCCGAGGGCGCGGCACAGCGCATCGCGCTCTCGGCACGGCTGGCGAATGCGGCACTGCTGGCGCCGGGCTTTGCCGGGCCGGTCACGCTTGCGGGCACCGTCACCGACACCGGCAAGGGCTATGGCATCGACCTCAAGGGCACCGGACCGGGCGGCACCCAGGCCGCAGTCAGCGGCTCGGTCGCGGCCGATTTCGCCAGCACCGATCTGAAGATCGCCGGCACCACCGAGACCGCGCTGGCGAACACCTTCCTCTCGCCGCGCTCGGTGCAGGGGCCGCTGCGCTTCGATCTGCAGATGAAGGGCGCGCCCGGGTTGCAGGCGCTGTCGGGCCGGATCACCGGCACCGACCTGCGGCTGACCGCGCCGACCTTCGGTCTGGTGCTGCAAAACATCGGGCTGCGCGCGGATCTGTCGGGCGGGCGGGTGGCGCTCGCGCTCGACGGCGCGCTGAAGGGCGGCGGCACGGTCGCGCTGAAGGGGCCGGTGACACTGTCGGCGCCCTATGCGGCCGACCTTGCGCTGACGCTGAACGGCGCCCACCTGCGCGACCCCGAGCTGTATGACACCCGCGTTTCGGGGGCGTTGCGCATTGCCGGGCCGATGACCGGCGGCGCGAAGATCTCGGGCGCGCTGACGCTGGCCGAGACCGAGCTGCGCGTGCCTTCGACCGGGCTTGGCGGCGCCGCCGCGATCCCCGACATCACCCATCTGCACGAAACCGCCGCCACCCGCGCCACCCGGGCGCGCGCCGGCCTGTTGCAACAGGACAGCGCGGGCAGTTCGGGCAGCAGCAGACCCTATGCGCTCGACGTCACGATCTCGGCGCCGAAGCAGATCTTCGTGCGTGGCCGCGGCCTTGACGCCGAGCTGGGCGGCGCGCTGCGGCTGACCGGCACCACCGCGAACATCGTGCCGATCGGCCAGTTCAGCCTGATCCGCGGCCGGCTCGACGTGCTGGCGAAGCGCTTCACGCTCAGCGAGGGACAGGTGGCGATGCAGGGCGCCCTGGTGCCCTGGATCCTGTTCAGCGCGGTGACCGAACAGGACGATTACACCATCACCCTGACGCTCGAGGGCGATGCCTCGGCGCCCGAGCTGAAGATTTCCTCCTCGCCCGATCTGCCCGAGGAAGAGGTGCTGGCCCGGCTGCTGTTCAACCGCGGCCTGACCAACCTGTCACCGCTGCAGGCGGCGCAGCTCGCCTCGGCCGTCGCCTCGCTCGCGGGCAAGGGCGGCGAGGGGATCGTGGCGAAGCTGCGCCAGGGCTTCGGCCTTGATGACCTCGACATCGGCACGGATGCCTCGGGCAATGCCACGCTGCGCGCCGGCAAGTACCTGTCCGAGAACATCTATACCGACGTCGAGGTGGAAAGCTCGGGCTCGACCGCGATCAACCTGAACCTCGATCTGAGCTCGCATCTGACGGCGCGCGGCAGCGTCGATTCGACCGGCGACAGCACGCTCGGCCTTTACTTCGAAAAGGACTACTGAGCCGCGACCGAGGCGATCCAGTCGCGAAAGGCGATCAGCGGCGGCGAGGGGGCGACATCGGCCGGCCAGACCAGCGAATAGGTGCCCACCCCCGCAACCACGTCGCCGGGGGTGCGCACCAGCCGCCCCTCGTCGATCTCGGTGCGGGCGAGAAACTCGGGCAAAAGCGCGATGCCGACGCCATGCACCGCCGCCTGGGTCATTGGCGCGAACTGGTCGAACATGATGCCCTGCGTGTGCGGCGCCTCGAGCCCGTGATGCGCGAACCAGGCGTTCCAGGCATTCGGCCGCGATTCCAGCTGCAACAGAGACTGTTTTTCCAGATCCGCCGGCACCGTCATCGGGTGCTGGCGGGCAAATTCGGGCGAGCAGGCGGCGACGATCCGCTCCTCGAAGAGCGCCAGATGCTCGGCCCCGGGCCAGGGCCGCACGCCGAAATGAATGGCCGCATCGAAGGTTTCCGAGGCAAAGTCGAAGGGCCGCATC
Source organism: Paenirhodobacter huangdaonensis (assembly GCF_004022465.1). Taxonomy (NCBI): domain Bacteria; kingdom Pseudomonadati; phylum Pseudomonadota; class Alphaproteobacteria; order Rhodobacterales; genus Paenirhodobacter; species Paenirhodobacter huangdaonensis. The sequence goes on along the minus strand of NZ_SAVA01000004.1, from coordinate 59,161 downwards.
CGGGTGCCCAGATTGAGCGTGATCCCGGGGTTGGCGGCCAGAAAGGCGCCAAGCCGCGGCGCCAGCCAGCGCGTGCCGAAGGTGGGCAGGATGGCGAGGTTCAGCACCCCGCCCCCCGGGTTCGCCCGCAGCCCGAGCGAGGCCCGCGCGATCAGTTCGAGCGCCTTGCGCACGTCGCGCGCATAGGCGAGCGCGGGCTCCGTCGGCTGCAACCGCCGCCCCTCGCGGCGAAACAGCGTGACGCCGAGCTGCCCCTCGAGGTTCTGCACCAGCCGGCTGACCGCGCCTTGGGTCAGGTTCAGCTCGCGCGCCGCGGCAGCGGTAGAGCCAAGCCGGCACACCGCCTCGAAGGCCGACAGCAGCGAGACCGAGGGGATATAGCGGCGCGGCAGGCTCATGTATGTGCTCCGTGCATGATCTGCCGCCAGAATAGCGGTAGAAACACGCAGGAAACAGGCCCATAAAGCATAAAACACATGGAGGACCCCGATGGCCCTGAAGCCGAAAGACGCCCCTGACCTCGCCAGTTTCAACTGGGAGGACCCGTTCCGCCTGGACCTGCAGCTGACCGAAGAGGAACGGATGCTGCGCGACGCCGCCCGCGCCTATGCGCAGGAAAAACTGCAGCCGCGCGCGATCGAGGCCTTCGAGCACGAGACGACCGATCCGGCGATCTTCCGTGAAATGGGCGAGATGGGCCTTCTGGGCGTGACCATCCCCGAGGAATACGGCGGCATCGGTGCCTCCTACGTGGCCTATGGCCTTGTGGCGCGCGAGATCGAGCGGGTCGATTCGGGCTATCGCTCGATGATGTCGGTGCAGAGCTCGCTGGTGATGTATCCGATCTATGCCTACGGCTCGGAAGAGCAGCGGATGAAATACCTGCCGAAGCTCGCCTCGGGCGAATATATCGGCTGCTTCGGCCTGACCGAGCCGGATGCGGGCTCGGACCCGTCCTCGATGAAGACCGTGGCGAAGAAGACCGCCGGCGGCTACGTGCTGAACGGCTCGAAGATGTGGATCTCGAACAGCCCGATCGCCGATGTCTTCGTCGTCTGGGCGAAGTCCGAGGCGCATGGCGGCAAGATCCGTGGCTTCGTCCTTGAGAAGGGGATGAAGGGCCTGAGCGCGCCGAAGATCGGCAAGAAGCTCAGCCTGCGCGCCTCGATCACCGGCGAGATCGTGATGGACAATGTCGAGGTCGGCGAAGACGCGCTGCTGCCCGGCGTCGAGGGGCTGAAGGGCCCGTTCGGCTGTCTCAACCGCGCCCGCTATGGCATCGCCTGGGGCGTGATGGGCGCGGCCGAGTTCTGCCTGCATGCCGCGCGCCAATACGGGCTCGACCGCAAGCAGTTCAACAAGCCGCTGGCGCAGACCCAGCTGTATCAGCTCAAGCTGGCCAACATGCTGACCGAGATCAGCCTCGGCCTGCAGGGCTGCCTGCGCGTCGGCCGGCTGATGGACGAGGCGAATGCCGCGCCCGAGATGATCTCGATCATCAAGCGCAACAACTGCGGCAAGGCGCTCGACGCGGCGCGGATGGCGCGTGACATGCACGGCGGCAATGGCATCTCGGGCGAGTTCCAGGTGATCCGGCACATGGTGAACCTTGAGACGGTGAACACCTATGAGGGCACGCATGACGTGCACGCGCTGATCCTCGGCCGCGCGATCACCGGGCTTCAGGCGTTCTTCTGAGTGGCGCGGCGCGCCCTGCACGCGGCCAGTTCCGCGTTCAGGGCCGCCCCCAGCAGAACCGAGAACACGCTGAGATAGAGCCACATCATCAGCGCGATCACCGCGCCGATGGAGCCGTAGATCTTGTTGTAGCTGCCGAAGTTCGCAAGGTAGTAGGTCAGCGCCAGCGAGGCCCCCGCCCAGACCAGCGCGGCGAGGATCGCGCCGAAGGTCAGGATCGGGTCGCGCCCGCCGCGGGTGTTCGGCCCGTAGCGGTAGAGGATGCCGAGCGCGGTCAGCATCAAAAGCAGCATCCCGCCCCAGGGCAGGCCTGACAGCAGCCAGCCGGTCAGCGCGTGAAACGGCAGGAAGTTCACCGCGATCGGCACCACGACAATCGTCGCGAGCGCGGCGAGCATCACCCCGACCAGCGCCAGCGTCATCACATAGCCGAAGAGATAGCTGAGCAGCGTGGTGCGCGAATGCGTGCCGTGGATCACGTTCAGCCCTTCGATCAGCGCGCCGACGCCAGCCCGTGCCGACCACAGCGCCACCGCGACCGAGACCAGCGTCGACAGCCCGATGCTGTCGTGCGGCCCGCTCAGCAGCGCCAGAATCTGCGTGTTCAGGATCTCGTAGGCCTCGGGCGGGATGAAATCATCGGCCACCTGCAGGTAGGATTCGATCACCATCGGATCGGCAAAGGCGCTCCACACCGCGATCGTCGCCGAGAGCCCGGGGAAGACCGCCAACATCGCGTAGAAGGCAACGCCCGCTGCGATCAGCGTGATCTTGGTGTCGGCCAGCCGTCCGACCAGCGCCAGAAGAAATGTCCAGATGCCGCGCAAGCGAAAACCCCTTTTCGCCACCTTCCCCCAAGGCGGCGACCGGCGCAACCATGCCGGCACACGCAACTGCGACTGCAAGGCCCTTTCCGTCCGCCTGCGAAAAGGCTAGCGATATCGAAAGGTTCCTCCGGCGCTTCGAGGTTGTCATGAGCAAACGGATCATCGCCTTCGTCGACGGCTCGATCTATTCGGCCAGCGTGTGCGACCACACCGCCTGGGTGGCCAAGCGCATGGACGCCTCGGTCGAGCTTTTGCACGTTCTCGGCCGGCGCGGCACGCCCACCCCGTCCGAGGGGCTGGGCACGCGCTCGGCGCTGCAGGCCGAGCTGGCCGCGGTCGATGAACAGCGCGCCCGCCTCGTCACCCATCGCGGCATCGCCATCCTCGAGGATGCGCGCCACATGCTGACCAAGAGCGGCCTGCAGGCGGTTTCCAGCGAGCTTGTGCACGGCGATCTGCTCGACACGCTCGCCCGCCACGAGATGGGCGCCGAGATGGTGCTGATCGGCAAACGCGGCGAGGCCGCCGATTTCGCCATCGAGCATCTCGGCTCGAATCTCGAGCGGATCGTGCGCTCGGCGACGCATCCGGTGCTGGTCGCCTCGCGCGCCTTCCGGCCGATCAAGAAGGTGCTGGTCGCGCATGACGGCGGCGCCTCGTCGCTGAAGGCGATCGACTATATCGCCCGCTCGCCGCTGTTCCCGGATCTTCAGATCACCGTCGTCGCCGTCGGCGTGAAGACCGCCGAGACCGAGCGCCGGCTGACCGATGCGGCGGCATTGCTGCGCGCCGGCGGCATCGCGACCGAGACGCTGACCGTGGGCGGCGTGCCCGACGTGGCGCTTGGCAATCTGGTCGACAGTGCCGGCTTCGACATGCTGGTGATGGGCGCCTATGGCCATTCCCGCATCCGCTCGCTGATCATCGGCTCGACCACCACGGCGATGATCCGCTCGTGCAAGGTGCCGGTGCTGCTGGTGCGCTGAGCCGGCATCCGTCATCAGACCCTGATGCGGCACAAATCCGCAAGACCGGGGCCCGGCAGATGCCGGGGCGCGGGGTCTGCGTGCCTCAGGCGGACAGGGTCTCGGTCGAGGCGAAGAACATCGCCTGACTGACCGCCGAGCGCAGCTGAGCCTCGGTATAGGGCTTGGTAATCAGGAAAGCGGGTTCGGGGCGCGCGCCGGTCAGCAGCCGTTCGGGGAAGGCGGTGATGAAGACGACCGGCAGGTCCTCGAACTGCTCAAGGATATCGTTCACCGCGTCGATCCCCGAGGAATTGTCGGCAAGCTGGATATCGGCAAGGATCAGGTCGGGCCTTTCGCGCGCGGCGAGCGCCACCGCGCTGCGCCGGGTGGCGGCGCTGCCGGTCACCCGGTGGCCCATCTCCTCGACGATGCCCTGGATGTCCATCGCGATGATCGCCTCATCCTCGATGACCATCACCTTGCCCGCGACCGAGGCCTCCATCTCGCGCAGCGCGATGTCGATCAGCCCGACCGCCTCCTCGGCGCCGAGTTGCAGGATCGTGCCGATCTCCTCGGCGCGAAACCCCTCGATCGCGTTCAGCAGCAGCGCCTCGCGGGTGTTGGGTGTCAGCCTCGCCATGTGATCTTGCGCCCGCGCCGACAGCCGGCTGTCGGGCTCGCCCAGTGGCGCCCCGGCCGAGGCCCAGACGAGGTGAAAGGCGTGAAACAGCGCCAGCTTCGGATCGCCCACGCCGTCGAGGGGCGCCGGATCGGCGAGAATCGCCTCGAGCGTTGCGGCGGCGAAGCGGTCGCCCGTATCCTGGCTGCCGGTGAGGGCCCGCGCATAGCGGCGCAGGTAGGGCAGGTTCGCGCCGATGGTCCCCGCAAGATCGGTGGGCATGAAAAGCTCCCTCTTTCCGTTTTTTCGGGAACCGAACGTCTGGCACCGGGTTCGGTTCCATGAGACGCTACGGGGATCCGAAGAAAATGTACAAAGACATGGCTGACGACACGTCGAAGGCCAGCATCCGGGATCAGATCAACGAAAACCTGAAGCGGGTCTACGAGGACGCGCTGAAGGAAGAGGTGCCCGACCGGTTCAAGATCCTGCTGGCACAACTCAGGGAAAAGGCGGGCGGCACATGACGGCACCCTCCACCCCGCCGGGAGATCCGCGCGACGAGCTGCCCGGGCACCTGCCGGCGCTGCGCGCCTTCGCGATGTCGCTGACCCGCAATTCCGCCAGTGCCGACGACCTTGTCCAGGATACGATCGTCAAGGCCTGGAGCAATATCGACAAGTTCCAGCCCGGCAGCAATCTGCGCGCCTGGCTCTTCACCATCCTGCGCAACACCTTCTATTCCGACCTGCGCAAGCGCCGGCGCGAGCTGCCCGACCCCGATGGCCTGCATGCGGCCCGCCTGTGCGAGAAACCCGCGCATGACGGCCGCCTCGCGATGAACGACTTCCTGCGCGCCTTCGACCAGCTCTCGCCCGAACACCGCGAGGTGCTGGTGCTCGTCGGCGCCTCGGGCTTTGCCTATGAGGAGGCGGCACAGATGATGGGCGTCGCCGTCGGCACGGTGAAAAGCCGCGCCAACCGGGCCCGCGCCCGGCTGGCCGAGCTGCTGCACCTCGAAAAGGGCGAGGACATCCTCGTCGCGGCCGACAAGGCGGCGCTCGGCGTGCTCGGGCAATCGGGGATTGCGGCCGCATGAGCGACGGCGACGGTGACGGCGCCCCCGGGGGCCGCAATGCCTTTGGCCGGCTCGGGGTCCGGCTCGCGCTCCTGCTCGCCATCGCGCTGTCGCCGCTGCTGCTGATCGCGATCGTGCAGTCGCTGTCGATGATGCGCGAGGCCCGGGCGCGCTCCGAGGCGGCGCTGATGGGCGAGACGCTGCGCGCGGTGTCGGGCGAGACCCGGCTGATCCAGCAGGCACAGGCCGAGGCACGGTTGCTGAGCGATCTGGTGCCGCCGCTGATCGCCGACCCGGCCGCCTGTTCGGCGCTGATGCGCCGGGTGGCCAAGGCCGACGGCCACCTCTCGCTTGCCGCCTTCATTCCGCTCGACGGGCACATGAGCTGCGCCTCCACCGGCCGGAGCTTCGACTTTTCCGGCAACCCGCTGTTTGACCGGATGATCGCCGAGCCGGAGCCCTCCTTCGCGGTCTATCCCGACGGGCCGATCTCGAAGGCGTCGATCCTGCGCATCGCCCAGCCGGTCACCGACAGCGCCGGCAACCGGCTCGGCGTGATCTCGCTGTCGCTGCCGCATACCGAGCTCGCCTCGGCCGAGGACGCCCAGGCCCCTGCAAGCGAACGGCCGCTGGTGATCATGACCTTCGACAGCGCCGGCAACATCCTGACCTCCTCGGCCGGGATCGAGGAGGCGCCGAGCCGCCTGCCCGTCGGCCATTCGCTGCAGCAGCTCGCCCGCAACCGCGCCACCACCTTCACCGCCGAATCGCGGCGCGGCAATGCGCGGGTCTATTCCGTGGTCGAGCTGGTGCCCGACCTGCTCTATGCGCTCGGCTCCTGGCCCGCCGATGCGGCCTTCGGCTCCGTCACCCGCTTCCCGCCGGTGCTGTTTCCGGCGCTGATGTGGGCGGCTTCGCTCTTCGTCGCCTATTTCGCGATGCAGAAACTGGTGATCGGGCATGTGCAGAGACTGTCGCGGGCGCTCGCAAGCTTTGCCTCGGGCAGCCGCATCGTCGGCAATCTCGAGGTCGAGGGCGCGCCGCAGGAGATCCGCAATCTCGCCGAGACCTACGAGAAGATGACCGAGACGATCCTGCATGACGAGGCCGAGCTCGAGGACATGATCCATCACAAGGAGGTGCTGCTGCGCGAGGTGCATCACCGGGTGAAGAACAACCTGCAGCTCATCGCCTCGATCATCAACATGCAGATGCGCAAGGCGCATTCCCCCGAGGCGAAGGGGCTGATGCGCTCGCTGCAGGAGCGGGTGATCAGCCTCGCCACCATCCACCGTGGTCTTTACCAGACCTCGGGCCTGTCGGACATCAGCGCGAACGAACTGATCCCCGACATCGTGCGCCAGATCACCCGCCTCGCCACCGGCCCGGGCCGGCGCATCGAGGTGACGACCAGAATCGCGCCGATCCGCCTGACCCCCGATCAGGCGGTGCCGCTGTCACTGCTGGTGACCGAGGCGATGACGAACGCGATGAAATACGCCTCGGCCGACACCGGCATGCCGAAGCTCAGCGTGACGCTGCAAACACCGGCCCCCGGGCGTGCCGAGCTGGTCGTGCGCAACACCGTGGCCACCGCCGCCGCCGAGCCGATCCCGCCGGAAGCGGCCGAGGGCACGGGGCTCGGCTCGCAGCTCGTCGGCGCCTTTGTGCAGCAGCTCGGCGGGCAGATGCAGGTCGACGCGTTGCCCGGCAGCTATGCGCTCACCGTGCAGTTCGACCTGCGCCCGCTCGACGAGGCCGAGCTGCGCCACGAGGAGCGGGCGCGAGGCTGATTTTCCGGGAACCGGGCGGCGGGATCCCGGTTCATCACGCAGGACTCCGCGGCTGCGGATCGGGAAGAAGCATGGAACGGCTCAGACAGGCAGGTATCAACGCCCGTGGGCGGATCGGCTGGGAGACGGACGGCACCAGGGCGCGCCTCGCCTTCGAGGCCGCGGTGCTTGATGCCCGCCACAGCCTTGCCGCCAGCTTCGCGAGCATTGATCCGGCGTGCCCGCTGCTCTCGGCCCGGGCACGCCTGTTTGGCGCGAGCTGGGCGGATCTGCTGCGCCACCTGCTGCGCCGCGGGGTCTCGGTCTCGATCGCACTCGATGCGACCGCGGGGGCCGAGGCCGCAACCGCCCTTGCCGCGATCGCGCAGGCGGCCGAGGCGGGCGGTCTGGCCGGCCGGCTGACGGTGACGCGCCTGTCCCACCCCGCCGCGCGCGCCGAAGGCGGCGGCTGGCCCTTCGGCCTCTTCCCGCGCGGCCACCGCCAGGCCCTGGCGCTGGTCGACGACCGGCAACTGTTCCTGTCGGCCGCCCCGACCGGGGCGCGGACAGGGCGCAGCCTGTTCCTGAGCGCCGAGGGCCCGGTGGTGACCGAGGCGCGCCGCCATCTCGACGGCTTCGCCGCCTTCACCGCGGGCGTGCGCCCCGTGCCCCCGGCGCAACGGCTGCTGCGCACGCTGTGCTGCCCGCGCCCGGGCCTTGCCGGGCGGATCACACCGCACCGGCTCGCCAACGAGGTCGAGACCGCGCATTCCATGCTGCTGCGCCGCGCGCAGCGCCTCGTCTATGTCGAGACGCAGAGCTTCGACTGCCTCGGCCTTGCCCGCCATTTCGCGCAACGCGCCGCGGCCGCACCGCAGCTCGGCCTGATCCTGATCCTGCCCGCGACCGCCCCCCCGGGCCGCACCTGGTTCGACCGGCTGCGCCAGCGCCAGGCGCTCGCGCTCCTGACCCGGGCCTTCGGGGCGCGGCTGTTCATCGGCCTTGCCCCCGGTGGCTGCGCCAATGTCACGCTCTTCGACGCGGAGGCGGCCGTCGCCGGCTCGGCCGATCTTGGCCGCCGCGCCTTGCGCGCCGACACCCATGCCGGGCTCTATCTGCGCCGCAGCGACGACATCGCCGGGCTGCGCGCCGCGCTGATGCGGCACTGGCTGCCCGAAGCCGCGGGCGAGAACTTTTTCGACCCTGTTCGGGCAGTTTCCGCCTGGCGCGACCTGGCGCAGGAAAACGCCCGCAGCGGCGCAAGCGGGCCGCGCAGCCTGCTGCCAGGCCCCCGCCTCCGCGGCTGAATGCACGGCACGGGCAAAGGGCCCGCATCGGAAACGGCGGGGCCGGTTTGCGGGGGGGCAGAGCCCCGGCCGGGTCAGCCGTGGCGCGCGGCGGCGCGCGGCCCGGCCACCAGCCAGACGAGGAAACCGAGAACCGGCAGCAGGATCACCAGCAGCGCCCAGAGGACCTTGGATCCGGTGCTGCGGTCGGAGCTGACGACGGAGACCAGCGCCCAGAGGTCGAGCGCCAGGATCACCAGCCCCCAAAATCCGTTCAGATGCATCATGTTCGCCGCGGCCATCGCATTTTTCCTCGCTCGCAATCCGTGGCGGGAACGCGCGTCCCGCCGCCGGAGTTCCCGGGGGCGCGGAAAATTTCGCCCGGAACCCGACCCGGCCCCGGGCGTTTTCCCGATCAGCGGCAGGCGCCGCCACCCCGATCCCACTGACAAGGAGACCCCCATGCTTGGCTGGGCACTGACCTTTCTGATCATCGCGCTGATTGCCGCGGCGCTTGGCTTCGGCGGCATCGCCGGCACCGCCGCCGGGATCGCGCAGATCCTGTTCGTGATCTTCCTGATCCTGTTCGTCGTCGCGATGCTGGTGCGGGCGCTGCGTGGCCAGCCGCCGGTCTGAGCCGACGAGACCCGCCGCGGGGGCCCGTCGCGTCAGCTCTCCGTCACGGCCTCGGCCGCGGTGGCAAGTTCGACAATCTCGGTCGTCATCTGCTCCTGGCGGGAGCGCTGGAATTCCTGCCGCAAGTCGCCAGCGATGCGCTTCACCGCGGTCTGCGCGCGCCCCATCGCCTCGGCCCGGGCGGCGTTCTCGGCGGCGAAACCAAGCATCAGCCCCTCGCAGATCTCGGTGAAGACATATTCCTCGATCAGCGCCGCAATCAGACCCTGTGCCGGCAGGTTCAGCATCGGCGTGGGCCGTGCATCGGGCGGAAAGCGGGCGGTGTCGAGGGGAAAGAGGCTGCGGTGCTGCGGCCCGGCGGCGATGTCGTCCGGGTCGGCATGGATCATCCGCACCTCGGCCTCGGGCGCCGCCGCCAGCCGCTCGAACAGCGCGTCGGCCATGCGGATCGCCAGTGGCGGCACCTCGGGGGCATGCGGCGCCATCTCGGCGCTCCAGTCGGGAACAAGGCCGATGTCGGCCAGCGCCCCGAGGGTGCGGCTGCCCACCACCATCAGCCGGTCGCCCGCCTGGGCCGCGGCATGGGCGGCCTCGGCCATGCGCTCGCCATAGCTGCCGGAAAACCCCTGCGCCGCGCCGATGACAAGGGTGATCCCGGTGCCCGGCGCCGCGGGCGCCGCCGTTCCACCAAGCGCCAGCGCGACCGACAGCGCCTCGGCCACGGCGGCCTCCTGCGCGCGGATCGCCTGCAGATGCGCCTTCGCCTCGGTCTGATGTGCCGAGGCCGTCGCCCGCAAGGTCGATACGATCGAACCGATCTGGTGCACATTCACCAGCCGGTCGCGGATCTCTTCGGGCCGGCTCATGTCGCCCCCCCGGTGATCCGCCCGACCGCCGATTTCACGCAGGCGACCAGGACCGCGCGCAGATCGTCGCTGAGCGCCGCCGGGGCCGCGCGGAAGGCGGCAAGTTTCGGTTCCGCCGCAAGCAGCGGCTCGAGCGCCTGTTTCACCGCGGCGATCTGCCCCGGTTCGACCGGGTCGAGGCCCCCGGCGTCCAGCGCCGCAAGCAACGCCACCTGCGCCGGCGTCGACAGCGGCTCGAATCGCGGCTGGGTCAGCAGCGCGCTGATGCGCTCGCCCCGCGCCAGCCGCGCCTTCATCGCCGCATCGCCGAAACCGCCGAAACGCGAGAACATCTTCATCTCGAGATATTGCGCGTAATCGAGCCGGACCCGGCCCGAAACGGCCTTCAGCGCGCCCCATTGCGCCTTGCTGCCGACCCGGCTGACCGACAGCCCGATATCGACCGCCGGGCGCTGGTTGCCGGCAAACAGCGCCGCCGAGGTGACGATCTGCCCGTCGGCGATCGAGATCAGGTTGGTCGGGATATAGGCCGAGAGGTTCCCCGCCTCGATCTCGGCGATCGGCAGCGCGGTGAGCGAGCCCGATCCCTTCGCCTTCGACAGCTTCGCCGACCGTTCAAGAAGCCGCGAATGCAGATAGAAGATGTCGCCCGGATAGGCCTCGCGCCCCGGCGGCTGGCGCGACAGCAGCGCAAGCTCGCGGTGCACCGCGGCATGTTTCGTCAGGTCGTCATAGACGATCAGCGCATGCCCGCCCCGGTCGCGCACCCATTCCGCCATCGTCGTCGCGGCAAAGGGCGCAAGCCAGCGCAGCCCGGGCTCGGCCGTGGCCGGGGCGACCACGAAGATCGTGCGCTCGAAGGCGCCCTTCGCGCGCACCGCCTCGATCACCCGGCGCACCGCGGTGGTGCGCTGTCCGATCGCGACATAGACCGAGATGATGTCGGAACGCTTCTGGTTCACGATGGCATCGACGGCGATCGAGGTCTTGCCGGTCTGCCGCTCGCCGATGATAAGCTCGCGCTGGCCGCGGCCGACGGCGAACAGCGCATCGACGACGAGGATGCCGGTCTCGACCGGCTCGGCGACGAAATCGCGCTCGATGATCTCGGGGGCGGGACGCTCGGTCTCCATCATCGCTTCGGCCACGATCGGGCCGAGCCCGTCGAGCGGCCGGCCGAGCGGATCGACGACGCGGCCCAGAAGGCCCTTGCCCACCGGCACCGACAGAAGCTGGCCCGTGCGGCGCACCACCGAGCCCGCCTCGACCCCGGTCATCGGGTCGAGGAAGGCGGCCTTGACCCGATCGGTGTCGAGCATCTGCACGAAGCCGCGCGCGCCGGAGTCGAAGACCAGGATCTCGCCGAATTGCGCGTCGGGCAGGCCCGCGATATCGGCCAGCCCGTCGGCGATATGGGTGACGGTGCCGATCTCCTCCGCCTCGGGGCCAAGCTCGGCCGCCGCCACCCTTGCCTTCAGCCCGTCGAGGGGAGCGTCGCTCATGCCGCCGCCTCCGCCGTCAGGGCCCGCGCGATCTGATCGAGGTCATGCGCGAGCGAATTGTGCACGAGACCGGTGTCCGAGCGCAGCTCGAGCCCCGCAATCAGGCTCTGATCCAGCTCGAAACCGGCCTTTTCAAGGCCAAGTGCAGCGCGCACTGCCGTCTGCTCGGCAGCACTCAACGGCGCCGGAGCGGCCAGCCGCAGGTTCGCGCCGGCAAGGATCGCCGCACATTGATCATCGGGCAAGGCGGCCAGCGCCTGTGCCAGCCGCGCCGCATAGCCCGCGCCATCGGGCGGCACCGGCTGCGCCGAAACTGCGCGCCGCGCGATCACCTCGGCCAGATCCCGCGCCCGGGCGAGGGTTTCCGCCGCCGCGCCGGTGACCACCGCCTGTGCCTGCTCTGCCGCCTTTTGCGCAAGCGACGCCGCCTCGGTCCGCGCCGCATCGAGGATCGCCTTGCGCTGTGCCTCGGCCTCGTCCTGCGCCGCGGTCAGCACGTCGTGACGCGCCGCCTCGGTCTGGTGCTTGGCCGCCTCGGCGGCGCGTTCGGCCGCCTCCGCATCCAGCTCGGCCGCCTCGGCGCGGCGCAGCGCCTCCTGTGTTTCCGCCTGGCGCTTGGCGATGATGTCGGCCACCGGACGGAACAGGAAGTGCTGCAAGATCGCCAGCAGCACGAGCACGTTCACCAGCTGGAAGCCGAATGTGACCCAGTCGAAGCTCATGTCAGTGAACGAAGGGGTTGGCGAAGAGCAGAAGCAGCGCGATGACGAGGCAATAGATCGCCATCGTCTCGATCATCGCGAGGCCGACGAAAAGCGTGCGCGAGATCGTGCCCGCCGCCTCGGGCTGGCGCGCGATCGCCTCCATCGCGGCGGCGACGGCGCGCCCCTCGCCCAGCGCCGGCCCGATCGCGCCGAAGGACACCGCAAGCGCGGCGCCGAGAATGCTGACGATTTCGACCCAGTTCATGCGTCTTTCTCCTGTTTCGAGGGCGGTTTCTTCTCGCCTTCGCCCTCGACGGCGGAGCCGATGAAGACGAGGGCGAGGATGGCGAAGATATAGGCCTGCACGGCGCCGGTTAGCAGATCGAGCGCCATCAGCGGGATCGGCACCAGCAGGCCGGCAAGCGTCAGCACGATGCCGATGACGAAGACCCCGCTCATCACATTGCCGAACAGGCGCACCATCAGCGAGAAGTTGCGGGTCACCTGCTCGACCAGATTGAGCGGAATCATCACCCAGCTCGGCCGCGCGAAACTGGCAAGATAGCCGCCCAAGCCCTGCGCGCGGATGCCATAGCCGATGGTGGCGACGAAGACGATCAGGGCCAGCGCCGCGTCGGTTTCCAGCCGCGCCGTCGGCGGCTCGACCCCGGGGATCAGCGAGGACCAGTTCGCGGTCAGGATGTAGAGCAGAAGCGTGCCAATCAGTGGCCGGAAACGGGCGGGATCGCCGGCGATGGTGGCGCGGATCTGCGCGTCGATGGTGGCGACGACCAGCTCGACCACCGCCTGCACCTTGCCCGGCCGCAGCGTCAGCCGCCGCGTCATCGCCCAGGAGCCGAAGCCGAGCGCGCCGATCAGCACCCAGGTGGTGACCACCGCCTTGTCGACACCGAGCGGGCCGATCGAGAACAGGATATCGCCGGAAAGCGGTGACTGGATCATGCCGCGGCCTCCATCCGCTTCAGCGCGACGCGGCGCCCGATCAGCACCCCCACCGCCCCGGTGACGAGCGGCGCGGCGCCCGCCCTCGCGCACAGGAAGAGGAAGAGGCCGAGCACCGCAAACCGGCCGACCTGCAGCGCAACGGCGGTCAGGTCACCCGCCAAGAGCCGGTCCGACACCGCGCGCAGCGTGCGGAAATGCAGCCAGCCCGCGCCGGTGCCAAGCCCGAGCGCCGCGAGAGAGAGAAGGATCTGCGTGCTCTGGCTCATTGCTGATGCATCCATCTGAAGGCGAGATAAAGACCAAGCCCCGCGCCCAGCATGGTGAGCGCCGCGCTCACCGTGATGCCGGAGTTCAGCGCCCCGTCGACCCAATGGCCGAGCGCCAGCCCCGCCAGCGTCGGCCCGACGATCACCCAGCCCAGCACGCCGATCTGGCCGAAACGGCGGGCCAGCGGCGGTTCCGGATCCTTCTGGCCGGCCTCGACCCGGCTGCGCGCCTCCTTGACGGCATGGCGCAGTTTCGGATCGGCGGCATCCTCCGTCATCGGAACGCCTCCCCGATCTCGTCGAACTCGGGCTCGGGCCCGCCACCGGGGCCGAGCCGGCGCATCAGGTTGCGGATCGCCGCGGTGTGCAGGCGCAGCTGCTCGCCGCGCGCGCGCCGGGCGGCATCTTCCTGCGCAGCGGCCTGTTCGACCACCAGCGCCTCGAGCCGGTCGAGATCGTCGCCCGCCACCGCCTCGCGGCAGGCCACCCGCACGGCATCGCCCGCAACCCGCATCACCCCGCCGCGCAGCGCGACGTGATGCCAGCCGCCATCCGCCCGCCGCCAGTGCAACACCGAGGGGCGCAGCACGGTGAGCAGATCGGCGTGCCCGGGCATCAGGCCGAAGCCGCCGCTCTCGTCCTCGGCCCGGATCGAGGCGACATCCCCTTCGTCCAGCACCACCGCCAGCGGCGTGGTCACGGTGAGGTGGAGCGCGCTCATGCCGCCTTCCCCTTGGCGCGGCGCGCCTCCTCGCGCGTGCGGGCCTCGTCGAGCGTGCCGATCATGTAAAGCGAGCCCTCGTCCCAGTCGTCGCAGTCGCCGTCGAGGATCGCCTTGCAGCCCTTCACCGTCTCGGCGATCGGCACCGAGCGCCCCTCCATCCCGGTATAGGCGGAGGCGACGAAGAACGGCTGGGTCAGGAAGCGCTGCAGCCGCCGTGCCCGACCGACGAGCAGGCGTTCCTCGCGGCCCAGCTCCTCGACGCCCAGAAGCGCGATGACGTCGCGCAGCTCCTGATAATGCTCGATCACCTCGCGCAGCCGGCCGGCGACGGTGGCATGCTCCACCCCGACCACCCCCGGGTCGAGCAGCACCGAGGTGGTCAGGATCGGGTCGATCGCGGGGTAGATGCCTTCTGAGGCGAGCTGCCGCGACAGCACCACGGTGCTGTCGACATGGGCCGAGATCGCGGCGACGGCGGGGTCGGTGAAATCGTCGGCAGGCACATAGACCGCCTCGATCGCGGTGACCGAGGCCTGGCCGACCGAGGCGATGCGCTCCTGCAGCTCGGCCACCTCGGTCTCGAGCGTCGGCTGATAGCCCACGCGCGACGGCATCCGGCCCAGAAGCCCCGACACTTCCGAGCCCGCCTGAACGAAGCGGAAGACATTGTCCATCAACAGCAGGACGTTCTTCGCCTCGACGTCACGGAAATGCTCGGCGATGCTGAGCGCCGTCAGCGGCACCCGCCAGCGCGCGCCCGGCGGCTCGTTCATCTGGCCATAGACCAGCACGGTCTGATCGAGCACGCCGGAATCGCGCATCTCGTTCAGCATCTCGTGCCCCTCGCGCGACCGCTCGCCGACGCCGGCGAAGACCGAGATCCCGTCATAGCCCGAGACCATGGCGCGGATCAGCTCCATCACCAGCACGGTCTTGCCCACCCCCGCGCCGCCGAACATCGCCGACTTGCCGCCCTGGGCAAGCGGCGCCAGCAGGTCAAGCACCTTGATGCCGGTGGAAAATACCTTCGTCTGCGCCGTCTGCGAGGCCAGCGAGGGCGCGGCGCGGTGAATGGGCGCGCGCGGCGCGTCCGCGGGCAGCGCCGGGCCGTTGTCGCCGGTGGCGCCGAGCACGTTCAGCAGCCGGCCGAGCACCGCCTCGCCCACCGGCACCGAGAGCGGCCCGCCCGGGATCCGCGCCGTGCCCCCCCGCGCCACGCCCTGCGTCGATTGCAGCGCGATCGCCCGCACGTGCTGGGCGTCGAGATGGGCCTGCACCTCGGCCACCACCGTGCCGGCCGGACCGGGGATCTCGAGGATATCGTTGATTGCGGGCAGCTCGCCCTCGACCCGCAGGTCGAGCACCGGGCCGCGCACCGCCGTGACCACCGCATGGCTCATCGCGTGCCCCGCGCCGGCCGGAGATCTCGCAAGAAAGGGGAAATGCCCGCCATCGTCGGTTCCCTTTTGTCGACCCCGCGCCCGACCGCAACCGACCGCGGGAAAATGTGATTCGCTTGATCTTACGATGAAAATCCGCGGATGCACATCACGATGCCGGGGACATCGCATCCCGCGCCCCGGGCAAGGGCACAGCTTCTGGCGCAAGGGCGGCAGATCGTCGACAGGGATCGGGAAAGAAAAAACCACCATCCCGGGAAGGATGGTGGTGCCGGTGAAGGGACTCGAACCCCCGACCCCATCATTACGAATGACGTGCTCTACCAGCTGAGCTACACCGGCACGGTGGGTGGCGCGCACCTAGCATGCCCGCGCGCCGATGTGTAGCCCTAATTTTCGTCTTTCGCGCCAGAAGCCTGCGCCGGATCGGCCTCGGGACTATCGCCCGGTCTCGCCTGCGGTTTGCCGACGATCACCGGCAGCATCTCGGCCCCATGCGGCAACGGCATCTCGGCCTGCGCCGGCTCGCGCCAGCTCAGCGTGTCGAAACCGCCGCAATTGTCGCAGATCGGCGTCCATTCCGCCTGGATGTTCTGGCACTTGTCGCAGCACCATTGCGGCCCGCGCGGCGCGGTCAGCGCCCGCGTCAGCCAGCCGCGCACGACGGCATCCTCGGCCCCCTCGCCCCGCTCGATCGCCGCCATGATGGTCAGCACGCGCGCCGTCGGATGGGTCGTGACCAGATCGCCGAGCGCGCGCCGCGCCGCCGGGAAATCCTCGGCCGCGATCAGAAGTTCGGCGCGCAGAAGCCGCGTTTCCTCGTGATCGGGGCGCAGCGAGAGCAACTTCTCGAAGCGGCGCAGCCGGTCGGCCGGCGTCTCGTCGGGGGCGATCTCGGCATAGGCGGCGGCAAGGTCCGGGTGCGGCTGCGCCTCCCAGGCCTTTTGCAGCACGCGCGCCGCATTCTTCGGGCTGCCGCTTTCGATATAGGCGCGCGCGGCCATCACCGCGGCCGGGATCAGATCGGGCGATTCTTTGTTCGCCGCAATCGCCGCCTCGCGCGCCTCGACGGTCGCGCCGTCTTCCAGCACGCCCTTCGCCTCCTGCAGCGCCATCACCGCGTCGCGACGGCGGTGCACATCCTTCGGCAGCTGGCCCTGCGCGCGCTTCGCGCTCAGCACCTCGCGCGCGCCCTTCCAGTCGCCCTTCTCCGCCTGCAGCTTCAGCAGCGTGTCCTGCACCTCCTCATGGGCGGGCTTCAGCGCATAGGCCTTCTGCGCCAGCTTCAGCGCCGTCCCGGTGTCGCCCTCGGCCAGCTTCTGCCGCATCAGCCCGCGGATGCCGACGAACCGGGTACGCTCGTCCTCGAGCAGCTTCTTGTAGGCGCGCGTCGCCTTCACCCGGTCGCCCGCGACCTCGGCCGCCTGCGCGGCGAGCAGGTTGGTGAGTTCGGGCCGCTGCAGCAGGCGTTGTGCCTTCGTCGCCTTGGCAAGCGCCAGCCGCCCCTCGCCCGAGGCGACGGCCAGCATCCCCTCGGCCAGCGCGCGGTAGCCCTTGCGCTCGCGGTTGCGGTCGAAATAGCGGCTGATCGCGGTCTCGTCGCCGTTCAGGAAGCGCAGGAAGGCAATCAGCAGCCCGACCACCTTCAGCACCAGCCACAGCACCGCCAGCCCCACGACAAGGCCGATCGCCGCCTGCAGCGGGCCGAGGCTGTATTCGGTGCCCATCAGGATCACCCGCACGCCCTCGCCGCTGTCGGACAGATGCGCGGCGCCAAGAGCCACCGCCGCCACCACCACAAGGAAGAGTGCGACTTTCACAAAGGATCTGATCATCGCCCCCTCCTCACTTCACCGACTGCGCAAGCTCGGTCACCGCCTGGGCCGCGTCGAGCCGCTTTTGCGCCTGCGTCAGCCAGCCGGTCATCACCGCCTGCCCCGCCTGCGGCAGTGCCGAAATCTCGGTCATCGCGGTCACCAGATCGCCGGCATCGACCGCGGCCTGGGCCCGCGACAGCACCGCATCGGCATCCTCGCCCGCCCGCGGCGCAAGCGAGCGCGCCCCGGTCTGCGCCATGAAGAAAGCCTTGAAGCGCGCGCCCAGCGTCTGCCCCGGCGCCGCCTTGCGCGACGCGGCAAGCCCCGCCCGCGCGGCCTCGGGGAAGGCCGATTGCAGCGCCGAAAGCGTCGGCACATCGGCCGCCAGAACGGCCGGAACGGTCAGACCGGCGGCCTGCGCATCGGCCAGCGCCGGCGCCATCGGCGCACCGCTTTCGAAGGCCGCGGCAACGCGGGCGACGGCGGCCTGCGCGACGGCACGCTGTGCCGCAGCCTCGGCCCCGGCGCTCAGCTTGCCGGCCTCGTCGCGCACGGCACCGATCTGCGCCTGCGCCGCGGCCACCGCCGCCGCGATCTGCTCGCGTGCCGCCGCCTCGGCCGGACCGCCCGTCGCCATCTCGGCGCGCAAGGTGTCGATCTGCGCCTGGATCCCGCTCAGATCGACCGGCGCACTGCCCCCCGCAACGGCCGCCGCAGGGCGGTTTTCCAGCGCCGTCACCCGCGTCTCGAGCGCGCTCAGCGTCTCCTGCATCGCCCGCGTGGCCGAGCCCGTCTCGTCCAGCGCCGCCTGCACGCCCGACAGGTCCGGCGGCGGCGGGGTGGCCGATTTCAGCGTCTTCAGCTCGGCCGTCAGGGTGTCGAGCTTGGCATTCGAGGCGGCGATCTCGGCCTCGAGCGCGGCGGTGCGGTCGGTCCCCATCGGGATCATCGCGGCGAGCTGCGGCGGCAGGTTCGGCAGCGCCCAGACCGTCGCACCGGCGCCCAGCGCCGCGGCGATCACACCGCCGAGGAACAGCGGCACGAAGCCGCCCCGGCGCGGTGTCGGTGCCACACGCGCAGGCGTGGGCTCGGGCTCGGGCTCGGGCTCGAATTTCGCCGCGCTCGCGGCGGGCGCGACGGGCTCTTCCACCGTCGCCTCGACGACCTCGGCCTCTTCGACAGGTGCCACCGTCTCGGGGGTGTCCTGTGCCACGCTGGCCTCGGCCGTTTCGGATTTCTCGTGTTCGGTATGTGCCACGGCAGCTCCTCCAGTCCCGGCGCGACGATGCGCGGCCAACGTTTGTCAGCGGCAGTCTAGTGGCCCGGTCGGCATGGCTCAACCCGCCTTGTCCGCCCCGGCCGTCTCCGCGCCAAGAAGCCGCGCAAGTGCACTCAGCACGCCCGCGGCGTCCGGGGTCGGCGCAACCTCGATCCGCGCGGCGATCCCGGCACAGCCCTCGGCCGCCGCAGCCGAAATCGGTGCCAGCCACAGCGCCGCCCGCGCCCCCGAAACCGCCTGCGCCAGAAGGCGACCGCTGCGCGGCGAGAACACCGGCACCAGCACCACCGGCGCCCGGGCCAGAAGATCGCGCGCGGCGTCCGACAGGGGCAACGCCTCCTGCGCATAGACCACGGCCTCGACCGTCTCTGTTCCGGCGGAATTCAGCCAGTCGGCCAGCGGCGCGACCACTTCGCGGCCGCGCGCATGCAGCAGGCGCCCGCCGCGGTGCTGCGCCGCGATCAGCGCGGCAAGGCCCCGCGCCTCGCCCGGCCCCTCGATCACCTCGAAGCCCGCCGCCCGCGCCACCTCGGCCGTGCGCGCGCCGACGCAATAGGCGCGCCGACCCGCCGCGGGCCCGGCCGCAATGACCGGCGCCACCGCCTGTTCCGAGGTGAAGATCAGCGCCTCGGCCGCGGGGATCTCGGCGCCGGTCGGCCGGGTCTCGGTCAGGGGCGAGATCAGCACCAGCCAGTCCGCCCCGAAACGGGTGCGGAACTGCGCCGCAAAACGCTCCGATCCCGCACGCGGGCGGGTCAGCAGCAGGGGCGGACAGGGGAAATTGGCCTCGGTCACGGCACGTCCCGGGATTGCAGGGTCTGTGCCCCGGTGTTACCTGCGAAGAAAGCACCGTGCAACCGAGGCGCCATGACCCGCACCCTCACCTTCCTCGGACTTGAGTCGAGCTGCGACGACACCGCCGCCGCCGTGGTGCGGATGGAGGAGACCGGGCCGCGCATCCTTGCCTCGGTGGTCGCCGGGCAAACCGCGCTGCACGCCCCCTATGGCGGCGTCGTGCCCGAGATCGCCGCCCGCGCCCATGCCGAGAAACTCGACCTCTGCGTCGAGGAGGCGCTGGCCGAGGCCGGCGTGACGCTCGCCGATCTCGACGGGGTGGCGGTGACCGCCGGGCCCGGGCTCATTGGCGGGGTGATGTCGGGGGTGATGTGCGCGAAGGGCATCGCCGCGGGCGCGGGCCTGCCGCTTGTCGGTGTGAACCACCTCGCGGGCCATGCGCTGACGCCGCAGCTGACCGAGGGGCTCGCCTTCCCCTATCTGCTGCTGCTCGTCTCGGGCGGGCATTGCCAGTTCCTGATCGCGCACGGGCCCGAAGACTTCACCCGCCTTGGCGGCACGATCGACGATGCCCCGGGCGAGGCCTTCGACAAGACGGCAAAGCTTCTGGGCCTGCCGCAGCCGGGCGGCCCGGCGGTCGAGGCCGAGGCGATGACGGGCGATCCCAAGGCCGTCCACTTCCCGCGCCCATTGCTGGACCGGCCGGGCTGCGACATGTCGTTTTCCGGGCTGAAGACCGCCCTTCTGCGCGCCCGCGATGCCGAGGTGGCCGAACACGGCGGTCTGCGCCGGCAGGCACGGCGCGACCTGTGCGCCGGGTTCCAGGCGGCGGTGACCGACGTGCTGGCGGAAAAATCGCGCCGCGCCCTGCGCGAGTATCTGGCGCATGCCCCCGAACACCCGGCCTTTGCCGTGGCGGGCGGCGTGGCGGCGAATGCGGCCATCCGCGCACGGCTCGAGCAGGTGGCGACCGAAGTCGGCGCGACCTTCGCCGCACCGCCGCTGAAACTCTGCACCGACAATGCGGCGATGATCGCCTATGCCGGGATCGCGCGGTTCGAGGCCGGCGCCCAGGACGGGATGGACCTGTCGGCCCGACCGCGCTGGCCGCTTGACCGTTCCGCCCCGGCGATGCTCGGCTCGGGCAAGAAGGGGGCGAAGGCATGACGGTTGCGGTGCTGGGCGCAGGGGCTTTCGGCACGGCGCTGGCGGTGACGCTGGCGCAGAACGGCCCGGTCACGCTCTGGGCCCGCGATGCCGCCCATGTCGCCGAGATGCAGTCCAGCCGGCGCAACGACCGCCGCCTGCCGATGACCGTTCTGCCCGAAAACGTCTCTGTCACGGCGGAAATCGAGGCTGCGACGCAGGCGCCGGTGCTGCTTCTGGCGATGCCGATGCAGCAGATGGGCGGCTTTCTGACGGCCCATGCCGCGCGCCTTGCCGGCAAGACCCTCGTCGCCTGCTCGAAGGGGATCGACCTGACGACGGGTCGTGGCCCGACCGAGCTGATCGCCGCCGCCTGCCCCGATGCCCGTGCCGCGATCCTGACCGGGCCGAGCTTTGCCGCCGACATCGCCCGCGGCCTGCCCACGGCCCTCACCCTTGCCTGCGCCGAGGACTGCGAGGCGCTGCAGACGCAGCTGTCGACCCCGACGCTGCGGCTTTACCGCAGCACCGACCCGCTCGGCGCGGAACTGGGCGGGGCGCTGAAGAACGTGATCGCCATCGCCGCCGGCGTGGTGATCGGCGCGGGGCTTGGCGATTCCGCCCGCGCCGCGCTGATGACCCGCGGCTTTGCCGAGATGAGCCGGCTGGCGCTGCGCCTTGGGGCCCGGGCCGAGACGCTCGCGGGCCTGTCCGGCTTTGGCGATCTGGTGCTCACCTGCACCTCGGCGCAATCGCGCAACTTCCGCTTTGGCCAGGCGCTCGGTGCCGGCGAGGACTTCGACCCGACCACCACGGTCGAGGGCGTCGCCACCGCGAAAGCCGTCTCTGTTCTGGCCCAAAGGCGCGGTGTCGAGATGCCGATCGCGACCATGGTCGCGGCGCTGAGCGAGCACCGCATCACCGTTTCCGACGCCGCGCAGGCGTTGCTGTCCCGCCCCCTGAAGGAGGAATGAAATGCCCTATGCCGTGATCTGCCGCGACAAGCCCGGCGCCCTGCAGACCCGCCTCGACAACCGCGCCGCCCACCTCGCCTATATCGAGGAAACCGGCATCGTCTTCGTCGCCGGCCCCTTCCTCGAAGCGGGCCAGATGGTCGGCTCGCTGGTGATCCTGAACGCCGACAGCCTGGCCGCGGCGCAGGACTGGGCGGCGAACGACCCCTATGCGAAGGCCGGCCTGTTCGACAGCGTCACCGTCACCGAATGGAAGAAGGTCGTCGGCTGATGGCGTATTGGCTGTTCAAGTCCGAGCCGAACAAGTTCTCCTGGGAGATGCTGGTGGCGAAGGGCGCAGCCGGCGAGGAATGGGACGGGGTGCGCAACTACCTTGCCCGCAACAACATGCGGGAGATGAAGGTCGGCGATCGCGGCTTCTTCTACCATTCCAACATCGGCAAGGAGATCGTCGGCATCGCCGAGGTCTGCGCCGAGGCGCATCACGACAGCACCACCGAGGACCCGCGGTGGGACTGTGTCGACATCCGCGCGGTGACGCCGCTTGCCCGGCCGGTGACGCTGGCCGAGGTGAAGGCCGATCCGCGACTGACCGAGATGTCGCTCGTCACCTCGATGCGGCTCTCGGTGCAGCCGGTGACCGCGGAGGAATGGCGGATCGTCTGCGCCCTTGGCGGCGTCGAGCCCTGAGCGCGGCCGCGAAGTGAAGGCCGGGGCTGCCGGCCCTTCCTTCACCCCGCTCTTGCCCGCGAAAGACCCGGGCCGGAGGTCTGCTCCTGCCGGCCCGGTCCGGACCACCGGCCCTGTCAGCCGATTGCCTTCCGGGTATGCCAGCGGGCGATTCGCCTCAACGGCGTAACAGTTCCAATTTGACTCAATCTTGCCGCGCCAGCCCCGGACAGCGCGCTTCCGGTTGCCGTTTCAAAGCCCGCCCCTAACTTGCGTTTCATGCGTCAGATCGTTCTCGTCTCCCATGGTTCCCCCTCCGACCCGGCCCCGCTCGATGCCGGGCTGAAGGCGATTGCCGCGCGGGTGCAGGCGCTGTGCCCGGAGCACCAGATCCGGGCCGCGACGCTCGCGCTGCCCGGCGCGCTCGAGGCGGCGCTGAGCGGGTTCGACGCGCCCGAGATCTATCCGTTCTTCATGGCCGAGGGCTGGTTCACCCGGCGCGAGCTGCCGCGCCGGCTGGCGCGCGCCGGGGTGACGGCACGGACCCTGCCGCCCTTCGGCACCGAACCGGAGCTGCCCGACCTGATTGCGAAAACCGTCACGGACGCGGCAAAATCCGCCGGAATCGAGCCTGAACGCGCGGATCTGATCCTGGTCGCGCACGGCTCGCAGGTGGCGCAGCGCTCGAAAGACACGGCCGAGGCGATGGCCTGCCGGCTGCGCCCGCTCACCCGCTTCTGGCGCATCCGCACCGCCTTCATCGAAGAGGCGCCCTTCCTTGCCGATGTCGCCGCCGAAAGCCTGTCGGGCCTGTGCCTGCCGTTCTTCGCCCAGCGTGCGGGCCATGTGGCGGAGGATATTCCCGCGGCTCTGGCGGCCGCCGGCTTCACCGGCCCGCGTCTTCCCGCGATCGGCGAACACCCCGAGGCGGCAGCCCTGATCGCCCGCTCGCTGATGCGATGAGCCTTGCCTGACGGGCTTTGTCACGCAACTGTCATATATGTTTTGCATAAGCGTCACGGGCAGATCCTAGGAGAAGCCCGAGGCCGCGACCGGCCCCGCAAGTGAACTCAGGAGCGTTCCATGAAGTCCGTGAAACTCACCGTCTCGGCCGTGGCCATCGTGGCTGCCTCGGCCTCGGGTGCCCTCGCCCGTGACCAGATCCAGTCGGCCGGTTCCTCGACCGTGCTGCCCTACGCGACCATCGTTGCCGAAGCCTTCGGCGAGAACTTCAGCTTCCCGACCCCGGTCGTGGAATCGGGTGGTTCGGGCGCCGGCCGCAAGAAGCTGTGCGAAGGCGTGGGCGAAAACACCATCGACATCGCCAACTCGTCGAGCCGCATCAAGCAGTCGGACATCGACACCTGCAAGGCGAACGGCGTCAACGAGATCATGGAAGTCCGCTTCGGCTATGACGGCATCGTCTTCGCCAGCGACATCAACGGTGCGGAATTCGCCTTCACCCCGGCCGACATCTACGGCGCGATCGGTGCGAACGTGGCGAAGGACGGCAAGGTCGTCGCCAACACCGCGAAGACCTGGGCCGACGTCAAGGCCGACTTCCCGGCGCAGGACATCCTGATGTTCATCCCGGGCACCAAGCACGGCACCCGCGAAGTCTTCGACACCAAGGTGATCGAGGCCGGCTGCAAGGCCAGCGGCGCCTATGACCTGTTCCTCGCCGCCGCCGAAGGCGACGACAAGGCGAAGGAAAAGGCCGCTGTCGCCCAGTGCAACACGCTGCGCACCGACGGCGTGTCGGTCGACATCGACGGCGACTACACCGAGACCCTGTCGCGCATCGACGCGAACAAGAACGCCATCGGCGTCTTCGGCCTGTCGTTCTACCAGAACAACACCGACAAGCTGCGCGTCGCCACGATGGACGGCGTGATGCCCTCGGTCGACAGCATCGCCAAGGGCGAATACCCGGTCTCGCGTCCGCTCTACTTCTACGTGAAGAAGGCGCATATCGGCGTGGTCCCGGGCCTGCAGGAATACATCGACTTCTTCGTCTCGGACGACATGGCCGGCCCGAACGGCCCGCTGGCGGCCTATGGTCTGGTTCCCGATCCGGAACTGGCCAAGACCCAGGAGATGGTGAAGAACGACGTGGCGATGGGGCCGCTGAACTGATCCTCGCAAGGAACTCCGGTGGCGCCTTCGGGCGCCACCTTTCCCTTCTCAGTTGGATTTTCCCATGAGCATCGGCCTTCTTTCCCTGATCGTGATCGCCCTTGCCGCCGCCGGCTACGTCATCGGCAGGCAGCTGGCGCTGTCGAAGGCCGGGGGTGACATCCGGCGCCTGCATTCCCTTCCCGGCTATTATGGCCAGACCGTCTTCCTTTTCACGGCCGTTCCCGCGCTTGTGCTGATGCTGCTGTGGCTGCTGGTGCAGCCGCTGCTGATCGAGACCCGCGTGACCTCGATGATCCCCGCGGCTGACATCCCCGACGGCAGCTCGGCCAATCTGGTGATGACCGACGTGCGCCGCATCGCCGAGGGCATCGACCTGATCCTCGCCCAGGGCAAGCTCGGCGAAGCCGAGATCACCGCGATGCGCGCCGATCTCGCCGACGTGCGCAGCCGCCTGGCCGAAGTCGGCGTCGCCGTCGGCAGCAACGTCCGCCCCGGCGTGTTCGAGGCCGCCAAGGCCTATCGCGACCTGTCGCACAGCGGCCATCTGGCGATGGCCATCGCGGTGCTGGCGCTCGCGCTCGCGGGCTTTGGCTATGCGCTCGCCCGGATCCGCCCCGAGTTCCGCGCCCGCAACGTCTCCGAAGGCTTCGTGCGCGTGCTGCTGATCGCCGCCTCGCTCGTCGCGATCCTGACCACCGTCGGCATCGTGCTGTCGCTGGTGTTCGAGACGATCCACTTCTTCCGGCTCTATCCGGCCAGCAAGTTCTTCCTCTCCACCACCTGGAACCCGAAATTCGGCGGTGGCTCCGACCTCGGCATCTGGCCGCTGATCTGGGGCACGCTCTACATCTCGGTGATCGCGCTCGTCGTCGCGGTGCCGGTCGGCATCTTCGCCGCGATCTTCCTGGCCGAATACGCCAGCAAGCGGGTGCGCGCGATGACGAAGCCGCTGCTCGAGGTGCTCGCCGGCATCCCGACCATCGTCTACGGTCTCTTCGCCCTGATCACCGTGGGCCCGGTGCTGCGCGACTGGTTCGCCCAGCCGCTCGGCCTTGGCACCTCCTCGAGCTCGGTGATGACCGCCGGCCTCGTCATGGGCATCATGCTGATCCCCTTCGTCTCGTCGCTCTCCGACGACATCATCAATGCCGTGCCGCAGGCGCTGCGGGACGGTTCCTACGGGCTTGGCGCGACGCAGTCGGAGACGGTGAAGCAGGTGATCCTGCCCGCCGCGCTTCCCGGCATCGTCGGCGCGATCCTGCTCGCCGCCTCGCGCGCGATCGGCGAGACGATGATCGTGGTGCTCGGCGCCGGCGCCGCGGCGAAAATGTCGCTCAACCCGTTCGAGGCGATGACCACCGTCACCGTGAAGATCGTCAGCCAGCTGACCGGCGACACCGAATTCGCCAGCCCCGAGACCCTCGTCTCCTTCGCGCTCGGCCTGACGCTGTTCGTCTTCACGCTCGGGCTCAACATCCTGGCGCTCGTCATCGTGCGCAAATACCGGGAGCAATACGAATGACCGCCGAGGCCACGAATACCCCCGCGAAGACCCGCTCTTCGCTTTACACCATCGACCCCCGCACGAAGCGCCGCAATGCCTCCGAAAAGCGCTTTCGCCTTTACGGCATCGCCGCTGTCGGCTTCGGCCTGCTCGCGCTCGTCGTGCTGCTGAGCTCGGTGCTCGGCTCGGGTCTTGGCGCCTTCCGGCAGAGCGTTCTGACGATGCAGGTGCCGCTCGATGCCGCCGTGCTCGACAAGGAAGGCAACCGCGACCCCGCCGCGATCGCCAAGGTGACGACGATCGCCTATGGCAAACTGCTGCAGGACGCGCTGACCGCCGAGCTGTCCGAAAAGGCCCTGCTCCCCGCCGGGATGAAGGCGAAGGACGTCGGCGGCCTGATCTCGAAGGAAGCCCCCGCCCAGCTGCGCAATCTGGTGCTGGCAAACCCCGATCTGATCGGCACCACCGTCAGCTTCGACGCGCTGGCGAACGGCCGCATCGACGGCTTCTTCAAGGGCCGCGTGACGATGGCGAGCGCCAAGCTCGACAGCAACATCTCGCCGGAGCAGCTGCAGGTCGCCCAGGCGATGCGCGACGCCGGGCTGATCGCGCTGAAGTTCAACCCGGGCTTCATCTTCAGCCCCGATGCCTCGGAACTGCGCCCGGAGGCCGCCGGCCTTGGCGTTGCGATCCTCGGCTCGCTCTACATGATGCTGATCGTGCTGGTGCTGTCGCTGCCGATCGGCGTCGCCGCCTCGATCTACCTCGAGGAATTCGCGCCGAAGAACCGCTTCACCGATCTGATCGAGGTGAACATCGCCAACCTCGCCGCCGTGCCCTCGATCGTCTTCGGCATTCTCGGCCTCGCCGCCTTCATCAACTTCGGCGGGCTGCCGCAGTCCTCCTCGGTGGTCGGTGGCCTCGTGCTGACGCTGATGACGCTGCCGCGGATCATCATCCCGGCCCGCGCGGCGCTGAAATCGGTGCCGCCCTCGATCAAGGACGCCGCGCTCGGCGTCGGCGCCTCGAAGACGCAGACGATCTTCCACCACGTGCTGCCGCTCGCCATGCCGGGCATCCTGACCGGCGCGATCATCGGTCTGGCGCAGGCGCTCGGCGAGACCGCGCCGCTCTTGCTGATCGGCATGGTGGCCTTCGTGCGCGACTATCCCGCGGCCCCGCCCGAGGGCTTCTTCGACCCTGCCTCGGCCATTCCGGTGCAGATCTACAGCTGGACGCAGCGGGCCGATCCCGCCTTTACCGAGCGTGCCTCGGGGGCGATCATCGTGCTGCTCGTCTTCCTTCTCGTGATGAACTCGCTCGCGGTCGTTCTGCGCCGCAAGTTCGAGCGGCGCTGGTGAGGAGTGACCACCATGAACGACATGCGACTGACGGAGAGAGCCGTGGAGACCAAGGACATCAAGATCGCCGCACATGACGTGCAGGTCTATTATGGCGCCTCGCACGCGATCAAGGATGTGCACATCGACATCCTCGACAAGACGGTGACCGCCTTCATCGGCCCGTCGGGCTGCGGCAAGTCGACCTTCCTGCGCTGCCTGAACCGGATGAACGACACCATCGACATCTGCCGGGTCGAGGGCGAGATCCTGCTCGACGGCGAGGACATCTATGACAAGAAGGTCGACCCGGTGCAGCTGCGTGCCCGGGTGGGGATGGTGTTCCAGAAACCGAACCCCTTCCCGAAATCCATCTATGACAACGTCGCCTACGGCCCGAAGATCCATGGCCTCGTCAAGAACAAGGCCGAGCTCGACGAAGTCGTCGAAGGCTCGCTGCGCAAGGCGGCGCTGTGGAACGAGGTCAAGGACCGTCTCGACGCGCCGGGCACCGGCCTCTCGGGTGGTCAGCAACAGCGCCTGTGCATCGCCCGCGCCGTCGCCACCTCGCCCGAGGTGCTCTTGATGGACGAGCCCTGCTCGGCCCTCGACCCGATCGCCACGGCGCAGGTCGAGGAGCTGATCGACGAGCTGCGCGAGAACTTCTCGGTGGTGATCGTCACCCACTCGATGCAGCAGGCCGCCCGCGTCAGCCAGCGCACCGCCTTCTTCCACCTCGGCAATCTCGTCGAATACGGCGAGACCGGGCAGATCTTCACCAACCCGAAGGATCCCCGCACCGAGAGCTACATCACCGGCCGGATCGGCTGACGGAGAGACACATGAGCCAGCATATCGTTTCCTCTTTCGACCGCGACCTCGAGGCCGTTCAGGCGATGGTCGTGAAGATGGGCGGCCTCGTCGAGGCCCAGCTTCTCGACGCCGCCCAGGCCCTCGAAACCCGCGATGAAGAGCTCGCCGAGACCGTCCGCGGCCGTGACAAGGCGGTGGACAAGCTCGAGGAGCAGATCAACGAGGAGGCCGCGCGGCTGATCGCGCTGCGCTCGCCCGCCGCCTCCGACCTGCGCGTCGCGCTTTCGGTGATCAAGATCTCGGGCAGCCTCGAGCGCGTCGGGGATTATTCGAAGAACATCGCCAAGCGCACCCAGGTGCTGTCGCAGATGCCGACGATCAGCGGCTCGGCCGGCGCGATCCGGCGCATGGCGCAGGCGGTCGAGGCGATGCTGAAGGACGCCATCGACAGCTATATACAGCGCGACGAGAATCTTGCCGCCGATGTCCGCTCGCGCGACATCGAGGTCGACCAGATGTACAACGCGCTGTTTCGTGAATTCCTGACCTACATGCTGGAAGATCCGCGCAACATCACCGCCTGCATGCACCTGCATTTCATCGCGAAGAACATCGAGCGGATGGGCGACCTTGCCACCGGCATCGCCGAGCAGGTGATCTATCTCGTCACCGGCGAGATGCCCGACGAGGACCGGCCGAAGTCGGACAGCGTGACCCTGGACAAGGTGGAGGACTGACGCATGAGCCCCGCCCAACAGCCCTGCGTGCTGGTGGTCGAGGATGAATCGGCCCAGCGTGAGGTTTTGCAATACAACCTCGAGGCCGAGGGATTCCGCGTCGCCATGGCAGTGAATGGCGACGAGGCGCTGCTGATGGTCAAGGAGGAAAAACCTGACCTGATCGTGCTCGACTGGATGCTGCCCAATGTCTCGGGAATCGAGATCTGCCGGCGCGTGAAGGCCAGCCCCGAGACCCGTTCGATCCCGATCATCATGCTTTCGGCCCGCTCCGAAGAGGCCGACCGCGTGCGCGGCCTCGAGACCGGCGCCGACGACTACGTGGTAAAGCCCTATTCGGTGGTGGAGCTGATGGCGCGGCTGCGCACCCAGCTGCGCCGCACCCGCCCGGCGACGATGGGCGAGCGGCTGCAGTTCGAGGACATCATCCTCGACGCCGCCGAGCACCGCGTCTTCCGCAACGGTGCGCCGCTGAAACTCGGCCCGACCGAGTTCCGGCTGCTCTCGACCCTGATGGAGAAGCCCGGCCGGGTCTGGACCCGCGATCAGCTGCTCGACCGGGTCTGGGGCCGCGACATCTACGTCGACACCCGCACCATCGACGTGCATGTCGGGCGGCTGCGCAAGGCGCTGATGACGAATGGCGGGGCGGATCCGGTGCGCACCGTGCGCGGCACCGGCTATTCGCTCGGCTGAGCCGCAAGAAAGCGCATGACCTCATCGCGGGCGGGGATGGCATCGGCCGTTCCCGCCCGTGTCACCTTCAGCGCCGCGGCGCCCGAGGCAAGCCGCATCGCGGCCTCGGGGCCAAGCCCCCCGGCCAGCCCGGCGACCAGATAGCCCGCAAAGGTGTCGCCCGCCGCGGTGGTGTCGACCGGCGTCACTGCAAAGGCCGGCGCATGGTGCACCACGGCACCCGCACGGTCGTGCCACTCGGCCCCGCGCGCGCCCCGGGTGACCACCACATGCGGCACCGTCAGCGCCTCGAAGGTCACCGACAGCGCCGAGCACAGCTGCGCCGCCTCGACCTCGTTCATGATCAGAAGCGACAGATAGGGCAGCACCGCCGCGACCGCCTCGGCCTCGAAAGGGGCGGCGGAATAGACGACGAACAGACCCTGTTCCTGCCCGATCCGCGCCGCCTCGACCTGGGCCGAGGTCTCGTTCTGCAATACCAGCGTGTCGCCCGGGCGGGCGCCTTCCAGCGCCGCGCGCACCATCTCCGCACCGATCATCCGATTCGCGCCCGGATGCAGCAGAATGGCGTTCTCGCCCGCCGCATCGACCGCGATGATCGCATGGCCCGAGGCGCCCTCGACCTCGGACACCGCCGCGCAATCGACCCCCGCCTCGGTCAGCCGCGCCACCATCCACAGCCCGTCGGCGCCGACGGCACCGATGTGGCGCACATCCGCCCCGGCCCGGGCCAGCGCCACCGACTGGTTCGCGCCCTTGCCGCCGAGCCCGACGGAATAGGACAGCGCCGCCAGCGTCTCGCCCGGCGCCGGCAGATGCGGCAACCGGTAGAGATGATCGGCATTGATCGAGCCCAAGGTGTAGACCGTCATCCGGCTGCCTTTCATCTTGCCCGAAATACCTCGCGGGGGTCCGGGGGCGCGCGGCCCCCGGGGCCGGGCTCAGCGCCGCTGGCCGAGCTTGCAGGCGGCGATCGCGGCCATGTTCAGGATGTCGTTCACCGTCGACACCGTCGAGCAGATCTGGATCGGCGCGGACACGCCGGTCAGGATCGGACCGATCACCGTCGCCCCGGCCATCTCCTGCATCAGCTTGACCGAGATCGAAGCCGAATGCCGCGCCGGCACCACCAGCACGTTCGCCGGCCCGGTCAGACGGCAGAACGGATAGTTCTTCATCTGCTCCATGTTCAGCGCAACATCGACGGTCATTTCGCCATCATACTCGAAATCGACGCCGCGCTCATCCAGAACCTGCGGTGCGATGTGCATCTTCGTCGCCCGTTCCGACACCGGATAGCCGAAGGTCGAGAACGAGCAGAAGGCCACCCGCGGCTCGAGCCCGAGCGCCCGCGCGATCTGCGCCCCCGAGGTGGCGATGTCGGCAAGGTCATGCTCGTCGGGCCATTCGTGCACCAGCGTGTCGCCGATCAGCACCACACGCCCCTTGTGCAGCAGCGCGGTGATCCCCACCGCCCCGTCCGAGGGACGCGCGTCGAAGACCTTGTTGATCAGCTCCATCACATGGCCGGACTTGCGCGTCGCGCCGGTGACCATGCCGTCGCCATGGCCATGCGCCAGCATCAGCGCAGCGAAGACGTGGCGGTCGCGGTTGGCCAGCTTGTGCGCATCCTCGCGGTCCACGCCTTGGCGCTGCAGCCGGGTGTAGAGGAAGTCCTTGTAGGTCTCGATATGCTTCGAATTGGCCGAGTTCACCACGGTCAGCTCGCGATAGGCATCGCCGAGCCCTGCCGCGTCGAGCTTCTCGCGCACGTCGCTCTCGCGGCCGACGACCAGCGCCCGGCCCATGCCGTTGCGCTGATAGGCCACCGCGGCGCGCAGCACGCGCGGATCGTCGCCCTCGGCGAAGATCATCGTCGCCTGCGCCTGCCGCGCCCGCGCCTGGATGCCCTGCAGGATCGACGCCGTCGGGTCCATCCGCGTCTTCAGCCCCAGAACATAGGCCTCCATGTCGATGATCGGCCGGCGCGCGACGCCGGTGTCCATCCCGGCCCTGGCGACCGCGGGCGGGATCACATGGATCAGCCGCGGGTCGAAGGGCGTCGGGATGATGTAGTCGCGCCCGAAGGTCAGCTTGCGGCCATAGGCGATCGCCACCTCGTCGGGCACGTCCTCGCGGGCCAGCTCGGCCAGGGCCTTGGCGCAGGCGATCTTCATCTCGTCGTTGATCGCGCGGGCATGGATGTCGAGCGCGCCGCGGAAGAGATAGGGGAAGCCCAGAACGTTGTTCACCTGGTTCGGATAATCCGACCGGCCGGTCGCCACGATCGCATCGGGGCGCACGCCATGCGCCTCTTCCGGGGTGATCTCGGGATCGGGGTTCGCCATCGCGAAGATCACCGGGTTGTCGGCCATCTTCGCCACCATCTCGGGCGTCACCGCACCCTTGGCCGAAACGCCGAGGAAGACGTCGGCGCCCACCATCGCCTCTTCCAGCGTGCGCGCGTCGGTCTTCGCCGCATGCGCCGATTTCCACTGGTTCATGCCCTCGGTGCGGCCCTGCCAGATCACGCCCTTGGTGTCGCACATGATGCAGTTGTCGTGCTGTGCGCCCATGGCCTTGATCAGCTCGAGGCAGGCGATGCCGGCCGCCCCCGCGCCGTTCAGCACGATCTTGCAATCCTCGATCTTCTTGCCGCTCAGCTCGAGCGCGTTGATCAGGCCGGCCGCGCAGATCACCGCCGTGCCGTGCTGATCGTCATGGAACACCGGAATGTCCATGATCTCCTTCAGCCGCTGCTCGATGATGAAGCACTCCGGCGCCTTGATGTCCTCGAGGTTGATGCCGCCGAAGGTCGGGCCCATCAGGCTCACCGCCTTGATGATCTCGTCCGGGTCCTCGGTATCAAGCTCGATGTCGATGGCGTTGACGTCGGCAAAGCGCTTGAACAGCACCGCCTTGCCTTCCATCACCGGCTTCGAGGCAAGCGCGCCCAGATTGCCGAGGCCGAGGATGGCGGTGCCGTTCGAGATGATCGCCACCATGTTACCCTTGACGGTATAGTCATAGGCGGTCTCCGGCCGCTCGGCGATCGCCTCGACCGGAACCGCGACGCCCGGGCTGTAGGCAAGGCTCAGATCGCGCTGCGTCGTCATCGGCTTCGTCGCCGTGATCTCGTATTTCCCGGGCTTCGGGTCGAGATGATACGCCAGCGCCTCTTCGGGCGTGATGCGGTTCTTGCTGGACATGGGGCCGAACTCCTCCGATAGGCGCTTCCTCATAGCGTTCCCTTCCGAGCGTCTCAATGGATTTGCACCCGGATTCCGCCTTTTGTAGGGTCGCGCCAAACGGGGGAAAGCATGGCAGAGCCGACAATCACGCCGATGATGGCGCAATATCTCGCAATCAAGGAAGCGAACCCGGGGGCACTGCTGTTCTACCGGATGGGCGACTTCTACGAAATGTTCTTCGACGATGCCGTCGCCGCGGCCGCCGCGCTCGACATCGCGCTGACGAAACGCGGGCTGCATCTGGGCGAGGATATCCCGATGTGCGGCGTGCCGATCCATGCCGCCGAGGGCTATCTGCTGACGCTCATTCGCAAGGGCTTCCGCGTCGCCATCGCCGAACAGCTCGAAGACCCCGCCGAGGCGAAGAAGCGCGGCGCGAAATCGGTGGTGAAGCGCGACGTGGTGCGCCTTGTCACCCCCGGCACGCTGACCGAGGAAAGCCTGCTCGAGGCGCGGCGCCACAACTTCCTGGCCGCCTGGAGCGAGATGCACGGCGACGGCGCGCTGGCCTGGGTCGACATCTCGACCGGCGAGTTCCGGGTGATGCCCTGCCCGCTGACCCGGCTGGCACCCGAACTTGCCCGCCTTGCCCCGCGCGAGGTGCTGGTGAGCGAAGCGCGCGAGGCCGATTGCGCCGAGATCGTCTCTGATCTGAAGGCGGCGCTGACCCCGCTCGGACGCGCAAGCTTTGACAGCCAGGGCGCCGAGCGGCGGTTGCTGGGCCTGTTCTCGGTCGGCTCGCTCGATGCCTTCGGCAGCTTCTCGCGCGCCGAGATCTCGGCCATGGGGGCGATCGTCGACTATCTCGAGCTGACGCAGCGCGGCAAGCTGCCGCTGCTGCGCCGGCCGCTGCGCGAAGAGGCAGGCAGCCTGATGCAGATCGACGCCGCCACAAGGCGCAACCTCGAGCTGACGCAGGCGCTGTCGGGCGGGCGCGAGGGCTCGCTGCTGACCACCCTCGACCGCACCGTGACCGCCGCCGGGGCGCGGCTGCTGGAACGGCGCATCTCGGCCCCCTCGCGCGACCTGAACCAGATCCATGCGCGCCATGATGCAGTGCGTTTTCTGCTGGAACAGGGTCGATTTTCCGAGGATCTGCGCGCCGATCTGCGGCGCTGCCCCGACATCGACCGCGCGCTGAGCCGGCTCTCGCTCGACCGCGGCGGTCCGCGCGACATGGCGGCGATCCGCAACGGGCTCGACCAGGCCGGGCGCATCGCCGAAAGCCTTGCCCCGGTGGAACCGCCGGCGCTTCTGGCCGAAGCGGCCGCGGTGCTGGTGGGCCATGATGCCCTCGCCGCCCTTCTTGACGCCGCGCTCGTCGCCGAACCGCCGCTTCTGGCCCGTGACGGCGGCTTCATCGCGCCGGGCTATGACGCCGAGCTCGATCAGACCCGGCAGCTGCGCGACGAGGGCCGCGGCGTCATCGCCCGGATGCAGGCGCAATATGTCGAGGAAAGCGGCATCGCCTCGCTGAAGATCAAGCACAACAACGTGCTCGGTTATTTCATCGAGACCACCGCCACCCATGCCGAGAGGATGCTTTCGGCGCCGTTGAACGAGCGCTTCATCCACCGCCAGACCACGGCGAACCAGGTGCGCTTCACCACGCTCGAGCTGAGCGAGCTGGAAACCCGGATCCTGAACGCCGGCAACCATGCTCTCGAGATCGAGAAACGGCTCTATGACAGCCTGAAGCAGGCCATTCTTGCCCATGCCGGGCCGATCGGCGAGGCCTCGCGCGCGCTTGCCGAGATCGACCTCGCCGCCGCCTTCGCCGACCTGGCCGCGGGCGAGGACTGGGTCGAGCCGACGGTGGACGCGAGCCGCGCCTTCGAGATCGAGGGCGGCCGCCACCCGGTGGTCGAGGCCGCGCTGAAACGCTCGGGTGAGCCCTTCATCGCCAACGACTGCGCCCTGACCTCGGGCGAGACGCCGGCGATCTGGCTGCTGACCGGCCCGAACATGGCCGGCAAATCGACCTTCCTGCGGCAAAACGCGCTGATCGCGCTGCTGGCGCAGGCCGGCAGCTTCGTGCCCGCACGCCGCGCCCATATCGGCCTTGTGAGCCAACTGTTCTCGCGCGTCGGCGCCGCCGATGACCTTGCCCGCGGGCGGTCGACCTTCATGGTCGAGATGGTCGAGACCGCGGCGATCCTCAATCAGGCCGACGACCGCGCCCTTGTCATCCTGGACGAGATCGGCCGCGGCACCGCGACCTATGACGGGCTGTCGATCGCCTGGGCGGTGCTCGAACACCTGCACGGGGTGAACCGCTGCCGCGCGCTCTTCGCCACCCATTACCACGAGATGACGGCGCTTTCGGCGAAGCTCGACGGGGTCGAGAACGCCACCGTCTCGGTCAAGGAATGGCAGGGCGAGGTGATCTTCCTGCACGAGGTGAAGAAGGGCGCGGCCGATCGCAGCTATGGCGTGCAGGTGGCGCGGCTTGCGGGCCTGCCCGAAAGCGTGGTGGCGCGCGCCCGTGTCGTGCTCGAGGCGCTCGAACAGGGCGACCGCGAGGGCGGCGGCAAGAAGCAGATGGTCATCGACGACCTGCCGCTCTTCTCGGCCGCGGCGCATCCGGCGCCCGCACCCGCGGCCCCCGAAAGCGCGGCCATCGAGGCGGCGCTGCGCGACATCAACCCCGACGAGATGACGCCGAAACAGGCGATGGAGGCTCTCTATGGCCTCCGGGCCCTGCTCAAGCCCTGATCTTCCAATTGCCTTAAATATCCTGGGGGGTAAGGCGAAAAAAAACGGCCTTCCGATGGAAGGCCGTTTCGCCGAACGGGCAAAGCCCCCGGGGTCCCCACCGGGACTCAGCTCTTCGGCATCGAGCTGACACCGACCTTGGCCGGGCGCAGCAGGCGGTCATGCAGCAGGAAGCCGCTGTCCATCACCTGGATGATGTCGCCCGCCCTGGTGCCCGGCACCGGCGCCTCGAACATCGCCTCGTGCTGCTGCGGGTCGAACTTGTCGCCGACCTGCGGCGTGATCGCCTGAATGCCGTGGCGCTTGAACACGTTCAACAGCTCGCGCTGCGTCAGTTCCACGCCCTCGATCAGCGCCGGCGCCGCCGCCCGCACCTCGTCGCCCGCCGCATCGAGCGCGCGTTTCAGCGCGTCGAACACCGGCAGCATGTCGCGCGCGAGTTTCGAGCCACCATAGTTCTCGGCCTCGCGACGGTCGCGATCGGCGCGCTTGCGGGCATTCTCGGCATCGGCCAGCGCACGCATGAAGCGGTCCCTGAACTCGTCGCGCTCGACGCGCAGGGCTTCGAGCTCGTCAAAGCCTGCCGCCGCCTCGTTCAGCGGCTCGTTCAGCTGCTCCTGGTCCTCCAGGATCTCGTCTTTCTTCTCGGTCATGGTCCTACCCCTTGCCGCGGCCGGACAGAACCCGCCCGACCAGCTGCGCCGTATAATCGACAATCGGCACGATCCGGCCGTAATTCAGCCGCGTGGGCCCGATCACGCCGACCGCACCGATGATCTTCCGATCTGCGTTCATATAGGGAGAGACGACCAGAGAGGAACCCGAAAGTGAGAAAAGCTTGTTCTCCGAGCCGATAAAAATGCGCACACCATCGCCTTCCTCGGTCAGGTCGAGGAACTCGGCGATGTCGCGCTTGCGCTCGAGATCGTCGAAAAGCGAGCGGATCCGGTCGAGATCCTCCTCGCCGTCGAGCAGGTTCGAGCGCCCGCGCACGATCAGCCGCTCATAGGGTGCGCCCTGATCGGCCCATTGCGCGAGCCCGCTTTCGACCAGTTCCGCGGCGAGCGTGTCAAGCTCCTGCCGGCGCGCGGCGATCTCTTCGCGGATATCGGCGCGCAGCTCGCTCAGCGTGCGCCCCTCGGCCAGCGCATTGAGGAAATTCGCCGCCTCGCGCATCGACGAGGGGGTCTGACCGGGCGGCGGGGTAAAGACGCGGTTCTCGACCTGCCCGTCGGCGAAGACGAGCACGACCAGCGCCCGGTCGGGCCCGAGCGAGACGAATTCGATGTGGCGGATCGGCGCCTCGTGCTTCGGCGCCAGAACCAGGCTCGCGCCATGGGTGATGCCCGACAGCGCCGCGCCGACCCGGTCGAGCAGCGAGCCCACGCCGGGCTCGTTTGCGCCCAGCGTCGCGTCGAGCGCCTGCCGATCGGTCACGTGAACCTCGCCGACCTCCATGAAGCCGTCGACGAACATCCGCAGCCCGAGCTGCGTCGGCACCCGCCCGGCCGAGACATGCGGGCTGCCCAGAAGCCCCATGTATTCGAGATCCTGCATCACGTTGCGGATCGTCGCGGCAGAAAGCTTCTCGCTCATCTGTCGGGTCAGGCTGCGCGAGCCCACCGGATCGCCGGTGTCGAGGTAGCCCTCGACCACCCGCCGGAAAACCTCGCGCGAGCGATCATTGAGTTCCGTCAGAAGTTGTGTCTGGTCGTGCATGGCGTGGCTCATCCCCGCATTAAAGCCGCCCTGTCGCCCCCGTCAATCAGGCCTGGGCCCTGCTTCGGGGTTGCATCACGGCGCGGGCGGCCTCAAATGAGGCAAACTCTTCGAAAGGACTGATCATGCGCCCCTCTGGCAGGAATCTAAGTGAATGCCGCCCGATTTCAATCGAAACCGGCGTGACCAAACATGCAGAGGGCTCGTGCCTGATCAAGGTCGGCGACACCCACGTTCTGTGCACCGCGACGATCGAGGATCGGGCGCCGTCGTTCCTCAAGGGCACCGGGCTTGGCTGGGTGACGGCGGAATACGGCATGCTGCCGCGCGCCACCAATTCGCGCACCCGGCGCGAGGCGGCGGCGGGCAAGCAGTCGGGCCGCACCCAGGAGATCCAGCGCCTGATCGGCCGCGCGCTGCGTGCCGGCGTCGACCGCTCGGCGCTTGGTGAGCGCCAGATCGTCATCGACTGCGACGTGATCCAGGCCGATGGCGGCACCCGCTGCGCCTCGATCACCGGGGGCTGGGTGGCGCTGCGCCTTGCGGTCAACAAGCTGCTGAAATCGGGTCTGATCGCCTCGGATCCGCTGCTCGACCATGTCGCTGCGATCTCCTGCGGCATCTACGCCGGCCAGCCGGTGTGCGACCTCGACTATGCCGAGGACAGCGAGGCGGGCACCGATGGCAACTTCATCATGACCGGCGCCGGCAAGCTGATCGAAGTGCAGATGTCGGCCGAGGGCGCGACCTTCTCGCGCGACGAGATGACCCGGCTGCTCGATCTTGCCGAGGCGGGCGTGGCGCAGCTGGTCACGGCGCAGAAGGCGGCGCTGGCATGAGGAAATTCACCGGCGACAGGCTGCTGTTCGCCACCCACAACAAGGGCAAGCTGGAGGAGATGCGGGCGCTGCTCGCTCCCTTCGGCATCACCGTGCTGTCGAACGACGATTTCGGCCTGCCCGAGCCCGAGGAAACCGAGACCACCTTCGTCGGCAATGCCCGGATCAAGGCGCATGCGGCGGCGAAGGCCACCGGCCTGCCGGCGCTGTCCGACGACAGCGGCATCGAGGTGGACGCGCTGGATGGCGCGCCCGGTGTCTATACCGCCGACTGGGCCGAAACCCCGACCGGGCGCGACTTCACCCTCGCGATGACCCGCACCTGGGACGCCTGCGAGAAGATCGCCGCGCCGCTGCCGCGCCGCGCGCGCTTCCGCTCCACCCTCGTGCTCGCCTGGCCCGATGGCCACGACGAGGTCTTCGAGGGCAAGGCCGAGGGCCAGCTGGTCTGGCCGATGCGCGGCGCGCACGGCCATGGCTACGACCCGATGTTCCAGCCCGAGGGCTATGACATCACCTTCGCCGAGATGGACCCGGCGAAGAAGAACCAGATCAGCCACCGCGCGGATGCCTTCCGCAAGCTGGTGCAATGTTTCGAGGCGAAGATGGCACGACAGAACATCTCGGGCGGCTCGCCCTATGAACCGAAGCTTGGCTATTCGCGCGCCGTGGTGCAGGGCGGTTGGTGCTTCGTCGCCGGCACCACCGGCGCCGATCCGGTGAGCAAGGCCTTCCCGGACAGCGTTCTGGATCAGGCGCGCAACACGCTTGCCACGATCAAGGCGGTTCTCGAAGGCGCGGGCTTCTCGATGGCCGATGTGGTGCGGGCGAATTACGTCATCACCGATGCGGCCTATGTCGAGGAAATCATCCCCGCCCTGTCCAAGACCTTCGGCGAGATCCGCCCGGCCGCGATGATGATCGTCGCGGGGCTGGTGAACCCGGCGATGAAGATCGAGATCGAAGTGACGGCGTTCAAGGGATGAGCGACGACTGGCGGCACGGCGGGTTCGGCCTTTACCTGCACTGGCCCTTCTGTGCCGCCAAATGCCCCTATTGCGATTTCAACAGCCATGTGGCGGCGGACATCGATCAGGCGCGCTGGCAGCGCGCCTATCTTGCCGAGATCGACCGTCTGGGCGCCGAAACGCAGGACCGGGTGCTGAACTCGGTCTTCTTCGGCGGCGGCACCCCCTCGCTGATGGACCCCGACCTTGTGGCGGCGATCCTCGAGCGGGTGCGGCGCACCTGGCGGCAGGCAAATGACATCGAGATCACCCTCGAGGCGAACCCCACCAGCATCGAATCCAGCCGGTTCAGAGCCTATTCCGAAGGCGGGGTGAACCGCGTCTCGATGGGGATGCAGGCACTGAACGACACCGATCTGGCGCGGCTTGGCCGGATGCACAGCGCCGCCGAGGGCCGCGTCGCCTTCGACATCGCCCGCAGCCATTTCGACCGCGTCAGCTTCGATCTGATCTATGCCCGCCAGGATCAGGACCTGACCGCCTGGGAGGCCGAGCTGCGCGAGGCGCTGGCGATGGCCGTGGATCACTTTTCGCTTTATCAGCTGACGATCGAGGAAGGCACCGCCTTTGGCCGCCGCGCCGCGGCCGGCAAGCTGACCGGCCTGCCCGACGAGGAACTGGCCGCCGACATGTATCTGCGCACGCAGGAAATCTGCGAGGCGGCGGGGCTTCCGGCCTATGAAGTGTCGAACCACGCCCGAGAGGGCGCGGAAAGCCGGCACAATCTGATCTATTGGCGCTATGGCGATTACGCCGGCATCGGCCCCGGCGCGCATGGCCGGCTGACCCTTGGCGGCAGCCGCCAAGCGACGGTGACGCCCAAGGCCCCTGCCCTGTGGCTGCAAGCCGTGGAACAGCGTGGCTCGGGGGAACTCCCGCGCGAGCCGTTGCCGCTCGAGGATCAGGCGGTCGAATTCCTGCTGTTCGGGCTGCGGCTGAACGAGGGGATCGATCCGGCGCGCTATCGCGCGCTGTCGGGCACCGACCTTCCCGCCGAAAAGCTCGCCGATCTGGGCGAGCTGGGTCTGGTGGAAACCGTCGATGGCCGGATCCGCGCCACCCGTGAGGGCCGCGCGGTGCTCAATGGCGTGATCCGCGAATTGATGCCCTGAGCCTCAGCGCCCGGCGCTGAGCAGCGAGCAGATCCGGTCGAGCTCGTCGAGGTCGCGATAGGCGATGGTGACGAGGCCACCTTCCGACCCCTTGTGGTCGATTACCACCTTCATACCAACGCTAGCGCTCAGATCGCCTTCCAGCGCCCGGGTATCGGCATCCTTCTCGGACGGGCGGCGCGGCTTCGGTGCCCCCTCGCCCGGCGGCGTCACCGACTTTTTCGCCAGTCGTTCGACATCGCGCACCGAGAGCCCCTTGGCCACGGTATCGCGTGCCAGCTTGACCGGATCGGGCGCGGTGATCATCGCGCGCGCATGGCCTGCGCTCAGCTTGCCGGCGCGCAGCATCCCCTGCACCTCGTCGGGCAGGTTCAGCAGACGCAGCAGGTTCGCGATATGGCTGCGGCTTTTCGACAGCGCCTCGGCCACCTTTTCCTGGGTATGGCCGAAACGATCCATCAACGACCGATAGCTGAGCGCCTCTTCCAGCGGGTTCAGATCGGCGCGCTGGATGTTTTCGATGATCGCGACCTCGAGCACCTCGTTATCGGTGAACTCGCGCAGAATCACCGGCAGCTCGTGCAGCTGGGCAAGCTGCGAGGCACGCCAGCGGCGTTCGCCGGCGACGATCTCGTATTGCCCCTCCTTGCGCGGATGGCGACGCACGATCAGCGGCTGGATGACGCCCTTCTCGCGGATCGAGGCGGCAAGTTCATCAAGCGCCTCGGGCTCGAAATCGCGGCGCGGCTGGTCCGGATTAGGCTCGATATTCTCGATCGGGACGAACATTTCCGCCCGGCGCGGCGTCGCCGCGGCTTCGGCCGCGGGTGCCAGATGGACATCCGCCATCAGCGCCGACAGGCCCCGCCCCAGACCACGCCGCT
Organism: Paenirhodobacter huangdaonensis; assembly: GCF_004022465.1. Lineage (NCBI taxonomy): Bacteria > Pseudomonadati > Pseudomonadota > Alphaproteobacteria > Rhodobacterales > Paenirhodobacter > Paenirhodobacter huangdaonensis. The sequence goes on along the minus strand of NZ_SAVA01000004.1, from coordinate 18,392 downwards.
CGGGTTTCTTTTCCGCCATCCCTTATCCCCTGGTTTTCGCCGCGGCATGCCGCGCAAGAAGTTCGCTCGCCAGCGCGCGATAGGCACTCGCCCCGCGCGAGCCGGAATCATAGCTGGTCACCGGCATCGCATAGGACGGCGCCTCGGACACCCGCACGTTGCGCGGAATCATCGTGCGGAACACGAGCTCGCCCAGCGTGTTGCGCGCATCCGCCTCGACCAGCTGCGACAGGTTGTTGCGCACGTCATACATGGTCAGCACCACGCCCTCGATGCGCAGGTCGCGATTGGCGCTCTGCCGCACCTCGCGGATCGTCAGCATCAGCTGCGACAGGCCTTCGAGCGCGAAAAATTCCGCCTGCAGCGGCACCAGAACGGAATGCGCCGCGACCATCGCGTTCACCGTCAGCTGATTGAGCGACGGCGGGCAGTCGATCAGCACGTAATCAAGCGCAAAGACGTCGATATCGGGCTGGCGCAGCGCGTCATGCAGCAGGAAGCTGCGCTTTTCGTTCGACACGAGCTCCATGTCGGCCGAGGACAGATCGGTGGTCGCCGGGCAGATCCAGAGACCGGCAATACGGGTTTCCTGCACCACCGCGGAAAGCGGCGCATCTTCGAGGATCAGCTCGTAGGTGCTCGATTTCCGGTCCTCGGTCTCGAGGCCGAGCCCGGTCGAGGCGTTGCCCTGCGGGTCGAGATCGACCAGCAGCACGCGCTGCCCGGCCTCGACCAGCGCCGCGGCAAGATTGATGGCGGTGGTGGTCTTGCCCACCCCGCCCTTCTGGTTGGCGACGGCGATGATTCTGGGCCCGGGCGGCCGCGTCGGATCAGACACGTTTCACTCCATCGATCTGCAGGATGACGGCTTCGGACTCGGTTTCGCTGGGATGCGGATCGAGCTGAAAGGACCACCTTTCGCGCGCCGGCGCAAGCTCTTCACGCCAGCGGGCCCCTTTCGGGAACAGGCAGATACCGCCGGGGGCAAGATGCCGCTCGGCAAAGCCCAGAAGATCGGTGAGCGGAGCCAGCGCCCGGGCGCTGAGAATATCGGCCTGAAGAGGCGCAAGCGCCTCGATCCGCTCGCTTTTCACCGCAACGGAAAGGCCGAGTTCGCGCGCCGCGGTGATCAAGAAGGCCGATTTGCGCCGGTCGCTCTCGACCAGTGTCACCGCCAGATCGGGGCGCTTTTCCGCCGCCAGAACCGCGATCACCAGCCCGGGAAAGCCGCCGCCACTACCCAGATCGGCCCAGGTCCGCGCCGTATCCGGGCCAAGCGCAAAGATCTGTGCCGAATCGAGGAAGTGCCGCGTCCAGACCTGGGAAAGCGTCTGCGGCGAGACCAGGTTGATTGCCGCATTCCACTTGCGCAGCAGCGCCTCGTAGGCGGTCAGCCGGTCGAGTGTTTCACGTGAAACATCGACGGCGGCGGAAAAGGCTTCGACGCTCATGCCGTGGCCGCCCGGCTGGCCTGACGCAGGCTGGCAAGGATGAGCGCCAGTGCGGCCGGCGTCACACCGTCCACCCGGCTGGCCTGGGCAAGCGTCTGCGGCCGCGCCCGGCCAAGTTTCAGCTTCAGCTCGTTCGACAGGCCGGAGAGCGCCGCATAGTCGAAATCGGCCGGAATTTCCCAGTTCTCGTCGCGTTTCATTGCGGCCACGTCACGCTCCTGTCGCTCGATATAGCTGGCATAGAGCGCGTCCTTGGCAAGCTGATCGGCGATCTCGGCGGGCAGTTCGGCAATCTGCGGGAACACACCCGACAGCTCGGTCAGGCCGATGTCCGGGAAGGACAGAAGCTCGAAAGCCGAGCGCTTGCTGCCGTCCTGGTTCACCTTCAGCCCGGCGGAAACCGCCTGCTTCGGCGTCAGCACCAGCGAATCGAGCAGTGCCCGGCCGGTCTCCAGCGCCTCCATCTTCTGCGCAAAGGCCGCCTGCCGTTCCGCCCCCACACAGCCAAGCGCGATGCCCATCGGCGTCAGCCGCTGGTCGGCATTATCGGCGCGCAGCGACAGGCGGAACTCGGCGCGCGAGGTGAACATGCGATAGGGCTCGGCCACACCGCGCGTCACCAGATCGTCGATCATCACGCCGATATAGCTGTTCGTGCGGCTGAAGACGGCGGCCCCCTGCCCCTGCGCGGCACGCGCCGCGTTCAGCCCGGCCACCAGCCCCTGCGCCGCCGCCTCTTCATAGCCAGTGGTGCCGTTGATCTGCCCGGCAAGATAAAGCCCCGGCTGTTCGCGCAGCTCGAGCGTCGGGGTCAGCGCGCGCGGATCGACGAAATCGTATTCGATCGCATAGCCCGGCTGCAGGATGCGCACTTCCTCCAGCCCGCGGATCGAGCGGACATAGACCTCCTGCACATCGACCGGCAGCGAGGTGGAAATGCCGTTCGGATAGATCGTGTCGTCATCCAGCCCCTCAGGCTCCAGGAACACCTGATGCGAGGTCTTGTCGGCAAAGCGCACGACCTTGTCCTCGATCGAGGGGCAATAGCGCGGCCCGACCCCCTCGATATGACCGCCATACATCGCTGAGCGGCCAAGGTTCTCGCGGATCACCTCATGCGTGCGCTCGTTCGTATGGGTGATGCCGCAGGAGATCTGCCGCACGAAGGGCGCCTTGTGCAGGAAGCTGAACATCGCCGGATCGTCGTCACCCGGCTGGCTGTCAAGGACGGACCAGTCGATGCTGCGCCCGTCGAGCCGCGGCGGCGTGCCGGTCTTCAGCCGGCCAAGCGGCAAGGACAGATCGCGCAGCCGGTCGGCCAGCGCGATCGACGGCTTGTCGCCGATGCGGCCGCCGGGCTGGCGCTGATCGCCGATGTGGATGACGCCGTGCAGGAAGGTGCCGATGGTCAGCACCACGGCAGCCGCGCCAATCTCGCTGCCATCGGCCAGCCGCACCCCGGCGACGCGGCCTTCGGTCACGATCAGATCGGCGGCCTCGCCCTCGATCACCTCGAGGTTCTCCTGCGCCGCGGTCAGCCGCGCCATCGCCAGACGATAGAGCTTGCGGTCAGCCTGCGCTCGCGGGCCCTGCACGGCCGGCCCCTTGCGCCGGTTCAGCAGGCGGAACTGGATGCCAGCGAAATCGGCCGCACGGCCCATCACACCGTCGAGCGCGTCGATCTCGCGCACCAGATGGCCCTTGCCAAGCCCGCCGATCGCCGGGTTGCACGACATCACGCCGATCGCCTCGCGCCGCAGCGTGACCAGCGCCGTGCGCGCCCCTGCCCGGGCCGCCGCATGGGCTGCCTCGGTGCCGGCATGACCGCCGCCGACGACGATGACGTCAAGATGTTTCACGTGAAACACTCCTCACTTGCCGATGCAGAAGCTCGCGAAAATCTCGTCGAGAAGATGCTCCACATCCACCCGCCCGACCATGGATTCAAGCGCCCGTGCTGCCTGGCGCAGCCCTTCGGAAGCAAGCTCGACCCGGTCGGAGCCGCGCAATACCTCATTTCTCGCCGATTCCAAAGCCTGAAATGCGCGCTCCATCACCACCCGATGCCGCTCGCGCGTCATCACCCCGGCTCCCGCGGCCCGATCCTGCAGCCGTGCGGTGACCTCCGCGATCAGCCGGTCGAGCCCGGCGCCGGTCTTGCCGGAAACCGCAAACCCCGCGCCCGGCTGAAGATCGGCCTTGCCCTGCACCACAAGGTCGCCCGGCACCGGGGCCAGCAGCGGCACTTCCGCGCCATCCAGCAGGAAGATCCGCAGATCCGCCTGCGCCGCACGCGCGAGCGCACGCTCGACGCCAATCGCCTCGACCACGTCGCCGGTCTCGCGCAGCCCGGCCGTGTCCAGCAAGGTGACGGCCAGCCCGCCAAGGTCCATCCGCACCTCGATCACGTCGCGCGTCGTGCCGGCGATTTCCGAGGTGATCGCCGCCTCGCGCCCGGCCAGCGCATTCAGCAGCGTCGACTTGCCGGCATTCGGCCGGCCGACGATCGCCACCTCGAACCCCTCGCGCACGCGCTCGGCCGCCCCCACCCGCGCGATCTGGTCACGCAGCGCGGCAATGACGCCATCGAGCAGCGCCGTCACCTCGGGGCGCACATCGACGGGCACCTCCTCGTCGGCAAAGTCGATCGTCGCCTCGAGCAGCGCCGCCGCCCGGATCAGCCGTGCGCGCCAGTCCTCGACCACCAGCCCGACAGCGCCGGACAGAACCGCCAGCGCCTGCTTGCGCTGCGCTTCGGTCTCCGCCTCGATCAGGTCCGACAGGCCCTCGACCTGGGCAAGGTCGAGCCGGCCATTCTCCAGCGCACGGCGGGTGAATTCGCCGGGCTCGGCGAGCCGCAGCCCCTCAATGCCGGAAAGCGCCCGCAGAATCGCGGCAACCGTCGCCACCGCGCCATGCACATGCAGCTCGGCCACCTCTTCGCCGGTGAAACTCGCCCCCGCGGCAAAGCACAGCACCACCGCCTCGTCGAGTTCCTCGCCCTCCAGCCGCAGCCGGCGCAGCCCGGCCTGGCGCGGCGCGGGCAAGGACCCGGCCAGCACCTCGGCCGCCGCCCATGCCCGCGGGCCGGAAATGCGGACGACCGCGACGCCCGCCTTTCCGCGGGCTGTCGCCAGGGCGAAGATGGTGTCCATCGGCCGAACGACCTCAGCCGTTCATCGAATCGAAGAACTCGGCGTTCGACTTCGTCTGTTTCAGCTTGGAAATCAGGAACTCGATCGCATCGGTGGTGCCCATCGGGTTCAGGATGCGGCGCAGCAGATAGGTCTTCTGCAGGTCCTTCTGGTCGACCAGCAGGTCTTCCTTGCGGGTGCCCGACTTCAGGATATCCATCGCCGGGAAGACGCGCTTGTCCGCCACCTTGCGGTCGAGCACGATTTCCGAGTTGCCGGTGCCCTTGAACTCTTCGAAGATCACCTCGTCCATGCGCGAGCCGGTGTCGATCAGCGCCGTCGCGATGATCGTCAGCGAGCCGCCCTCCTCGATGTTGCGCGCGGCACCGAAGAAGCGCTTCGGCCGCTGCAGCGCGTTCGCATCGACACCGCCGGTCAGCACCTTGCCCGAGCTCGGCACCACGGTGTTGTAGGCGCGGCCAAGGCGGGTGATCGAGTCGAGCAGGATCACCACGTCACGCTTGTGCTCGACCAGGCGCTTCGCCTTTTCGATCACCATTTCGGCGACCGCAACGTGCCGCGTCGCCGGCTCGTCGAAGGTCGAGGAGATCACCTCGCCCTTCACCGAGCGCTGCATGTCGGTCACTTCTTCCGGCCGCTCGTCGATCAGCAGCACGATCAGGTAGCATTCCGGATGATTGGTGGCGATCGAATGCGCGATGTTCTGCAGCAGAACCGTCTTACCAGTGCGCGGCGGCGCGACGATCAGGCCGCGCTGCCCCTTCCCGATCGGCGCCACGAGGTCGATGATCCGCGCCGAGCGATCCTTGATCGTCGGATCCTCGATTTCCATCTTCAGCCGCTCGTCGGGGTAGAGCGGCGTGAGGTTGTCGAAGGCGACCTTGTGGCGGGCCTTGTCCGGGTCCTCGAAGTTGATCCGCTCGACCGAGGTCAGCGCGAAATAGCGCTCGTTTTCGCCGGGTGCGCGGATGATCCCCTCGACCGTGTCGCCGGTGCGCAGGCTGTATTGCCGGATCATGTCGGGCGAGACGTAGATGTCGTCCGGGCCGGGCAGATAGTTCGCCTCGGGCGAGCGCAGGAAGCCGAAACCGTCCTGCAGCACCTCGAGCACACCGTCACCGCCGATCTCGACGCCTTCCTCGGCATGCTCTTTCAGGATCGAGAACATCATCTCGCCCTTGCGCATGGTCGAGGCGTTCTCGATTTCCCAGTCCTCGGCCATCGCCAGCAGGTCCTTCGGGCTTTTCGCCTTCAGATCCGCAAGATTGAGCCGTTCGGTTTCGGTGTTCATCGACATTTCATCCGCAAAGGGCGCCGGCCGGCGTCCCGGCAGCGCGTGTCCATCATCGTCTTCAGAAGAACCTGTCGGCCGGACGGCCGGGGCTGATCCCGCAGATAAGCCCTGAAACGCTGCGAGTCAACGAATGCTCAGAATTTCACGATCACCGCGATCACGATGACGATCATCAGAAGCGTCGGGACCTCGTTCATCATCCGCCACTGCCGGCCGGTCATCCGGTTTTCGCCGGCGACGAAGCGCTTGCGCGCGACCTCGAGGAAGAAATGATAGCCGGTCATCGCGATCACCGCGGCGCCCTTGGCCCAGGGCCAGGCGGCGGACCAGTCGATCACCGCCGGGGTGAAGACGAGGAGCAGCCCGAACAGCCAGCTCGAGATCATCGCCGGCGCCATGATTGCCTTCATCAACAGACGTTCCTGATGGCGGAAGAGCAGCTCCATGTCCGATCCGCGGGTGACGCCCTGCTTTTGAAGGCCCTCGACGTGATAGACGTAGAGCCGTGGCAGGTAGAACAGCCCGGCCATCCAAGCGAGCACGGACATGACGTGCAGGCTTTTGACCCAGGGGTAGGCGGTCAGCAGAAAGTCGGTCATCGGTCCCTCCGTTCGCATCACTTCATAAAGAAAAAAAAGATTTAAAGAAAAGATGATGATGATGATTGCCCTGTGGATAGTGGGGATTACTCGGTTTCAGGGCAGTTTTCCCCAGGGTGGACAAGAGTCGCCGCATCGCCGTTTCGGATTCTGGATATGGGGAAATTTTCTTTCATATTCAATGAGATTCACGAAATCATCGGGCGGGGCGAATCTGTGGAAAACCCGGGGCGACTCGCTTCGAATCATGAGTCGCTCACATTTGCCCGCGGCGCGGAGTCACAGGTGCAGAGTCTGCTTTCGTTCCAGGCCGAAACACGCCAGAACGGTGGAGGAAATTCCACACCCCGGTGGCTCCACAGCTTTGCCCCGGCAGTTCTCCCGGATGTTGTCCACATGACCTTCGCCCTCACCCTCGCCTCTTCCTCTGAAATCCGCGCGCGCCTGTTGCGCGCCGCCGGCATCGAGGTCGAGGTCCTGCCCGGCCGCATCGACGAAGAGGCGATCCGCGCCGCGCTCGAGGCCGACGGCGCGACGCCGCGCGACATCGCCGATGCGCTGGCCGAGATGAAGGCGGCGAAAATCTCGGCGCGGCGGCCGGGGCACCTGGTCCTCGGTGCCGATCAGGTGCTGGAGCTGAAAGGCCGGATCTTCGCCAAGCCAGAGACGCCCGAAGAGGCGATTGCGCATCTGCGCGCGCTCTCGGGCCAGACGCACCGGCTGCTGTCGGCGCTGGTGGCGCTGCGCGACGGGGCCCCGCTCTGGCGCCATGTCGCCGAGGTCCGGCTGCGGATGCATCCGCTCTCCGACGCCTTCATCGAGGAGTATGTCGCGCGCAATTGGGACAGCATTCGCACTGCCGTCGGCTGCTACAAGCTCGAGGAAGAGGGCGTGCGGCTTTTCTCTGCCGTCGAAGGCGACTACTTTGCCGTTCTGGGGCTCCCGCTGATCGAGTTCCTGAACTGGCTGCATGTGCGCGGAGATCTGACGACATGAACGACCATCCCCGGATTCCGCTGGCCGGTGTCATCGGCTCGCCGATCGCGCATTCGCGTTCGCCGGCGCTGCATGGCTATTGGCTGAAGCAATATGGCATCCGCGGCCATTACATCCCGATGGATGTGGCAGCCGAAGACCTGGAGACGGTGCTGCGCGCATTGCCGAAGGCGGGTTTCGTCGGCTGCAACGTCACCATCCCGCACAAGGAAACGGTGCTGGCGCTGGCCGATGTGGTGTCGGACCGCGCCGCGCTGATCGGGGCAGCGAACACGCTGATCTTCCGCCCCGACGGCCGCATCCATGCCGACAACACCGACGGCTACGGCTTCATCGCCAACCTGCGCGAGGGCGCGCCGGGCTGGGCGCCGGCCGAGGGGCCGGCGGCGGTGATCGGCGCCGGTGGGGCGGCGCGTGCCATCGTCGCCTCGCTGCTCGAGGTCGGCGTGCCCGAGATCCGGATCTCGAACCGCACCCGGGCGCGGGCCGATGTGCTGCGCACCGAATTCGGCGCCCGTGTCGTCGTCTATGACTGGGTTCAGGCCGGCAACATGATGGAGGACGCCCGCACCGTGGTGAACACCTCCTCGCTTGGCATGGAGGGCAAGGCCGAGTTCCGCGTGCCGCTGGATGCGCTCGATGCCCGCGCCGTGGTGACGGATTGCGTCTATACTCCGCTGCGCACGAAACTTCTGGAAGAGGCGGCGGCCATGGGCTGCACCACGGTCGACGGGCTGGGCATGCTGCTGCATCAGGCTGTTCCCGGTTTCGAGCGCTGGTTCGGCCATCGCCCCGAGGTGACGGCCGAGCTGCGCGAAGCGGTGCTTTCGGCATGAACAGACCCTTTCTTCTTGGCCTGACCGGCTCGATCGGCATGGGCAAGTCGACCACGGCGAAGATGTTCGCCGAGGAAGGCGTGCCGGTCTGGGATGCCGACGCGACGGTGCATGCGCTTTACGCCCGGGGCGGTGCCGCCGTGCCGGCGATCGCCGAGGCCTTTCCGGGCGTTGTCGTCGACGGTGCCGTTGACCGCGCGCGCCTGCGCGAGGTGCTGCATGGCGACAAACAGGCTCTGTCCCGGCTGGAATCGATCGTTCATCCGCTGACCACCGCGTCGCGGATGGAGTTCATCACGGCCCATTCCGAGGCCGATCTGATCTTGCTGGACATCCCGCTGCTGTTCGAAACCGGCGCCGATACGATCTGCGATGCGGTGCTTGTGGTCTCGGTCCCGGCCGAGCATCAGCGTGCCCGGGTCCTGGCCCGCGGCACGATGACCGAGGCACAGCTCGATCTGATCCTCGCGCGCCAGCTTCCCGATGCGCACAAGCGCGCCCGCGCCCATCATGTGATCGAGACCCACACGATCGAGGGCACCCGTGCCGCCGTGCGCCAGTTGATTGCCGAGATCCGGGCCCGCCATGCGTGAAATCGTCCTCGATACCGAAACCACCGGCTTTGAGCCGACCGAAGGCCACCGCATCGTCGAGATCGGCGCGATCGAGCTGTTCAACCACGTGCCGACCGGCCGCACCTATCACCAGTATATCAATCCCGAGCGCGACATGCCGACCGAGGCCTTCGAGGTGCATGGGCTGGGGAATGACTTCCTGCGCGACAAGCCGGTCTTTACCGCCATCGCTCAGGATTTTCTCGATTTCATCGGCGAGGAAGCAAAGCTCGTCATCCACAACGCCGCCTTCGACATGAAATTCCTGAACGCGGAACTGGGCTGGGCGAAGAAGCCGCTGATCGCGAATGACCGCGCGCTCGACACGCTGATGATGGCGCGCCGCCGCTTTCCGGGCTCGCCCGCCTCGCTCGATGCGCTGTGCCGGCGGTTCAACATCGACAACTCCTCGCGCACCCTGCACGGGGCGCTGCTCGACTCGGAAATCCTCGCCGACGTCTATCTCGAGCTGATCGGAGGCCGGCAGCCGGTCTTCGGCCTGACGGTGGACACCTCGCGCGCGAAAAATGCGAGCGCCGAGGATGACTGGCGGCCGCGCCCGCGCCCGGTCCCCCTGCCCTCGTGCATCACCCCGGAAGAGGCCGAGGCGCATGCCGCCTTCGTCACCAAGCTGGGCGAGAAGGCGATCTGGAACCGCTGATCCGGACCATCCGATAAAAGTTTCATAAATTCATCACTTCCGGCAACTTTGCTGTTTCCCCCGGAGGTCCGAGCCCTTACATGCTGGCTCGTTCTCATGTGTCGGGAGGAAACATGCTGGACCTTGCCGTGATGCGCGCCACCCTGGCCGAGGCCTATGACCTTGCGCCGTCGCTGACACTGGCCGAGGAGATGCGCGACATCCACGCCCGGATGGACCGCGTCGTCCCCCTGCCCGACTTCGCCCGCCACGCGCCCTATATCCGCGCCATCAACCGGCTGAAGCGCGAGAGGAACGCCGTCATCCTCGCGCATAACTACATGACGCCGGAGATCTATCACGGCGTTGCCGATGTCGTGGGCGACAGCCTGCAGCTGGCGATCGAGGCGACGAAGGTCGAGGCGCAGGTGATCGTGCAATGCGGTGTGCATTTCATGGCCGAGACCTCGAAGATCCTGAACCCGGCGAAGACGGTGCTGATTCCCGATGTCGAGGCCGGCTGCTCGCTGGCCGAATCGATCACGCCGGAGGGAATCGCCCAGATGCGGGCCCAATATCCCGGTGCTCCGGTCGTGAGTTATGTCAACACGACAGCCGCTGTGAAGGCCGCCTCCGACATTTGCTGCACCTCTGCCAACGCAGCGCAAATTGTCGCGGCAATGCCGGAAGACACGGTAATTATGACGCCAGATCAATACCTTGCACAGAACGTGGCGAAACAGGTTCCGTCAAAGCGTGTGGTCTGGTGGGCGGGTTCGTGCATCGTGCACGAACAATACACGGCGCAGGACCTGCGCGAGTTCCGCGCGCTGCATCCCGAGACGCGAATCATCGCCCATCCGGAATGCCCGCCCGACGTGGTGGCCGAATCGGATTTCTCCGGCTCGACCTCGGGAATCATCGACTACGTCACCCGCGAGCATCCGAGCCACGCGATGCTGGTCACCGAATGCTCGATGGCGTCGAACATTGCCGACGCGCTGCCGGATGTGGATTTCGTCGGGCCCTGCAACATGTGCCCCTACATGAAAAAGATCACACTCGAGAAAATCCTGTGGTCGCTGCATACCGGGACCGAGGAGGTCACGGTCGATCCCGCCATCGCCGCGAAGGCGCGGGTCGCGGTCGAGCGGATGATCGAGCTGTCGCGGAAGATCGCGAAGTGATCGAAACCTCCCGCATCGTGATCGTCGGGGCCGGGCTCGGCGCGCTTTATGCCGCGCTGAAGCTTTCCCCGCATCCGGTTCTGGTGATCTCGCCCGAGGTTCTGGGCGAAGGCGCCTCCTCCGCCTGGGCGCAGGGCGGTGTTGCCGCGGCGATGGCGTCGAGTGACAGCCCCGCGGCCCATGCCCGCGATACCGAGACCGCAGGTGCAGGCATCGTCGACCCGGCCATCGCCCGGCTGGTGACCGGCGAGGCGCCGCGCCGCATTCTCGACCTCACCGCGCTTGGCACGCCCTTCGACCGCAGCCCCGAAGGCGGCTATGTGATGTCGCGCGAGGCCGCGCATTCCACCGCCCGCGTGGTGCGGGTGAAGGGAGATCAGGCCGGGCACGAGATCATGCAGACGCTGATTGCCGCCGTGCGTGCCACCCCCTCGATCCAGGTGGTCGAAGGGATTCTGGCAACCTCGCTCGAGGTCACGCAAGGCGTGGTCACCGGGGTCTGGGTGAAGAAGGCGCACACGCCTTCGGGCAAGCTCCTGATCCGGACGCCGGCGGTGCTGCTGGCGGGGGGCGGTTCGGGCGGGCTTTTTGCCGTCACCACCAACCCGCCGCGGATCCGGGGGCAGGTGATCGGCATGGCGGCGCGCGCCGGCGCCCGCATCGCCGATCCGGAATTCGTGCAGTTTCACCCGACCGCGATTGCGAGTGGCGAGGACCCTGCCCCGCTTGCGACCGAGGCATTGCGCGGAGAAGGCGCGGTTTTGGTGAATTCGCGGGGCGAGCGCTTCATGTTGCCCGTTCACAAGGATGCCGAACTTGCGCCGCGCGACATCGTCGCCCGCGCCGTCTATCTCGAGCGTCAGGCCGGCCGTGCCCCGGCGCTTGATACCCGCGCCTGTCTGGGGGCCGAGATTCTGACCCGATTCCCGGCCGTGGCACAGGCCTGCAAACGGGCCGGCATAGACCCGGTGTCGCAGCCGATCCCGGTTGCCGCCGCCGCGCATTACCATATGGGCGGCATCGACGTGACCGAGGATGGCCGCGCCTCGCTTGACCATCTGTGGGTTTGCGGCGAGGCCTCGTCGACCGGGCTGCACGGGGCGAACCGGCTTGCCTCGAACGGGCTGCTCGAGGCGCTGGTCTTTGCCCGGATCTGTGCCGAGGGGATTTCCGAAGCCGTGCCGATGGCGCCTGCGCCCGAGGTGCCTCTTGAAATCCCCGAGGGGGATGAGGTCACCGACGAGGCCGCGGTCACCCGGCTGCGCGCGGCGATGACCAATGGCGTCGGCGTGGTGCGCACCGCTGCCGGGTTGAAAGCCGCGCTGCGCACCATCGCCGGGATCGAGGCCGCGGCCACCGGCGACTCGCTGCGCAACATGACCGCCACGGCAACGCTGATCGCCGCGGCGGCGCTGGCGCGCGAGGAAAGCCGCGGCGGCCATTTCCGCGCCGATTTTCCGCAGGCGGACCCGGCCCGGGCCTGCCGCACCCGCATCACGCTTGACGAGGCGCGCGCGATCCGCGCCCGCGCGACGGAGGAACCATGACCGCTCCCCTGCCCGATTTCCTGCTTGAACCGCTGGTGCGCGCGGCGCTGACCGAAGACCTGTCGCCGATGGGCGATGTCACCACCCGCGCCGTGGTGCCGGCGGGCGTCCGCTATGCCGCGCGGCTGAATGCGCGCGAGGCGGGCGTGGTCTCGGGGATGCAGATCGCCGCCCTCGCCTTCCGTCTGGTCGACCCGACGCTGACCGTGGAAACACAGGTCACCGACGGCAGCCCGATCGCGCCCGGCGACACGCTGATGCAGATCGAGGGCGAGGCCGCCTCGATCCTGATGGGCGAGCGGGTCGCGCTGAATTTCGCCGGCCGGCTGAGCGGCATCGCCACCCTGACATCGGCCTTTGTCGCCGAGACCCGCGGCACGAAAACCCGCATCACCTGCACCCGCAAGACCACCCCGGGCCTGCGGGTGGTGGAGAAGATGGCGGTCGCGCATGGCGGCGGCTCGAACCATCGCTTCGGTCTGTCGGACGCGATTCTCATCAAGGACAATCACGTTGCCGCGGCGGGTGGCATCCGTGCCGTGCTCGAGGCGGCGAAGGCCGCGCGCAGCCACATGATGCGCGTCGAGCTGGAGGTCGACCGCCTCGATCAGCTGGAAGAAGCGCTGGCCGTGGGCGGTGCCGATGTGATCCTTCTCGACAACATGGACACCCCGACCCTGCGCCGCGCCGTGGCCATTGCCGCCGGCCGTGTGGTTCTGGAAGCCTCTGGAAACATGCAGCTTTCCCGCATCGCCGAGGTTGCGGCGACGGGTGTCGACTATATCTCGTCGGGCGCGCTCACCCATTCGGCGCGCACGCTCGACCTTGGTCTCGATTTCTGAGGCTCAGGCGAAATAGTCGCGGAATTCGGCAAAGACCGCCTCGTAGACCGCGCGCTTGAAGGGCACGATGCCCTCAAGCACCTCGGTATGGGGCTTCCAGGCCCAGACCGAGAATTCGGGATGCTCGGTCGCGATGTTCACGTCGCTGTCGTGGCCGAGGAAGCGCAGCAGGAACCATTTCTGCTTCTGCCCGCGGTAGCGGCCCTTCCAGATGTTGCCGACAAGATCCGAGGGCAGGTCATAGGTGATCCAGTCGCGCGTCTTGGCGATCTTCTCGACCAGATCCGGGCGCACGCCGGTTTCCTCCCACAGCTCGCGCAGCGCCGCTTCCTTCGGCTTCTCGCCCTCGTCGATGCCGCCTTGCGGCATCTGCCAGGCGGGAACCGGGCTGTCGATGCGCTGGCCGGTGAAGACCAGGCCCTGCGGGTTCATCAGCACCACGCCGACATTGCGGCGATACGGGAGGGCGGCGATTTCTTCGGGGGTCATGGTCTTCTTCCTGGCGAAAAAGGGGGGCCGATCGGCCCCCCGGGATCTCAGTTCGCGGGCTTCGGCGCGGGTTTCACCGGCGCCTTCTCCGGCGCCTTTTCCGGCGCGGCCCCGGCCGGAGCCGCGGGTGCCGCCGCGGGCGTCGAAGGATCGGCGTCGGTGTCCTGCGCCATCACCTTCATGCCCTTGATGATGTCGATGGCATAGGCGAGCTGGAAGTCCTGCAGGCGCAGCTTTGCGGCCTCCTCGGCCTTGGCGCGTTCTTCCTCGGCCTGCTTCTTCTCGTCCTCGGTCATCGAGTCGTTCGACAGGATCCCCTGCAGATCCGCCTCCGACCGGGTCTTCGCCGCCGGTTTGTCCTCGCTTGCCTGATCGTCGGCCGGAACGGCGTCGGGCTGCGGCACGACGATGTCGGGCTGAATGCCGAGCGCCTGGATCGAGCGGCCCGAGGGTGTGTAATAGCGCGCCGTGGTCAGCCGCATCGCGCCCTCGCCGCGGATCGGCATCACCGTCTGCACCGAGCCCTTGCCGAAGCTCTTGGTGCCGACGACGATCGCGCGGTGATGGTCCTGCAATGCGCCGGTGACGATCTCCGAGGCCGAGGCCGAGCCGCCGTTGATCAGCACCACGACCGGCTTGCCCTGCGCAAGATCGCCGGGCGTCGCGTTCCAGCGTTCGCTGTCCTCGGGCTTGCGGCCGCGGGTCGAGACGATCTCGCCCTTGTCGAGGAAGGCGTCGGAAACCGAGATCGCCTGGGTCAGCAATCCGCCCGGGTTGTTGCGCAGGTCGATCACGATACCGTCGACCTTGTCCATGCCGCCGGCATCCTCGACCGCCTTTTTCAGACTTTCCTGAAGGTTCGGGAAAGTCTGATCGTTGAAGGTGGTGATCCGCAGCACGACGGTATTGCCCTCGAGCCGGCCCTTGACCGCGGTCAGCTTGATCGTGTCGCGGGTCATCGTCACATCGAACGGATCGGCCTGGCCCTGGCGCGCGACGGTGATGGTGATCTCGCTGCCGACCGGGCCGCGCATCTTGTCCACCGCCTGATCGAGGGTCAGGCCCATCAGGCTCTCGCCGTTCACATGGGTGATGTAATCGCCCGACTGGATGCCGGCCTCGGCGGCCGGCGTGCCGTCCATCGGCGAGACGACCTTCACGAAGCCGTCCTCCTGCGTCACCTCGATGCCGAGGCCGCCGAAGGAGCCGCGGGTCTGCACCTTCATGTCGGCGTAATCATCGGGCGGCAGATAGCTCGAATGCGGGTCGAGCGAGCTGAGCATGCCGTTGATCGCCGCTTCGATCAGCTTCTTGTCGTCGACGGGTTCGACGTAATCCGACCGGATCCGCTCGAAGATGTCGCCGAACAGGTCAAGCTGTTCATAGACCGAGGCGGGCTTGCCGGCCTCCTGTGCCAGCAGCGGGGCAACCTGCGTCGAGATCAGCACCCCGGCAACCGTGCCGCCGAGTGCGGCCATGACGAACTTCTTCATACTCTACCCCTGGTCTTTCGTCTGGGTGAACCACGCGGCGGGGTCCACGGGCGTCTTGCCCTTCCTCAATTCCAAATACAGCGTTTCGGAGCGGCCCGCACTGCCGCCCTTCTGCGCGGCCTGCACGAAATCGGCACCGAATTCCTCTGCGCCCGGTTCCGTGCCGCCCATCAGCCCCACCGGCGCCCCGGCGGCCAGCACATCGCCGGTTTCACCATAGACGGTGCCCAGCCCGGCCAGAACCAGAAGATAGCCCTTGGCCGGTTCGAGAATCATCACATTTCCGTAGTCGAGCAGCGGTCCGCGATAGCGGATCGTCGCCGGCCAGGGCGCGGTGACCAGCGAGGCCGGCGCCGTCGCCACGACCAGACCGGGCCGGCGGATGCCGGCGGCATCCGCCTCGTTGAAGCGGCGCAGCACCGAGCCGATCACCGGCATCGGCAGGCTGCCCTTGGCCGAGGCGAAATCCTCCATCGGTGCACCGATGTCGCTGTCGAGATCGGCAACGCCGGTGGCAAACCCCTCGAGCGTGTCGGCGCTTTCGACCAGCTGGCGCAGCTCCTCCGGCTCCTCGAGATAGCGCTTCGGCAGCTTGGTGCGTTCCGACACCGCCTCGCTCAGCGCGGTGCGCGCGGCCTGGACCGAGGCGAGCCCGCCCTCGAGCACCTTCTCGGCATTGCCTTGCACCGCCCGCAGCGCCTTGATCTCCTCGAGGTCGCTGCGCATCTTCTCGGCCTCGGCCTGCAGCGCCGGGGTGACCGCGCCCAGCACCATGCCCGAGCGCGCCGAGCCGAGCGGTCCGGCCGGGTGCAGCAAAAGCAGCGGCCCTTCCGAGCGTTCCATCGTGCTCATCACGCCCAGAAGCCGGCCGATGTTCTCGCGCTTCGCATCGAACCCCTGCCTGATCTCGCGCTCGCGCACCGCGGCGCGGCGCAACCCGTCGCGCAGCGCGCCAAGTCCCTGCTCATAGGCGGTGATCGTCGCGGTCAGCGCGGCGACCCGGTCGGCCTTGGTCTGCGCCGCATCGAGCGCGCCGATCGAGGCGCGCAGATCGTCCGCCGCCTTCAGCGCAGAATCGGTCGCGGTGCTGGCCGAAGCCGCCCCGGCGCCCAGCAACAGCGCAACGATCGCAGCCCGCATCAACGGACGATCAGCGTCTTGCCGGTCATCTCGGGCGGCACCGGCAGCTGCATCAGCTCGAGCAGCGTCGGCGCGAGGTCGGCAAGCCGGCCACCGTCGCGCAGCTTCACCCCTTCGGGCCCGCCGATCAGCGCGACCGGCACCGGGTTCGTGGTATGCGCCGTGTGCGGCTTGCCGGTCACCGGGTCGATCATCGTCTCGCAATTGCCGTGGTCGGCGGTGACGATCATCGCCCCGCCCGCCTTCTTCAGCGCCGCGATCACCTTGCCCATGTCGCGGTCGATTTCCTCGCAGGCCTTGATCGCCGCGGGCAGGCTGCCGGTATGGCCGACCATGTCGGGGTTGGCATAGTTCACCACGATCAGGTCATAGCCCTTCTCGATCGCGCCGATGAAATGCTCGGTCACTTCGGGGGCGCTCATTTCCGGCTGCAGGTCATAGGTGGCGACCTTCGGCGACTTCGGCATGAAGCGGTCCTCGCCCTGCCAGGGCGATTCCTTGCCGCCGTTCAGGAAGAAGGTGACATGCGGATATTTCTCGGTCTCGGCGCAGTGGAACTGCGTCATCCCCTGCTTCGACACCCATTCGCCGAGCGTGTTGACCAGGTCGCGCTTCGGATAGGCGGTGGCCATGTAGGCGTTGTGGGACGCCGAATACTCGACCATGCCGAGCAGCGCCGACCACACCGGCCGGGCCGAGACGTCGATCTCGGCAAAGCCCGGCTCGGCCAGCGCGCGCAGGATCTCGCGGGCGCGGTCGGCACGGAAGTTCAGGCAGAAGAAGCCGTCGCCATCCCTGGTGCCGGCATACTCGCCGATCACCGTGGGCTTGATGAATTCGTCCATCTCCTTCTTGGCATAGCTTTGCGCCACCGCCTCGGCGGGCGTCGCGGCCTGCAGCCCCTCGGCCTTGACCATCGCGTCATAGGCAAGGCCCACCCGCTCCCAGCGGTTGTCGCGGTCCATCGCCCAGTAGCGGCCGATCACCGTGGCGACGGTGCAGCCTTCGGGCAGGCGCGCCACCAGCTCATCAATGAAGCGCGCGGCGCTGTCGGGGGCGACGTCGCGGCCGTCGGTGATCGCATGCACGACGACCGGCACCCCTGCCCCGGCAATCATCCGGCAGGCGGCAAGCAGGTGCTCGATATGGCCGTGCACGCCGCCGTCCGAGACGACGCCCATCAGATGGGCCCGGCCCCCGGCCGCCTTCACCTTGGCGATGAAGGCGAGGATCGCCTCGTTCCTGAAGAAGCTGCCATCCTCGATGGCGAGGTCGATCTGGCCGAGGTCCATCGCCACCACGCGGCCGGCACCGATGTTGGTGTGCCCGACCTCCGAGTTGCCCATCTGCCCGGTCGGCAGGCCGACATCGGGGCCGAAGGTGATCAGCGTCGACTTCGGGCAGGTCGCCCAGACCTTGTCGAGGTTCGGGGTGTTGGCGAGCGCAGGCGCGTTGCCCTCGGTCTCGGGGCGTTCGCCCCAGCCATCCAGAATGCACAGCACAACGGGTTTCGGACGGGTCATCGGAGCCTCCTGCGAAATCTGGTTCCTGTTTACGCGCCCGGCGGGAGCGCGGCAACAGCTACGGCGCCCGGCTCTCGTACACGTGCGCGCGCGTTTATTCCTATTCTCTGGGGAGCCGTTCGATGGTCCACGCCCCCTGCCGGGCCCGGGTCGGCGAATGATTTCGTTGAATCGGGTGATTTGCGAAACATTCTTGCTTGATGCCGAAAGTGCGCCCTGGGCCGCCGATTTCTAGAAAAGAAAAACATTCAATAACAATGACTTGAGTGATTTTTTGGCGGGAGATGTGTTTTTTGTGAAAAAGTCTCTTGCGGAGTTTGTCGGTGATCCGTAAACAGCGCCTCACCGAAGCGGAACACACCGCGCCGGTCGCCGGAAGGCGCCGCAAGGCACTGGAAAGCAAGACGAAATTTGGAGATGGGTTGGCTAGCGGCGCCACGAAGATGGGGCGCAACTGGTTGATTTTATTTCCGTGCTCTTTGAAATTGATAGATATCTGAAGAGATATGCGGGCGGTTTGGTCGAGATCGACGCGGACCGTAGCATATCGCTCACTAGGGGCAACCCGATGATGTGAGTAGTCAGC